>CANNAV010000097.1 GCA_947502585.1 uncultured Pseudovibrio sp.
AGTTTATGGCGCTCGCAGGATAACTGTGTGCAGACCATAGGTGTATTCTAACCGCCTCTAAAATTTGCGACAGAACCAATTAACCCACCAGCTGGGTCAATTTTGCATGCTGATCAACAGCATATCTCCAGGGGGGTGAAATGTTGAGTCAATCATCAATCAACCCCGTACGCTGCTGGTCCAAAAGCCCCATACACCAGATTCGGGTATGGCTCGACACGGCAGGCGTGGCTCCTTTGATTGGCAACATCGACTTTGGCGGGCTGCTGGCGGACAAGGCTTTTGACAGCAACTGGCTCACTGAGGATCTGAATGAGCGTTGTGCCATGATCTGTATTTCCCAAAGACCGCAACGCAAGCAAGCGCTGTCGAAGGACCCTGAAGTTTACAAATGGCGCCACTTAGTTGAGAATATCTTTCGCAAAATCAGAGAGTTCAGGCGCATTGCCATGCGCAGCGGCAAAACGGACCAAATCTTTTGCGCAATGATCTGTAAGACGGCTGCTATAGTTAATGTAAGATGATACTCAACAGGCTTGGAGCGTTTTTGGAGAGCAGCTGGGGTGTCATTAATTATGCGCCGCTCCGGGTTTGAATCAGCTTCAGATGTGGTTCCATGATCATGGCGAACTTGCGGATGATTTTTTCGATATAGGCCCGGTCGCTGTGGAACTCCTGCTGAAAAATCATACCACGGATGAAGGAGCGCCAGATGAGGAGGGTCAGGGTTACGTCCTCAATCGCCTCGTCATTCAGACCCGGCGGCAGGAAAAACTGGTTGAGTTGTTCATTCCAGTTTTCCAGTTTGGGGGATATGCGCAGGGATAAGGCTTTGTCCGTGCGTGTTGTCATGATGATTTCAGAAAAGGCACGGCCTTCCGGGGTGTCGATGAGGTTCTTCCAGTAGATGACGAGTGCGTCGGCGAGTGTTCCATCACCCGAATGAGTTACTTGTGCGAAAGGAAAGGAATTTGGACTTTCCTGTTTGTAGTGGCGCAGAATTCTTGAGAGCAGGAAGTCGACCGTTGCAATCACCAGATCTTCCTTGGAGGGAAAGTGATGCATCAAGGCACCGCGACTGACATCAACGCCTTCGAGCACACGGTTTATTGAGGTTTCTGCATAGCCAAGCCGGTCGAGGCAATCGATGGTTGACTTAATGAGGGCTTTGCGTGTGTTTTCCCCGCGCTGCTTCTTCATGTCCAACTTGCTTACCATAATCAATCTTAGCCTTAAGACGGGGTTTTTGCTGAAGTGCTTGACGCTTCGGGGACTGTTATATACCGTACGTTTGGTATGTAAAACAGGCTTCCGTCAAAATGACCATGAAAACCACGGAAAAACATAGCTACAGTAAACGTAGGTCTCCAATTTGTATTGGGGGGGCTTGCGGATTTTGGGGTGACTCTGTCGCTGCAACCAGGCAATTGTTGCGGGCTGGAGGGCTTGATTACATTGTTTATGACTATCTGGCAGAGATTACACTATCCATCATGGCAAGGGCGCGTCAGAAGTCTCCTGATCTTGGATATGCGACGGATTTTGTCGAGCAGGTGCTTGGACTCAATCTGAAAGCAATTGCGGCATCCAGAACAAAAATTCTCAGCAATGCCGGTGGCGTTAATCCAGAGAGTTGTGCTGTCAGGATCCGCGAGCTGATTGCTGAGCAGAAGCTGGATCTGAAGGTTGCTGTTGTGATTGGTGATGATCTGCTGGCGGAGGCCGGGACGTATCATGCAGCTGGCGTGACAGAAATGTTCACTGATGAGGCTTTCCCGAAAGCGGAGAAGGTCGCTTCCATCAATGCTTACCTTGGTGCGCAACCTGTTGTTGCTGCCCTGGACTCTGGTGCAGATATCGTCATCACAGGTCGATGTGCAGACAGTGCGTTGACACTGGCTGCATGTGCCCATGCCTTTAGCTGGGACTGGGCGGATTATGACCGCCTTTCTGCAGGCAGCCTTGTTGGACACCTGCTGGAGTGCGGGACGCAAGTGACCGGCGGCAACTTTACGGACTGGCGGGACGTGCCGGATGTGAAGAAGATCGGCTACCCGATTGCGACTGTCTATGAAGATGGAAGCTGTGATCTGGGCAAGCCGGAAGACAGTGGTGGGCTTGTGAGCGTTGGCACTGTCACCGAGCAGCTGATCTATGAGATTGGTGATCCGCACGCTTATCTGCTTCCTGATGTGACCTGCGATTTTTCCGGGGTGAAGGTTGAGGCGATAACGGCAGATTGTGTACATGTTTCAGGTGCGAAAGGACGTTCAGCGCCTGAAAGTCTGAAGGTTTCGGCAACCTGGGCGGATGGGTTCCGTATTGGGTTGATGATCCCATATGTGGGCTTTGACGCTGGTGAGAAGGCGCAGGTGTTTGCTGACCTTGCGATTGGTCGTGCCGAGACGGTGATAAAAAAGTTTGGTGCGCCCGGATATCAGGAAGTTTCCGTAGAGATCGTGGGGGCGGGGTCTCAGGTCGGTGCAGCTTCTGTAAGCCGGGGCACCTACGAAGAGGTTGTCCTGAAGATAGCCGCGCGGCATGTGGATCAGCGTGCTGCCGGGTTGCTTTTGCGCGAGCTGACTGGATTGGGATTGTCTGTCGCTCCGGGGATGACAACGTTTAACGGTGGGCGGCCCAGGCCGTCGCCTGTTGTGCGGTTGTTCTCGTTCCTTGTGGAGCGCTCAGCGGTGTCGCCCCAGGTTTTCCTGGAAGGAGAGCCGGTTCCGTTTGAGCCTGTGATTGCGACAGGTGCAGCGCCGGTTGTTGGGGGCGCCGCGGTTTTGGAAGAGGCTGCGTCCGATGAGGAGATGGTTGATGTTCCGCTGATCAGGCTGGCTTATGCGCGTAGTGGTGATAAAGGCGATAAAGCAAATGTCGGCGTGATTGCGCGAAAAGCGGAATGGTTGCCGTGGATTGCGGCAGCGCTGAGTGAAGACGTTGTTGCCCAAACCTTTGCGCATTTCAATCCAGGTAAGGTGGCTCGTTTCTACCTGCCGGGCTGTCATGCGCTCAATTTCCTGATTGATGATGTGCTTGGCGGTGGCGGCATCGCCAGTTTGCGGCTTGATCCGCAGGCAAAGGCGTACAGCCAGACCTTGCTGACACAGAGTGTTCCGGTTCCGCAGTCCATTGCGCAGGAGGTGATTTGATGAGTGATGCAACAACAACTTCTGCCGTTCTTCTGGCGCAAAAAGATGGTTGGTTGACCATCACTTTGAACCAGCCTGAAAAGCGTAATCCGCTGACGGGTGAGGTGATTGCTGAAATCTCCAGAGTTCTGCGTGATGTGCAGGATGATCGCAGTATCCGTGGCATCACATTCACGGGCGCTGGTGGTGTGTTCTGTGCCGGAGGGGATCTGAAGTCCTTCCAGCAGATCATAGCTGGCGGGGATGAGGCCGAGGCGGTCGCGCAAAAGATCAGTCTGGAAGCTGCTGTTTTTTTTGGAATGATCGCCAGTCAACCGCAAGTGACCATCGCTTTGGTGGAGGGGGCTGCCATGGCAGGTGGTCTGGGTATGGCCAGCGCCTGCGATTTTGTGGTTGCGACGCAAGATGCCAGATTTGCTTTTACTGAGACACGGATTGGCTTGCCGCCTGCTCAGATAGCTCAGTACGTGACCAAACGTCTGGGCTACCAAAAAGCCAAAAAAATGCTTGTGTTGGGAAGCAAGCTGACCGGTGGTGAGGCCTTTGATATTGGTCTGGTCGACATGGCTGTAGCAGATCAGGCAGAGCTTGAGGCCGCAGAAGCGGATCTGAAACAGCAGGTTCTGGCTTGTGCGCCGGATGCTGTTGCTGCCACCAAGCGGGTGGTTGAGGAAACGCTTTCGCTTAAACAGGAGGACCTGCGCCAGAGCGCAGCTTCCTCTTTTGCGAGGGCTGTAGTTGGGGATGAGGGACAGGAAGGTGTGAAGTCGTTTTTACAAAAACGCAAACCCTCCTGGACTTCATAAGTGGTCCCCCTAAATTTTGAGGTATGTGTTTACCCGGAAACAGATGTTCGAATGCGGTGAAGGAAGAAGAAATGCAGGGTATGCTCATATTTGTATGAGCTGACTATAATGCCGAAGTCTGTCGCGCAATACGATAGTGTTGAAACCAGCAGGGAGGCTGTGCCAACACATCAGAGGAGGGAACATGGGTACACAATACGCACTGCCAATTGAAATGCTGCAAAAATGGGCCACGGAGAAACCAAAATCGATTTATCTGCGACAGCCCGTGAACCGACATTTCACAGAATTCACCTGGAAGGAGTGTTACGACACTGTCCGGCGTATGGCTACTGCACTCCAGTCGCTGGGTTTCCAACCGGGGGACCGGATCGGTATTCTCTCCAAGAATTGCGCAGAATGGTTTCTGGCTGACTTTGCAATTCAGGCCGCTGGATATATCTCAGCGCCAATTTATTATACCGCTTCTGCAGACACGATCAGTTACATTATTGACCATGCAGATGCCAAAGCGGTGTTCATGGGCAAGTTGGATGACTTCGCACCGAGTGAGAAAGCTATCCGTGAAGGCGTGGTAAAAATCGCGCTTCCCTATGACACGATAGATTGTGAATATAGCTGGACGGAGCTGGTCAAAACGCATGATCCTTTGCCTAAGGGAAAGTTTGCCAGGCCGGAGCTGGATGAGCTGTTCTCCATTGTTTACACCTCTGGCTCTACCGGGAATCCTAAGGGCGTGGAAGTAAGCTGGCGCAATATTGCATATGGCGCATGGGCTCCAACCCAGTCTTTGGACGTGGGTCATAATGAGCGCATGATCTCCTATCTTCCGCTGGCCCACATCACCGAGCGCGCTCTTGTTGAGCATGTGAGCCTTTATGCCGGTGTTGAAGTGAGCTTTGTGGAATCTCTGGATACCTTTGCTGAAGATTTACGGGCTGCTGAAGTGACCATGTTCATTTCTGTTCCGCGTCTCTGGATGAAGTTCCAGTCCAGTATCCTTGCCAGGGTCCCGCAGAAGAAACTGGACAGGCTTTTGAGCATCCCGATCCTGAGTTGGTATGTGAAGCGGAAAATCCGCGGACAGCTCGGCCTGACCAATGCGAAGCTTATCGGGAGTGGTTCTGCGCCAATCTCCAAGGCAGTTCTGGAATGGTACCAGAAGCTGGGCATCAACATTACAGAGGGATGGGGCATGACCGAGACAGCAGGTCTTGCGTCCTCTCATTTCCCATTCCGTAAGGATAAGGTTGGAACAATCGGTACGCCGCTTGCAGGGCTTGAGATCAGGATCACTGATGAAGGTGAGCTTCTCATTCGCGGGGACTCTGTGACCAAAGGGTACTACAAGGATCCCGAGCTGACTGCAAAGACCATAGAAAATGGCTGGTTCCATACGGGAGACAAGGTTGAACAGGATGCTGACGGGTTCCTGAGTATTACGGGCCGCGTGAAGGAAATCTTCAAATCCTCCAAGGGCAAGTACATTGCGCCAGTGCCAATTGAGGCCATGCTGTTTGACAATACATATGTTGAGCAAGCCTGTGTAATGGGGACTGACCTTGCGCAACCCGCAGCCGTGGTGTTCCTCTCCGGCGAGATGACCGATGGTCTGTCGCGGGAAGATGTACGCACAAGCCTTGAAGAGACCTATCACAGCATCAACAGCTCCGTTGAAAGCCATCTGAAGCTAAGCACGATCATTGTGGCAAACGACATGTGGACCATCGAGAATGGTTACCTCACACCGACCATGAAGATCAAAAGAATGCGTCTTGAAGATCGTTATCAAACCGTGGTGCAGTGTATGCCTGACCGCCCGGTGGTTTGGGAAGATGAATGTGATGTTGAGGCTAATGCGCCTGCCTGAGTGGATTTAAGTGGTACGGGGTGAAGTGGTCACCCCCTGCCTGGGTTATTGAGGCGACTGTCTTTGTTTAAAAATAAGCCGCATGAGTGGCAGGGGGAATTTGGAATGAGCAATGAACCGTCCCGTTACGCATCAGTCCTGCGAGATGGGTTGTTTGATGGGCAAACAATGATTGTGACCGGGGGAGGCAGTGGCATTGGTCGCTGTATCGCCCATGAGCTCGCAGCATTGGGTGCCCATACAGTTCTCCTTGGCCGCAAGCAGACAAAACTTGATGCGGTGGCTGATGAAATCAGTGAGGATGGCGGGAAAGTCTCCACCTATTCACTGGATATTCGTAATGAAGGGGCTGTTACGGAAACGGTTTCGAACATCGTTGCAGAGCGTGGTGTGATCCATGGTCTGGTGAACAATGCGGGCGGACAGTATCCAAGCCCTGCGGCATCGATCAGGAAAAAAGGCTTTGACGCGGTTGTCGGGACAAACGTCACAGGCGGCTTTTTGATGGCGCGTGAAGTTTACAATCAGAGTATGCGCAAGAGCAAAGGCGGGGCCATCGTCAACATCGTTGCAGACATGTGGCGTGGTATGCCGGGGATGGCGCACTCTGGTGTGGCACGGGCTGGTATGCAGAATCTGACCATGACGCTGGCGGTTGAATGGGCAGAGGCTGGTGTGCGGGTGAATGCTGTTGCGCCGGGTTGGATCGCGTCCTCCGGCTTTGACAGTTACGATGAAAACTTCATCAAGCCCATGTTTGCGCGGATGGCAGACAACAACCTTGCTCGTCGCCTGGGCACCGAAGCTGAAGTTGCCTCACTGGTGAACTTCCTGCTTTCTCCGGGGGCTGCGTTCATGACTGGCCAATGCATCGGCGTGGATGGCGGAGCGCCGCTCTGGACCAATCTGATGCCGGTTGGGGATAATGCAAACATGAAGGAATACCAAGGGTTTCATCGCTATGAAAAGCCCAGAGCCCTCAAAGACTGGGAGGAAGACAGTTGCCTAAGTTAACCTCAGGTTTTGATCGCGGCAGTGCTGAGTTTGCCCGGAACAGGGCCTTTATGGAAGCTTTGATCGAGGAGTTTCGCGGGCATGAGGCAAAGGTTCGGGAGAACTCCGAGAGCAAACGGGGAAAGTTTGAGAAGCGTGGTCAGTTGTTACCGCGGGATCGTGTAAGCCTGCTGCTGGACCGTGGTTCTCCGTTTATGGAGATTTCCACGCTGGCTGGCCTGAAGATGCATGATGATGACGGCAAGAAGAATGCTGCCGGCGGCGGCTCGATTGCCGGTATTGGTTATGTGGCTGGAAAGCGCTGTCTTGTGGTTGCGACGGATTCCGCAATTAAGGGCGGCTCAATCTCTCCAATGGGATTGAAGAAGACGCTTCGCCTGCAGGAAATTGCCAGGAAGCAGAAACTACCGATTGTTGCGCTGACGGAAAGTGCCGGGGCGAACCTCATGTACCAGTCCGAGCTGTTTGTTGAGGGGGGACGCGCATTTGCCAATCAGGCGCGGATGTCTGCGGCAGGCATTCCGCAGGTGACAGTAGTGCACGGGTCATCGACAGCTGGCGGGGCATATATGCCGGGGCTTTCCGACTACACTGTTGTTGTGCGCGGCAAATCGAAGATCTTTCTGGCCGGACCTCCGCTGCTGAAAGCGGCAACGGGTGAAGTTGCGACAGATGAAGAGCTGGGTGGTGCGGAGCTGCATTTCAACACAGCTGGTACTGCAGAATACATGGCAGAGGATGATGCTCATGGCGTTGAGACCGCGCGTGAGATTGTTGACCATCTGCCATGGGATGCCCCTTTAGAGGCGGAGGGCGGATCGCGACCGTTTTATGATGCCGGGGACTTGCTGGGTATTGTGCCTGAGGATGCCAGGAAACCATATGATGTAAGGGAGATTATTGCCCGCATCACGGATGGCTCCGACTTCCTTGATTTTAAAAAGGAGTTTGGCAGCGCCACTGTTTGTGGCCATGCCCGCATTGATGGGCTGGCCGTTGGCATTGTGGGCAATAACGGCCCGATTGACCCGCAAGGTGCGGTGAAGGCGGCTCAGTTCATTCAGCTGTGCTGCCAGAGCAATACGCCTCTGCTCTTCCTGATGAATACCACCGGCTATCTGGTTGGCCGGGATGCGGAGACGGGCGGGATTGTCAAGCATGGGTCCAAGATGATTCAGGCGGTTGCCAACGCCACGGTTCCCAAGGTGACGATTGTGGTTGGTGGTGCCTGGGGCGCCGGTAACTACGGCATGTGTGGGCGTGGGTTTGACCCTGATTTTATCTTCTCGTGGCCATCTGCCAAAGTTGGCGTGATGGGTCCAGAGCAGGCGGCGACAGTGATGAAGATCATCACTGAAGAGAAGTTTGCGAAGATGGGTCAGCATACCCCTGATGGCATGACAGACCAGATGGCTCAGAAAGTCGTTGACAAGATGTCACCGGAGACAACAGCGCTGTTTGCAACGGCGCGGCTTTGGGATGACGGGATCATTGACCCGAGAGACACGCGCCGTGTGGTTTCGCTGGCTCTTTGTGTGTGTGCAGATGCCAGAAAACGGCAGCTTAATCCAACAACATTCGGGGTCGCGCGCGGCTAGGCCGAGCAGCGCCAACCGGCTCTTTGAGTACAGTTCAACATGAGGGTTTCACGATGGAATATACTGAAGAACATCGGAAAATGAAAAGTGCGGTGGTCAAGTTCGTCGAGGCCGAAATTAACCCGCATGTGCAAGAATGGGAAGAGGCAGGTATCTTCCCGGCTCATGAGCTTTTCAAGAAAATGGGCGACCTTGGTTTTCTTGGCGTCAACAAGCCGGAGGAGTACGGCGGGATGGGCCTTGACTACTCCTATCAGGCCATGACCATTGAAGCGCTGGGCGTGTGTGCCTGTGGGGGGGTGCCCATGGCGATTGGCGTGCAAACCGACATGGCGACCCCGGCTCTTTCGCGCTTTGGCTCTGATGAGCTGCGTCGGGACTATCTTGTCCCGGCAATTGCCGGTGACATGGTGGCCTGTGTTGGTGTTTCTGAAGCTCATGCCGGGTCTGATGTGGCGAACATCAGGAGTAATGCTTTGAAAGATGGTGATGATTACATCATCAATGGTTCCAAGATGTGGATCACCAACTCCACACAAGCGGACTATATGTGCATGCTGGCGAACACCAGCGAGGGCCATAAACACCAGAATAAATCGCTGATCATTGTGCCGATGGACAGTGCTGGCATCACCAGGTCAGATCCTCTGAACAAGCTGGGTCAGCGTTCTTCTGATACGGCGCAGATTTTCTTTGATGACGTGCGTGTTCCCCGGCGCAACCTGATTGGGACTGAGGGGGCTGGTTTCATGTACCAGATGCTTCAGTTTCAGGAGGAGCGCCTGTGGTGTGCCTTATCGCTTGTTGATGGTATGGACCGTATCATTCAGCTGACGGAAGATTATTGCCGCGAGCGTGCTGCCTTCAACCAGAGCATTCTGGACTTTCAGGTGGTTCACTTCCGGCTGGCAGAGTTGCGGACAGAAGTTGAGCTTCTGAGAGCCCTTTCTGAGAAGTGCGTTGAATCCATGGTGCGCAGTGAGAATGTGACGCGCCTTGCTTCTATGGCGAAGCTGAAAGCCGGGCGCCTGTCTCGTGAGCTTGCGGACTCCTGTCTGCAGTTCTGGGGCGGTATGGGTTATATGTGGGACAACCCTGTGAGCCAGTTCTTGCGGGATAGCCGTTTGACCTCCATTGGTGGTGGTGCTGATGAAGTGATGCTCTCCATCATCTCCAAGCTGGATGGCACTTTGCCAAATCCAAAAAAGAACCGTGCAATGCAAAAGGAAGCAGCTGAATAAGCTACTTTCCAGGCCTGACTTGAAAGGCGTATCCCTATCCGAAAAACGGTTACCACTTTTCGGGGGGGGATACGCTCTGTTTTGGCAGTGTGAAGGGAATTTTCGATGTTTGATAGCGTCCTGGTCGCCAATCGGGGGGAGATTGCTCGCCGGGTGTTCCGTACTGCGCGGCAAAAGGGCTATCGGAGTATTGCTGTTTATTCCGAGGCTGATGCAATGGCTCCGCATGTTGAAGACGCTGATATTGCGGCGTGTATTGGCGGAGCGACACCAGCAGACTCCTACCTGAATATTGAAGCTATTCTGATCGCGGCCCGCAAAACCGGGGCGCAGGCTGTGCATCCGGGCTATGGGTTCCTGGCGGAAAATGCGAAGTTTGCGCAGGCTTGTGCGGATGCGGGGCTGGTGTTTATAGGCCCGCCTGCGGATGCGATTGAGCTGATGGGCTCCAAGCGGCTTTCAAAACTGCGGATGATTGGGGCGGGTGTGCCATGTGTGCCTGGATATTCCGGTGCAGATCAGTCTGCGGTGACATTAGCTGCTGAAGCAGTGCGCATTGGTGTTCCTCTGATGATCAAGGCATCTGCTGGTGGCGGTGGGCGTGGTTTGCGTCTGGTTAAGGACCTGAACGGACTGGAAGACAAGCTGACAGCCGCGGCTTCTGAAGCAAAGAATGCTTTTGGGAATGGTGAACTTATTCTTGAGAAGGCCGTCATCAGTCCGCGTCACGTTGAAATTCAGGTGTTTGCTGATAATCATGGCTCGGTGGTGCATCTTGGGGAGCGGGATTGCTCTGTGCAGCGTCGCCACCAGAAGGTGATTGAGGAAGCTCCGGGACCATCGGTTACGCCGGATATCCGTGCGGCGATGGGGCAGGCAGCAGTCGATGCAGCGCGGGCCATTGGTTATCGTGGGGCCGGCACGGTCGAGTTTTTGCTGGCTGAGGACGGTAGTTTCTACTTCATGGAGATGAACACCCGGTTGCAGGTAGAGCACCCGGTCACTGAGGAAATTACTGGTCAGGATCTGGTTGCCTGGCAGTTGGATGTTGCCGCTGGTAAGCCGCTGCCGTTGACGCAGGAGGAGATCTCCTTCAGTGGTCATGCTATGGAGCTGCGGCTTTATGCAGAAGATACTGATGCTGGTTTTCTGCCGCAGACGGGCACTGTGCTGGCCTGGAATGGTAATGATCTCTCCGTGCGTGTTGATAGTGCCATTGAGCAAGGCAGCGAGATTTCATCCTACTACGATCCGATGATTGCCAAACTGATTGCACATGGCCGTGATCGTGATGAGGCAAGGCGTAAACTGCTGCGAGGGTTGGATGAGCTGGTACTGCAAGGGCTGGTGCATAACGGCTCTTTCCTGAAGGGCGTGTTGCAGGATGGGGTGTTCGCAGCTGGCAATGCGACGACAGCGTTCCTCAATGATCGTGAACCTGACACTGTTGCAGCTGATGCAACGCGAGAGCTCATGCGGGACCTGGCCGTATGTTTGTTTGTGCGCAGTAAAGGACGGAGTCGCTGGACATCAGCGACGCCCCTGCCGGTGAAGATCAGGCTGGATGATGAGGAAGTCTCATTGCGCGAGGACCTGCGGGTTCTTGCGGGTGAAGATCGCGGCAGCATTATTTTTGAGGCTGATGGTGTTAGTCGCTCTGCCTTTGTGAGTGAAGCGCATGAGGGGGGGCTCTGGATCTCACTGGAAGGGCAGACACAGTTCTTTAAAGAGCAAAGTTTCAGTACCAAAAAAGAAGATAATCCGGGCGCCTCCAGCTCCATCATTGCGCCGATGCCGGGGGCTGTTGTGGCACTGAAAACGGAACAGGGTGCACAGGTTTCCAGGGGGGATGTGCTGTTGGTTCTGGAAGCGATGAAGATGCAGCACGAGTTGACGGCGCCGCGTGATGGTGTTGTTGCTGAGCTTGGAACGCAGGAAGGGGCGCAGGTGAACAGCCGTGACGTGCTGGTTCGTCTGGAAGACGAAATCGCCTGAGGTTTTGTGTCAAGGATTGTGTGCTGGTGAAGTTGTTGTGTGATTTTGTGATTGACCCGCAGATTTTGCGGAGGAGAAAATTATGAGTTTAAATCTTCCTGACTTCGGATTGAAGCGCAAGTCCACCATGTTTAACGAAGAGCATGAAGCGTTTCGCGATGTGTTGTCCCGCTTCATTGCTAGGGAGATTTCACCTTACGCCTCCCTGTGGGATGAAGCCAACGAGTTTCCGCGTGAGCTTTACAAAAAGGCAGCTGATATTGGATTACTCAGCATTATGTTTCCTGAAGAGTACGGCGGAAGTGGTATCGATTATCCGTTGTCTTACCTGGCATCCGTTGAGCTTGGCCGTGCAGGCAGCGGGGGCATCAGCGCGGGTTTGATGAGCCATATTATTGGCACGCCTCCGATTGCGCATCTCGGGTCTGATGAGCTGAAGGAGCGGGTGATCCCCTCTGTTGTTAGTGGTGAAAAGATTTCTGCGCTTGCGATTACTGAGCCGGGTGGCGGATCAGATGTTCAGAACCTGAAGACCGTTGCTCGTCGTGAAAACGGTCATTACATCCTGAATGGTGAGAAGACCTTCATCACCTCCGGTATGCGTGCGGACTACCATACGGTTGCGGTGCGGACAGGTGATGCAGGCATGGGCGGTATTTCGCTGATGCTGGTCGAGAAAGGTATGGAAGGCTTTAGCCAGACGCCTTTGCACAAAATGGGATGGTGGGCCTCTGACACAGCAACGCTGCATTTCGATAATGTGAAAGTGCCCGTCGAAAACCTGATCGGGAGTGAGAATGCCGGTTTCATGGGCATCATGATGAACTTCAACAATGAGCGCCTGTTCCTTGCCTCAGCATGTTATGGGCATATGCTTGGCGTCTTTGAGGAGGCTTTCGGCTGGGCGCAGCAGCGTGAAACGTTTGGCAAGCCGCTCATTTATCGTCAGGTTATTCGGCACAAGTTTGTTGATATGGCGATGAAAATGCAGGCTGTCCGGGCAGTGCTTGAAGAGCTGGCACAGCGGTTGCAGTTGGGTGAAAGCCCGATCACCGAGATCTGTATGGCGAAGAACCTTGCAACAAGCACACTGGAATATGTTGCCAATGAGTGTCTTCAGATTCTTGGCGGTGCAGGATACATGCGCGGAACCAGGGTTGAACGCATTTACCGGGAGACCAAGGTCATGACGATTGGTGGCGGGTCCTCTGAAATCATGAAGGATCTGGCCAGCCGTCAGATGGGTATCTGAGTGTTCGCTCTGGTATAAAAAAGCCCACTATGGAGCTGGTTTTTGTTGTTTTGATTGTGCCATCTTGTTTGGCGTGGCGCCGGATATTGATCAGTATGCAAAATTTACCCCACCTTACGGGTTAATTTACATTTAAAATGACCCGTCTTGATTGTCAGAATGTCAATCAGCATTGAAAATTGACCCACTTTTTGCAGGTTCTGTCGCAAACTTTTTTGGGTCTTGTGCGACATGCGGCTGATTGTCTACAACACAAGGGCTCTGCAACCATGC
>CANNAV010000098.1 GCA_947502585.1 uncultured Pseudovibrio sp.
TTCCGAGATAAGGTCACTGACAATTTCAGAATCATTTCACATCAAAATTTTCGGATTTTGGAGTGAATCGAGTATATACAACAAAACCGGGGCAATTGCCCCGGCCTTTCAAAGTGTATCCCGGTTCTAGTTACCTTACGGTAATTTCCGGCCCCATCATATAGGTCGGCAGCGCTGTGGAGAGCCATGGCAAGTACGTAACCAACACGAGGAACACCAGCAGAACCATCACAAACGGTGCAGCAGCACGCACTACCTGCACCAGACTCATGCCCGTTATCCCCGACGTCACGAACAGATTGAGCCCGATAGGCGGCGTGATCATACCGATCTCCATATTCACAACCATGATGATACCCAGATGGATTGGATCAACACCAAGCTCCACAGCAATCGGGAACACTACTGGTGCCACAATCAACAACAGGCCGGATGGCTCCATGAACTGACCGCCAATCAGCAGGATAATGTTGACAGCAATCAGGAAGGTAAACCAGTTGAAGCCGGCACCAATCATCCAATCGGTGATGGTCTGCGGAATACGCTCAGCAGTGAGTGTATGCGCAAAGAGCAGCGCGTTCACGATGATGAACATCAGCATAATCGTAGTCTTACTGCTCTCCACCAGTACCTTGCGCGTATCCCGGTGGAAGAAGGCAGGGAAGAAGTAGAGAACAATTATACCGAGGTTGCGACCGGCAGCTTCAAGCAGGTTCTCCCCTGGCTTGCGCCATTTCCTGCCCTTCAACGGCCCCATGTCGCGGTAGATGAACAGAGCAATCACTCCCGCATACACTGCCGCAACAGCCGCAGCTTCAGTTGGTGTAAACACACCTGCGTAGATACCGCCAAGAATGATCACAATCAGGAACATACCAAATGCAGCTTCGGCAAACGTGGACCAGAGCACCCCGATACTGGGGAAAGGCTGAGCTGGCAGGTTTCTCTTACGTGCGATGATGTAGATCGTCACCATTAGCATCAGACCAGCCACAATGCCCGGAATGACCCCAGCCAGGAACATGCGCCCAACAGAAACATTGGTTGCCGCCGCATATACAACCATCACGATGGATGGTGGGATCAAAATACCCAACGTACCAGCGTTGGCGATGATGCCGGCAGCAAACTCCTTGGAGTAACCAGCCTGACGCATCGCAGCAATTGCGATAGTTCCAATTGCAACCACAGTTGCAGGGGATGAGCCGGAAAGCGCGGCAAAGATCATACAGGCCAGCACTCCAGCCATCGCCAGGCCACCTCGCACCCAACCAACTGTCGCGACTGTAAAGTTCACGATCCGGCGGGCAACACCACCCGTGGACATGAAGCTTGAAGCCAGAATGAAGAATGGGATCGCAAGCAGTGTAAAGTTCTGCGACGCATTGAACATCTGAATGGTGACAGAGCTCATTGAGTCGTGAGAAAAAAGTGCGATGTAAAGAACAGAAGACAAACCAAGCGCAATCGCAATTGGTGCCCCGATAAGAAGCAGCCCAAAGAGCAGCAAAAAGAGAACAGCGGTTTCCATTGGGCTTAATCCTTCAGCACGTCTTTGTTTTCTTCAACGAGCTCTTCAGCTTCGTGCGCGGCAATCATCGTGTCGCGTTGGCCTGTCAGAATGAACCAGCACATCTGCAGCGACCGGAAAGCCAGAAGGGCAAGACCGATTGGCAAGATGACATAGCCCCACCACCGTGGAACACGCTCTTTCACGCCAAATATCTCCTGATACCACTCTGGAAACTTCAGATCTTCCATACCGATTGGCAGCTTGTAGTATTTGGCAACGTAGTCGAACGCGCCACCGGTAGAACCTCGGTTATCAAGCCCGAACAACCAACCAAACCAGTTCGCATCAAACAGCAACGCTGCATAGAGCAGCGTCACAACAGCGCCGACAAGGCCGAATGTGCGGAAAACCGGTTTAGGAAACAGGCGGATGAAAGCATCAACGCCAAGGTGTGCGCCAATTTTCAGGCCATAACTCATGCCGAAAAGAATAAGCCATGCAAACAACATGCGGGTGAACTGTAGTGCGCCCCCCCAACCAGAATTAAAGCCGTACCGCATAACGACCTGCCAGAAAGTGACCAGTGTCATCACTGCAAGTATGGTGGCGATAACCCCTTCTTCAAAAGCATCTATTATTATATTTAGTCGAGACAAAGCGTCCTCCCCCAATACCACTCTCATTTCTCAATGTGCTGCGGCACCTGGAAAGAAACCATTGTGGGTTTTCAGGGTCCGCCCGGCCAACGGTCGGGCGGACCTGTCAAAATGTCATGGATTAGTTGTTAGCTGCAACAGCAGCGTCGATCACATCCTGACCGATGTCATCAGTAAACTTGCCCCATACAGGCTTCATCACGTCAACCCACTGCTGACGCTGCTCAGGTGTCAGACTACGAACTTTGACACCAGCTTCGATGATCTTCTGCTTGTTAGCTTCGTTGATAGCGGAAGAACGAGCGTTCGCATCGCTGGTCACTTCGGTGAAGATAGTAAGGAACTGATCGCGAACGTCCGGATCGAGGCTGTCAAGCCATTCCTGAGAAGTCACAGCGAGGTAAGACAGCAACTGGTGATTGGTTTCTGTAATACCGTCCTGAACTTCAAAGAACTTTTTGGTGTAGATGTTGGACCAGGTGTTTTCCTGACCATCAACAACGCCGGTCTGCAGAGCACCGTACACTTCTTTAAACGCAAGCTTCTGTGCGTTTGCACCCAGGGCTTCAATCATCGCAACAGCAACGTCAGAGGTCTGAACGCGGAACTTCAGACCATCCGCATCAGCAGGTGTCAGCAGAGGCTTACTGGCGGAAAAGTGCTTGAGGCCATTGTAAACGTAGCCGAGACCCACAAAGCCGATGTCAGACATTGAGCCCAGTAATTCCTGACCCTTTGAGCCCTGTGTAAAGTTGTTCACTGCATCCATGTCGGAGAAAAGGAACGGAAGGTCAAACACACGGTACTTGAGTGTGTAAGCTTCAAGCTTCGCAAGAGAAGGCGCAGCGATCTGAACGTCGCCCAGCAGCAGAGCTTCCATCACTTTGTCATCATCAAATAACTGAGAGCTTGGGAAAACCTGCATACAGGCTTTGCCGTTCATCTCGTCATTAATGCGCCCTGCGAGTGCAGTCGCAAAGTCACCCTTTGGGTGGCCGGTTGCAGCCACAACGTGACTGAACTTAATGACAACTTCACTCGGATCACACGCTTCAGCAGCAACAGCCTGAGTAGCGGTGAACATGCCGGCCGCCACGGTGGCAGCAGTAATTAGTTTCTTCATAGTATCCTCCCAGATGGAACGGAGCGAAGCTCCTCACGACACCGAAGCAAGCAGCATGCCAGTTTAAATACTATTAGTATTTACAGCTATTTACAAATATTTACATACTTATTTGAACTACATTTGTTACGAGTAGGTAACATTCCTATTCACCAACCTCATCTTTGCCAAGTCCGTATTTCTTCATTTTTTCGTAAAGCGCCTTGCGGGATACGGACAACGCCTCATAAGTCGGCCTGATCTTGCCGTCATTCTTCTCAAGTTCAGCAGCAATAATTTCGCGCTCATAGGCAGTTACACGCTCAGCCAGTGTACCACTCTGCAGGCCGGCAACAGCCGCCGATGCACCAACTGCCTTCGGCATCCCTTCCAGCCCCAACACAAACCGATCCGCCACATTACGCAGTTCACGCACATTCCCCGGCCACTCACGCTGCATAAGCTCTGAAAGAAACTCTCGAGAAATTTCCGGGACTTCTTTTCGATAGCGTGCCCGTGCTCCACGCGTCAGATAGTGGAACAGCACCGGAATATCCTCCAGCCGCTCCCGCAGGGGTGGAACAGCCAGCGTGATGACGTTGAGGCGGTAAAACAGATCTTTCCGGAACCGCCCTTCGTTGGAGGCAGCCTCCAGATCTTCCTTGGTCGCAGCCACAAAACGCAGGTCCAGCGAAATGGACTTATTCGAGCCAAGACGCTCAATTGTCCGCGTCTCAAACACGCGCAGCAGCTTCACCTGCAGGTCCAGCGGCATAGATTCAATCTCATCCAGAAACACCGTTCCGCCATGTGCATGTTCCAGTTTGCCAATCCGCAGCCCGCTTGCACCGGTAAAGGCGCCTTTCTCATGCCCAAACAGCTCGCTCTCAATTATATCAGCAGGCAGCGCCCCACAGTTCAGCGCAACAAATGGACCGTCCTTGCGCAGGCCTTCCTCATGCAAGGCACGCGCGACAACCTCCTTACCAGAACCAGTCTCACCCAGGATAAGTACATCCGCATCAGCACCGGACAACGCCATAATCGTACTCCTCAGCACTTCCATGGAAGATGACTTGCCAACAATGCGCTCTTCCAGACCTGAGAGCTTGCCAACCTCCTCACGCAGCACACGGTTTTCCAGCGTCAAACGGCGCTTTTCCAGCCCGCGCTCAACAACAGCAACCAACCCGCTGACGGGAAACGGCTTCTCTTTGAAGTCATAGGCTCCGGCCCGCATAGATTCTACCGCAAGCGGCACGTCACCATGGCCTGTAATAAGCACCACAGGCAAAGTACTGTCTATCTCAAAGGCAGCTTTCATCAGATCAAAACCACCCATCTTCGGCATGCGGATATCGCTCACCAGAACGCCATAGAACTCATGCGTGATATGCTCCAGCACTTCTTCAGCACGAGTAAACGATTCTACATGGTAGTCCGCCAGTTCCAGCCCTTCCACCAGCGCCTCACGCATATCTTCATCATCATCGACAAGAAGAATGGTGGCTTTATCGATCGCCCATACGTCCATACTAAACTTCTTCTTCCTCAAGATTTCCGGAAGCCTCCGAGGTATCTTTCAGCGCAATCACGAAACACGCCCCGCCAAGCCCGGACCGCTCATAGCGCAGCTGCCCTTCCAGATCCTCGATTATCTTATAAGCGATAGAAAGGCCAAGCCCTAACCCCTCCCCCACATCCTTAGTCGTGAAGAACGGATCAAAAATTCTTGCAACAACGTCCTCCGGCACACCGGGGCCGTTATCCTCAAAGCGAATGATCACTTGTCGCTCATGATGGGATACCGATATCCGGATACGCGGTTCAGCCTGCACCTTCATAGCATCCAGAGCATTGCTCATCAGGTTCATCAGCACCTGCGCAAGACGAACCTGCCCTGTAAGAACCTCGATAGTCTTATCGTCCTGCACCACCTGTGTGTGTACTCCCATCTGCTTGCAGCGTGGCCCGGTCAGCATCAGCACTTCACCAACAACGGCAGAAACCTTTACCGGTACAAGATCCCGGCTTGCTTTACGGGTGAAGCCCTTCAAAATCTGGCTGATGGCCGCCATCCGATCCACCATGGCCACAATCTTACCGAGGCTCTTCAGTGCACGATCTGACTTGCCCGCTCCAATCAGCACCTGCGCATTTTCGGAGTGCGTGCGCATAGCACCCAGCGGCTGATTAAATTCATGTGAAAGCGCGGCAGACATCTCCCCCAGTGTCGCCAGCTTAGCAGACTGCACCAGACTGGCCTGCGCCTGCTGCAAATCTTTTTCAGCTGCCTCACGTTCTTTAACTTCCTGCGCCAGCAGGGCGTTCGTGGTGGAAAGTGCTCGGGTACGTTCATGCACCCGTGCTTCCAACCGCGCAGCATAAACCTCCTCCTGCCGGATACGCTCCAGCAACCGCCGCCGCCGCTCTCCCGCCATCCAGAACAGACCACCACTGACAACACACGCCAGCAAAGCCACCAGCGCTGCCCAGATAGATTGCTGGCGGACCTGAGAAGTATCGGCAAATAACATCACCTTCCAGTTCAGTACCGGCAGTTCCTGCTCAATCATCTGGAAGTTAGATTTGTTGAAAGGCGGACTTAGTCGCACAAGCTGGAAATCCAGATCATACCAATGCTGCTCAATCACACCCTTGAGCGTCCGGGCTACACGTCCGCGCCGCGTCGTGCGCTGTGCAAACAACCGCTCTCCGCGCCAGCCGAACTGGTTAGTGGCTACCACAATACCTTTTTGACCCACCGCGATAAGACGGTCCTTGGAGAGCGCCCAGTTTTGCTCCACCTCTTCAAGGCTCACACGGACAGCAATAAAGCCGTAGTCTTGCTCTCCCTGGCGCACCGGCGCAATAAACACATAACTGGCTGGTTCACCACGGCGGTAAAGCACCAGTTGCCGCCCAAGACGACCTTGCCGCGCAGCTTGCAACGCATCCGCATAAGACGACATGCCCTGCTCAGCCATACTGGCGTTGTCAATCAGATTGGAGGCAACGATCTGGCCATCGGGCTTTTGAAACCAGACCTCCTGCGCACCGGACATCCCCGCAATCACCTTGGCAACATTCTGCCCGCGCTCGTGTTCATCCCTGGCAAGGATCTGCACAATATCAGAACGCCGCGCCAGCAACGGCGGCAGCATGCGGTACTTATCAAGGTACTTCTCAAGACCTGCAGCCTGCACAGATAACGTCGCCTGTGCCCTTGTTTGCAAGTCTGCCATATAGAACCGGGTGCTTAGCTGCATCGCACCCCAGGCAACCACAAGCGCAAATGTAGCAAACGTCACCAGTGCAATACTGGAGACCCGCTGGCATCGCCCAGATCTGCTTGTCCTGTTCACGTCGCTTGTCCGATTTATCATAGAAGCCAGCCATGATGCCTTCCAGGACACCACCTGTGCGCTTAATTACTTAGGTTAACCCGTGTTTATTCATTGGTCCAGCGCAACACTTTTGATCAGAGCAAATACCAGTTGTCCGGCAGTCAACTGCAACTCGTGCACGGAATGGCGCGTCAAACGCGCCCGCAAATATTGCTCTCCAACCCGGCAGCTCACCTCAGCGTAAGGGCCTGAAGTCTCCGTAATGCTTTCAATTACAACAGAAATCACATTACGGACAGAAGTTTCCCCTGGCGCTTTACACGCAAGAGCAACATCCTTGGCCCTGATGCGAATGCGGGCATCCTGGCCCTTTTTGCCCAGTTGCCCCGGCAGCCGCAAAGTCTGCCCTTCTAAACCAAACTCGGTGATCTGCCATTGCTCATCATACTGGTTCAGCGTCGCAAACAGCAAAGAGCCAGCATCCGGCCCGCTCGCCAGCTGAGGCAACTCCAGATCACTCAGCATCTGTGCAATCGGCCCATGCGCCACCACAGTACCAGCCTCCAGCAAAACCAACGTATCCGCCAGCTGCTCAATCTCACCAATGCTATGGCTTACATATAGCATCGGAATGCCAAACTCGGTCTTCAGCTTAAGAAGGTAGGGCAGGATCTCCGCTTTGCGCGAAGCATCAAGCGATGCCAGTGGCTCATCAAGTACGAGAAGCTGCGGATTTGACAGCAACGCCCGTCCAATCGCCACACGCTGTTTCTCACCACCGGAAAGCCCGTGCGTTCGACGCTTGAACAAATGGGCGATACCCAGCAAATCGGCAATCTCTCCCAGACCAATGACAGACTTACGTCCCGCAGCCCACTGGCTGTAAAGCAGGTTCCGCTCCACATTCATATGTGGGAACAGGCGCGGCTCCTGAAAGACCATGCCCACACCTCGTTGCTGAACAGGCACGTTGATAGAAACTGCCCTATCAAAAACAACCCGCTCACCAAACACAATGCGTCCGCTATCAGGCGCGGACAACCCGGTAATCATGCGGATCAGAGAGGACTTTCCAGCACCCGAGCGACCAAATATCGCTGTGATCCCACCGCTCATCACAAACCTGGCCGAGAGCGCGAAGTCACCCACCCGGCTGGAAACATCAACATCAATCATGCTGCCCTCCCAACATGCGGGAGAGGCGGCGCGAAATCACCTCAGAGAACACCAGAGCAACAATGGAAACCGCAATCGCAATCACTGTCAGACGGATTGCCCCCGCATCGCCGGAAAGGCTCTGCATCTCCGTATAAAGCGCCAGAGACAGCGTCCGCGTCTCACCGGGAATGTTGGAGACAAACGTAATTGTCGCCCCAAACTCACCCATAGCCTTGGCAAACCCAAGGATCGCACCACTCAGGATACCGGGCAGTGCCAACGGCAGCGTGATCAGCAAAAAAGTTTTGAAACGCGACGTTCCCAGCGAATGCGCTGCTTCTTCCAACTGCGCGCCTGACAGCTCAAATGAAAGTTTCACCGGACGAATGATCAGCGGAAACGCCATGACCCCCGCTGCCAGCGCAGCCCCTGTCCAGCGGAAGGAAAATACAAGGCCAAACGCATCCTCAAAGAAGCTGCCGAGCATTCCCTGGCGCCCAAACAGCACCAGCAGCACATAACCTGTCACCACAGGCGGCAACACAATCGGCAAATGCACCAAGGCACTCACCAGCGTATGACCGGAAAACTTCCAGCGAGCAAGAGCATAACCGAGCAAAACCGCAGGCGGTAGCGCAATCGCAATTGCAAGGCTCGCAACCTGCAGTGACAGCTGGATAGCGGCCCATTCTGCATCCGTCAGATAAAAGCTCAAGCGCCACTCACTTTGAAACCATGAGCCTGAAAGATCCTGCGCCCCTCAGCACTCTTCAAAAACTCCATGAACTCCGGGCTACTCCTGGAGTGCGTTAACGTCAAGGCTCCGGGAATAACAATAGCACGATGACTGTCCTGCGGAAATTTCGCAAGCACCCGAACACCTTGTTCCACTTTTGCGTCAGAAGAATAAACCAGTGCCATAGGCACCTCGCCCCGTGCAGCAGCAGCCAGTGCTATGCGTACATTCTCAACCGGGGCAATGCGATGCGCCACACTCTCCCACAAACCGAGATTAGTCAGCGCTTCTTTGCCATAATGCCCGGCAGGCACCGTATCCGGCTCACCCATGGCGAGGCGCCCATCCGCCAATGCAGTTTGCAATGCCTCAGCGTTCAGCTCAACCGCTTCAGCACCCAGCGCTTCAGAGCCAACCAGCACAAGTCCGTTGGACGCAAGCTCCGTCACACTGTCATCCGCCAGTACACCATTCCTAGCAGCATACGCCATCCATGCATTATCTGCTGTCACCAGCATATCAGCAGGCGCCCCGGCCACAACATGACGGGTGATTGTCTGCGAACCGCCAAAGGAGAATTCAGTCCTGGTGTTGTGCGACTGATCAAACGTCGCGCCAGCATCTTCCAGTACATCCTTCAGACTGGAAGCAGCAAACACCAGTATCCGCTCCCGCTCCTGCGCATACGCTCCAGCCCCGCCGCCAACAACCAGCGCGAGGCTCACAACAGCTGCGGAAAAAAAACGCCAGAAACCAGTCACAACCAGGATACTCCATTTCCCGAGTTCAGCTTGAACTATAAGGGCCTACCCCACCCGAACTACTGACACATATCAAGGCCCAGGCGGGTTTTATTGAGCGCATTCATCTCTAAGCCGCAATTGCACCGGGCCCTTTCACCTGTTCAGAGAGCCCTTTCAGGGCAACATCAAGAATTTTGCCCATTATCATTTTCGGCAGAGTCTGGCCCTTCAACCAACCGAAAGACTCAGACCTCACACGGTATTCCATTCTCCACGCAGCCAGAAACCAGCCTTGCTCCTGCGGCTTGATCCATATCGCCACATACACCGCATTAAGCGGTATGGATGGGGATTCTCATGAGGCGGCACACGGTATCGCTGACTGGCTTCCCACTGGGTCATTTCTACAACGACAGAGTGGCCATCCTCCAGGTGAAAGCGCCACCTGGAACCAGCCTGTCTGCACTCTCTGTCAAAGCATCTACTGATTTCACAAGCGGAGCAAATTCATCCAGATGCATGAGCCTGCTGACATCATCAGTCAGCAGAAACCTGCAATGTGTTGCGTAGTCTGCTGTTTCACATTAACCAGACTTTGCGATTCGGCAGAACTACTGCGACAGGCTGCACACTTGCAGACTACTCAGATATTTACATGTACACTTTACACAGGCATCTAACCCATCGCAACCACCCCTCGTCAATGCACAGTTAAACGCCGTCATCTTGCAACGCGCTATTGGGGACCGCGCCGATCTCATCTGAAAACTTCTGGACCGTCCCCGTATACACTGGGTCAGGTCGGGGAGGGCATCAAGCTGTTGTCACGCCTGTTTCCTAATATCATCAGGATTCCGCCCATACGGCCCCGGAAAACAGCAGGCATGCCTTGCAAAGCGGTTCCCTCACTCCCCAGCACCAATCACCAGAACAGATCTGTGAGCTCGCAACAATTGCAGAGCAGCCCCATTCCAACTTAACTCTCTCCAACCACAAAAACATCATGCATCCTCAGAGTTTCCTACTGCTGGTGTTCAGATATTCAGCTCAGCCAGCACGGTCTGTGAACGTGCCAGCAGTGATGGTTCAACTTCTGTAAAGGTATCTATAACGCAGAAATGAGGGCTTGCCCAGGAGGGCATAAGGGGACTTCATCGCAGTTGCCGACGCACCTAAAAGGAAGTGTATCCGTTGCAAAGCTATGGAAGAATAACGACCGCTTCCACTTTAAACAATATTGGGTCCATTTCCAGCTTGGGAACAGGAACCAGCGTTTGAGCCGGGAGCGTTTCTCCAAGCATCGACGGATCATGATCAACCACATAACCAGTGAGTTTGGCAACTCAGAATTTACATATGCGGCACAAAATGCTTTAGTGAAGCTGGAAGCAAGCCTTCCGTAAAGTATGCGCCAGCGATTGCTCCATGCAACGATTGGTAACAACATCTTGCACACACACTCAGATCTGAGGTGTACTTCCTTGGCCGTTGCGTTGCAATCTGGAATGAGCAGGCAGTGTGTCTGGATTATCTGGGCCTGAAGGACCGCCTGTCAAAACGTACAGTCCGGCCGTTCACCACCCACTTCTTCAGCGAGGTACAAGCCCTGATCTCTTGGTGCGTCTGGGAGAAGATTTCCGCATGTTCCGACTTGATCGGGTCCAGTCAGTTGAATTTCTGGAGGGCTTCATTCGCCCCAACAAGCAGGTCTGCTGCGCGATTACTTCGAGCGCGAAAAAGAGTGCAAAAGACAATAATTCCCGGCCACCCTCTCCTAATTAGCTACCGCAGAATTCTTGCGGTCCTCACGGATCATTTCCGATGCCTTCTCCGCAATCATGATGGTCGGCGAGTTGGTATTGCCGGAGACAATTCGCGGCATTACGGAGGCATCGACAACACGCAACCCCTCAATGCCCTTCACCTTCAACCGCTGATCAACCACCGTACCCATGGAGCAGGTGCCAACCGGATGGAAGATTGTGGTGCCAATATCACCTGCAGCGATGGCAAGGTCCTCATCACTCACAATATGCGTACCGGGCAGATACTCCTCCGGGGAAACCGCAGCCATCGCCCTGGTTTCCATGATCGTGCGTGTCAGGCGCAGGCTGTCCGCCGCCACTCGCCGATCACTCTCGGCAGAAAGATAGTTGGGCTGGATTTTCGGATGTACAATTGCATTGCCGGATCCGATATGAACACTGCCGCGAGACTCTGGCCGCAAGTTACAAACACTCGCCGTAATCGCCGGAAACTTGTGTAGCGGATCGCCAAACTTATCCAGCGATAACGGTTGAATGTGATACTCGATATTCGGCGTTTTATAAGAGTTGCAGGAGCGCGTAAACACCCCAAGCTGACTAGGCGCCATGGACATGGGGCCAGACCGGCTCAGCGCATATTCAGCAGCAATCTTCGCCTTACCCATTAAAGAGTTTGCTCTCTGGTTCAGTGTTACAGTGTTCTGAACCTTATAGATGCTTCGGATTTGCAGATGATCCTGCAGGTTTTCCCCCACCTGCCGCTGATCCAGTACCATATCGATCCCATGTTGGGTCAGGCGTTCTCCAGACCCTATACCGGACAGCTCCAGAAGTTGCGGCGAGCCAATAGACCCCGCACTCAGGATGATCTCTCCGGTACAGGCCGCAGAAGCCGTCTCACCGTTCACTATCATGCAAATGCCAATCGCACGGCGCCCGCCAAACACAAGTACGGTCGCCTGCGCATTCGTCAAAACCTTCAGGTTTCCCCGGTTTTCGGCTGGTTTCAAAAAACCTTTGGACGTACTCCAGCGCACGCCTTTTCTTTGGTTCACCTGAAAATAAGAGGAGCCGAAATTGTCACCGCCGTTAAAGTCCTCAATTTTTGGAATACCCACTTCTTCGCAAGCATCGCGGAAACGGTCAAGAACAGGCCATGACAAACGCTGCTCTTCAACGCGCCACTCTCCACCTTCACCATGCACCGCGGATGAGCCGGCATAATGGTCCTCTGACTTCAGAAAATACGGCAACACATCATCCCAGCCCCAGCCGGTCAGACCCAGCTGGCGCCAGTTGTCATAATCCTGTGCCTGCCCGCGCAAATACAACATACCGTTGATGGAAGAACACCTGCCCAACAATTTGCCACGCGGATAGTCCAGTTTGCGCCCGTTCAGCCCCGGCTCTGCCTCGGTCGTGAAGCCCCAATCCATGCGCGGGCTGCCCATGCAGTAGAGATAGCCAACCGGAATATGCACCCACGGATGCCTGTCATTGCCACCTGCTTCCAGCAGCAGCACCTTTACATCAGGGTCCTGGGAAAGTCGGTTCGCAACAACACAACCCGCTGAGCCAGCCCCAACCACGATGTAATCCCAGGTCCCTAATGCGCACATGTTGCCTCTCCCAGGTCCCAAATTTCATTGTGATTCAGGATAGAAACTGAACGGGCTAATTGCACTAGTAAGATATGTTTAGATCACCCACGATGAACCACCGCCGCAAAACACCCGCGCCGTGCATAATGCATTTGAATATATGAGACTTCCGGATTTTCAAAGAAACTCTCCGGCATCGGCTTGATGTCCTCACCGTGCGCAATGTTCACCTCAATCTTCATGTGGCCTGCATCAAACCCGCGCAACGAGAGCAGTCGCGAGGACAACGACACCGGTATCTCGTTCACATGCGGTGTCGCATCAAAGGCATTCTCCCGCACAAAAATTGCGTGAGACGTTTTTGTAGGGTGTGTGGTTCGGCTGGTAGGCATAGTTCAGCAAAAACACCCGCTCCCCCACCTCGGCATCATCCAGAGTGATACGGCAGGGAAACCCCGGTTTCTCATCAGCCGCATAAACAACAACATTGCGCTCTGCCCAGGGCGATTTATTAATGTTAATTAACATATTGATTTTTTGTTTGAATTCTGAATCTATGGTTTCATGACAAATTA
>CANNAV010000099.1 GCA_947502585.1 uncultured Pseudovibrio sp.
GCAGGCCCGAAAATACTTCGATATGGACGAATTTCATGAGTGGATTGCGCTACGACAAGAGGAAAAAAAAGACAAAAACTACATCTAGATCTGATCAACCCGCCAAACCTGAAATCCGAATTTACAGCAGACCTGGGACTTGACCTTTTCAGATGAGCCTGATGCGGGATAAGTTCGTTTAACATCATTGTCTCCTTCATGAACTGGGGGATGGAAAGCCATCTCAGTTTTCGGAGAAGAAAGCACGCCGGCTTACAGAAGTCTTCCTGCAACACACAACCACAAGTCACTCAGTGCGCCGTTAAGATAAATAGGGCATTTTGCGCTTTTGCATTCTGCTATATGTAATAGTCACAATGCATATTATTATGCATCAGTCTGTACATTGAATTCTCAGACCGGGAAGTATTAGGTTAGTATCATGAAACCATCTCAGTTTCGGGCCTGGCGCAAGTCGATGGGCTATAAGCAAAAAGAAGCAGCGGAACGCCTTGGCCTAAAAAAACGAATGATTCAGTATTATGAAAACGGCAATCGCGACGGCAAACCGGTAGGAATTCCCAAGTCTGTCCGACTGGCCTGTTATGCCCTGAGCCAGGGCATTGCTGACTTTGATGGCGAGAAAACCACAGAGAACTCGACTTTAGCTGAATAAACTCCCCTTAAGTCTTGAGAAAAAAATCGGATTATTTCGTAAATAGGCGTTCGTCGGGGTTTATCATTACTCCAATCTTTCTTATAACACACGCTCAGCCGACATACTCCTATCGAGGGCACCACCAGAGCACCAATCGGGTGCACTGGTGCTTTAACGCGAGCATATGTGAGTCACCATGCCTAAACGCAATGACATCCAGTCTATCATGATCATCGGGGCTGGCCCCATCGTGATTGGTCAAGCCTGTGAGTTCGATTACTCCGGAACTCAGGCTTGTAAGGCACTGCGAGATGAGGGCTACCGAATTATTTTGGTGAACTCAAATCCGGCGACCATCATGACCGATCCGGATCTGGCAGATGCAACTTACATCGAACCGATCACTGCGGACGCGGTTGAAAAGATAATCGCCAAAGAAAAGCCCGATGCGCTCCTGCCAACCATGGGTGGACAAACCGCACTCAACTGTGCGCTGGAACTGGACCGCAAAGGTGTGCTGAAAAAATACGATGTTGAAATGATCGGTGCAAAAGCCGACGTTATTGACAAGGCTGAAGACCGTGAAAAATTCCGTGCAGCCATGGACAAAATCGGGCTGGAGAACCCACGCGCTGCGATCGCTTCCTCTCCTCCGATCCTCAATGATGAAGGCAACATTATTGGATATGATCGCGGAGCAGGTTACGTTGAAGCTATGCGCCAGCTCGACACCCTCGGTCTGCCCGCCATCATCCGCCCGGCCTTTACACTCGGTGGGACAGGCGGCGGCGTCGCGTATAATCGTGAAGAATACGAGCAGATTGTCCGCTCTGGTATCGATGCCTCTCCTAATGGTCAGGTCCTCATCGATGAAAGCTTGCTTGGCTGGAAAGAATACGAGATGGAAGTGGTCCGCGATACAGCGGACAACTGCATCATCATCTGCTCCATTGAGAACATCGACCCAATGGGCGTTCACACAGGCGATAGCATCACTGTCGCCCCTGCCCTGACTCTTACCGACAAAGAATATCAGATCATGCGGAACGCCTCGATTGCGGTTCTGCGTGAGATCGGCGTTGAGACCGGAGGATCGAACGTTCAGTTCGCGGTCAACCCGGCGGATGGCCGTCTCGTTGTGATCGAGATGAACCCGCGCGTATCCCGCTCTTCCGCACTGGCATCAAAGGCAACGGGCTTCCCAATTGCAAAAATCGCGGCGAAGCTCGCTGTTGGATACACTCTTGATGAGTTGGAAAACGACATCACCGGTGGCGCAACACCAGCCTCTTTTGAGCCAACAATCGACTATGTCGTCACCAAGATCCCACGGTTTGCGTTTGAAAAATTCCCCGGCTCCGAATCGACCCTGACAACAGCAATGAAATCTGTTGGCGAAGTGATGGCTATTGGCCGTACCTTCAGGGAAAGCCTCCAGAAAGCCCTGCGTGGTCTGGAAACAGGACTGACAGGCCTCGATCCGATTGAAGTTGAAGGCCTTGGGCAGGGCGAGGATTACACCGCGATCCGCAAAGCTCTGGCCCTTCCAACACCAGACCGCCTGCTCATCGTGGCTCAGGCAATGCGGCTGGGCACCTCAGCAAAAGAAATCCACGACATCTGTAAGATTGATCCCTGGTTTCTGGAGCAGATTCAGGGAATCGTGGACATGGAAGCCAAGATCACCGCGCACGGTCTGCCAGGCAACGCAGAAGCCCTGCGCATGGTCAAAGCCATGGGCTTTTCAGACAACCGCCTTGCTGCTCTGGCACATACCACTGCTGATAATGTTGCCGCGCTGCGCGCTAAGCTTGGCGTCAGGCCGGTTTACAAACGCATTGATACGTGTGCAGCAGAATTTGCCTCCCCAACCGCTTACATGTACTCCACCTACGAGACACCAACGCCGGGCCTGCCTTCTTGCGAAGCAAACCCGAGCGAGAACCAAAAGGTTGTCATTCTGGGCGGTGGCCCAAACCGGATCGGCCAGGGCATCGAATTCGATTACTGCTGCTGTCATGCTGCGTTTGCGTTGAAGGATGCTGGCTTTGAGGCCATCATGATCAATTGTAATCCGGAAACAGTCTCAACAGATTACGACACCTCTGATCGTCTCTACTTCGAACCACTCACATCAGAAGATGTGCTGGAAATCCTCCGCCTTGAAAACTCCAGGAACACACTGAAGGGTGTTATCGTTCAGTTCGGTGGCCAGACACCTCTGAAACTGGCACAGGCTCTGGTGGATGCCGGCATTCCGATCCTCGGCACATCTCCAGACATGATCGATCTGGCGGAAGATCGTGACCGGTTCCAGCGTCTGCTGCACAGAATTGATCTGAAACAGCCAGAAAACGGCATTGCCTATTCTGTTGAACAAGGCCGCCTCATTGCCAGCCAGCTTGGCTTGCCGCTCGTCGTCCGCCCATCCTACGTGCTGGGTGGCCGTGCAATGCAGATCATTCGCGATGAGGAAGCGCTCAATAACTACCTGCTCGGCACGCTGTCAGAGCTGGTTCCACACGATGTACGCGCCAAATACCCGAATGACAAGACTGGCCAGATCAACACTCTGCTCGGCACTAATCCGCTTCTGTTTGACCGCTATCTCGACGGCGCAATTGAAGTGGATGTGGATGCATTGTGTGATGGTGAAGACGTCTTCATCTGTGGCATCATGGAACACATCGAAGAAGCTGGCATCCATTCCGGTGACAGCGCTTGTTCCCTCCCGGCCTACACGCTGGATGATGAAACACTTGCAAGACTGGAAGAACAAGGTCGCAAGCTGGCTCTTGAGCTCAACGTCGTAGGCCTCATGAACGTTCAGTTCGCAATCAAGGACGGAGAAATCTACGTTCTGGAAGTGAACCCGCGCGCATCAAGAACAGTACCGTTCGTGGCAAAAGCCATTGGCGTCCCGATTGCCAAAATCGCAGCCCGCGTCATGGCAGGAGAAAAACTGTCAAACTTTAACCTCAGGCCAAGGCAGCTCAACCATGTCGCTGTTAAAGAGGCTGTCTTCCCGTTTGCCCGCTTCCCCGGTGTCGATACGATTCTCGGCCCTGAGATGCGCTCTACCGGCGAAGTCATGGGTCTGGACATCGACTTTTCCTTCGCATTCGCCAAGTCACAGCTCGGCGGAGGCACCATTATTCCGGAAGGTGGAACAGTCTTCATCTCACTGAAGGATGCAGATAAACCGAAAATTCTCGAGGCAGCGAAAAAGCTTGCAGCATCAGGGTTTTCCATTATATCCACCGAGGGCACACAAAGATACTTGGAAAACCAGGGCATCCCGTGCACAAAGGTCAATAAGGTGCTTGAAGGGCGTCCTCATATCGTTGATGCTATCAAGAACGGAGAAGTTCAGCTCGTCTTCAATACAACTGAAGGTGCACAGGCACTCTCCGACAGTCGCTCGCTCCGCCAGGCTGCACTTATGAACAAGGTTCCTTACTACACAACTGTGGCAGGGGCCATAGCAGCGATTCAAGGCATTGATGCTTTCCGAGCGAAAACGCTTGAAGTAAGGTCCCTTCAATCTTACTTCTGCTAAGATAGTTTAACAAGCCCGGGTTGATGCTCCTCAGCCCGGTCAGTTTTTTAGTGTGATGGGCCACACCACCACAACTTAAGAAAGGTGTACGAGCCATGGAAAAGGTACCTATGACGCCGGAAGGTTATGTGATGCTCACAGATGAGCTTAAGCATCGCACGACCGGAGAACGCCCTCGCATTATCGCAGCCATTTCCGAAGCACGTGCTCACGGTGATCTTTCAGAGAATGCGGAATACCATGCAGCGAAGGAACAGCAGAGCCTGAACGAAGGCCGGATCAACGAACTGGAAAGTCTTCTCGGACTTGCAGAAGTCATCGACCTGACCAAACTCAGCGGCAATACTGTCAAATTCGGTGCAACCGTATCCCTTATTGACGAGGATACTGAGGAAGAAAAGAGATACATGATCGTTGGCGATGTTGAAGCTGACGTAAAACGCGGACGTATTTCTATCTCCTCCCCAATTGCACGTGCACTCATCGGCAAGTCTGTTGGCGATAGCGTCGAAGTGACAGCACCAGGCGGCGCCCATGGCTACGAGATTACTGAGGTCCGGTTCGGTTAAGCAAACTGCGAAGCTGACTTCAATAATTCAAAGCGCCTCATGAACTGCTAAAATCTTTGGCTAACTTCAACACCACCCAATTCCATGAAATAAAAATGCCGTTCTGAGCGGCATTTTTTATGCACTCCATACGAGTTATCCACTAATTACAAAGCAGGTCACTGAATCCGCGATCAGAAGTTAACGGATTCAATTCAAAAAGCACCAAAACGTCGCGGCAGGCCGGAATGTAAAGCAGCCTGAAAGTTCATATCTTATAAAAATTTGCGCTTACCAACACAAATCTAAGTATATATTCGATATTCCCATAGAGATATCTACCTACTATTAATACTTGTAAATACAAATGATCTCGACAAATTTACGGGAAATTTGCTGCTATGACCACCGATTCATTTTCAGATTTAAAAAGCCAGCTCGGTTTTTTCAAAATTGATAGCCAGACCATACAGGCACTTTCAGATCTCTGGCCCAGTGTAGAAGGCCACCTGGCACAGATTTTGAGTGATTTTTACAACCACGTTCAGCGTGATCCGGAGCTGAAGAAGAAGGTTTCCGGTAAGGTTGATAACTTGAAATCAGCTCAGGCAAACCATTGGAAAATCCTGTTTACGGGCGGCTTTGACAACGCCTATATGGAACGCGTTGACAAGATTGGCCGTGCCCATGTGTATTCCAACCTTGAACCAGACTGGTATATCGGTGGTTATACGTATATTCTCGAAGAACTGACCAAAGTCCTCTCCAGCAAGATGCGGTTTTCTCCAAAGCGTTTATCCCGCAGCCTGATGGCTCTACAAAAAGCGGTTATGTTTGACATGGGCCAGGCGGTCTCTGCCTACCATCATCACTACATCGAAGAGCGTGAAAAGCACACCAGTCAGCTTGAAGGCACAATAAGTGCCTTTGAACAGACGATCAACAAACGCATCAGCCAGACTGAGGAAGCCAGCACCCGCGTTGAAAACTCCGCGCTCACTCTCAGCGAGACATCCAAGCAGAGCAAAATGGCTGCGGAAGCTGCAACCCAGTCTGCTGACTACACAGCCTCTGACGTACACTCTGGTGCTGCTGCCGTCGAAGAAATGTCTGCAAACGTCGCCGAAATCGGATCACAGGTGACCCGTTCTGCGGAAACAGTAAAAACCGTTTCCCAGGACGCAGAACGGACCAACGACACGGTTCTGGGATTGCAGACAGCCACCAACGAGATTGGCGCGGTAACGGAACTTATCAGCGCTATTGCGGAACAGACCAACCTCCTGGCACTCAACGCAACCATTGAGGCAGCACGTGCAGGTGATGCAGGTCGTGGCTTTGCCGTTGTGGCAAGCGAAGTAAAGGACCTTGCAAGCCAGACCGGTCAGGCAACTGACGAGATCGCCTCCAAAATCAGCGCAATCCAGAGCGAAACCAGGCGCTGCGTAGAAGAGATTTCAGCTATTTCACAAAAGATAGAGGAAGTCAGCGCAACAGCGACTGCAATCGCTGATGCAGTGGACCAGCAAGCCGTTGCAACCAACGAAATCTCCTCAAGCATCCAGTCTGCCGCCCAGAACGCGAAGGGAGTGACAAGCGAACTGGGTAACATCCTCGCAACTGCTGAAGAATCCAAACGTGCCGTTACCACAGCCACATCCGCCGCGAAAGAGCTTAGCCATCAAAGCGAAGCAATATCCGAAGAAATCTCTCAGTTCTTCTCCAGTATCCGCAATCTCTGAACATCACGACGACAGTTTAATACCCCCAGCACGGCCTTCCTACGGGGGCCGTTTTGTGTCTGCAATCCATAGCCGCCACTCACAAAATCCATCGTCACACGTCCCCTGTTACCAAGAAGAAAAACAAAACATGGGAACACTATGTCCATCACATTCAAGCTGGTTGATGAAAGTGCTCTGTCCGGCACCACAGCACATGTCTGGGGGCAGGCTGGATCAACGGAGAACATAAAATCAGGCAAATTCACTATAACCGCCGGTAAGTGGACGTAGCTCCATCACCTTCACGCAATACCGTGCATAAAAAACGGCCTTCCCGTGTGAAGGCCGTTTGTAAACTCTCCCGGATCGAAAAGCCTAGAAATACTCAGGCATATCAATCGGTACGTTTGGCTCATCCTTGATACGACGGATGGTCAGTGCAGTGCGAACCTGATCCACATTCTTTGTGGAGGTCACGTCGCGAATAATGAAGTTCTGGAAGGTTTCCAGATCTTTAGCCGTACAGCGCATGATGAAGTCAACTTCACCGGACACCATGTAGCTCTCCCGGACCAACGGCCATTCCTTGACTTGTGCTTCAAATGCGACGAGGTCATTTTCTGTTTGGTTATGCAGTCCTACCATTACAAAGGCGGTGACTTCATATCCCAGTTGTTTCTCATCAAGTAACGTGCGGTAGCCGCGAATGAGTCCTGCTTCTTCCAGAGCGCGAACCCTGCGCAAACATGGGGGCGCAGAAATTCCCACACGACGAGCCAGCTCCACATTGGTAATGCGGCCGTCTTCCTGCAGCTCCTTCAAAATTTGCCAATCAATCGAATCCAGACGCGCTTTCAAGCTCGTCTCCTTTGCTTGTCCTATTGGATTAACAGTTAACCTGTCTTATAACACCGCCTAAACAAAAAGTTAGGCGATATGCTGGTTTATTGCTTATTTGCGACAAACTATATCAACAAATATTATTTCGCAGACACTTTTCGAAAGCTGGGGAACAAAATGTCGCAAAACCTGTGGGTTTTAACCGACGGCAAGATCGGAGATGTAGCACAATGCATCGGCGTAGCCGACGCGTTGGGACTACCCTACGAAATTCGGTTAGTTACCCCCCGCAAGCTTTTTACCTATGCAATGCCATGGGGTCCGATAGATCCCAAAGACGCACCACATAAGCCGGAAAGTCCGCTTGCACCCCCATATCCCGCTGTCGCGATTGCTTCAGGGCGCAGAGCGGTGCCCTACTTACGTGCACTAAAGCGGTTTTCCAAGGGTCAGACCTTTACTGTTTTCCTAAAGGACCCAAAGATCAACAGTAAATTTGCTGATTTTGTCTGGGCGCCGGAACATGATGGAATTTCTGGAAAGAACATAGTAACAACACTTACGTCACCTCACCGTTTTTCAGCGCAAAAACTTCAGGACGCGCGGGCGAACCCGTCTAAGGTAATCGCAAGGCTGCCAAAACCAAAAGCAGCTGTCCTGATTGGCGGTAATTCCCGGCATCACACCTTTACGCCCGATAATATCAACACGCTTCTCGTCGCGCTTAAAAACCTGTCGCAAACCCACTCACTCATGGTCACCTGCTCCCGCCGCACCCCCGGAGAGCTGGCGATGGAGCTGCGCAACCTTGGCGGATCACAGGGGCATCTCTTCTGGAATGGAGAAGGTGAAAACCCCATTCTCCAGTATCTGGCTAACGCCGAAATCATTGTTGTTACAACAGACTCCACCAACATGGTGGGGGAGGCTGCCGCCACCGGAATGCCAGTTTACGGCTTCCGCCCAACAGGTACTCACAGGAAATTTGACAGTTTTTTATCACGAATGGAGGATTTGGGAGTACTTCATCCTTTCCCCGCAGACATATTAGCACCTACTTATGAACCGATAGACGCAACACCGGATATTGCGGATGCCATATCCAAAGCGATTGAACAAAAGCAAACAAGCGGATAGAACCCCTCCCTGACAGGGCACTGGTGCTATCCAGGCGCACACGAAAATTGAGGTTCTCAGGAAATGACTGTTAAGCACACCAAACTCTTGATCGTAGGCTCCGGCCCTGCAGGCTACACAGCCGCAATCTACGGCGCACGTGCCATGCTGGAACCGCTTCTGGTCACAGGTGTGCAGACTGGCGGTCAGCTGACCATTACCACCGACGTTGAGAACTATCCAGGCTTTGCAGATCCAATTCAGGGCCCATGGCTGGTTGAGGAAATGCGCAAGCAGGCCGGGAACGTCGGCACCAGGATGGAATACGATACTATTTTGGAGGCTGACCTCTCCAAACGCCCGTTTGAGCTGAAAGGTGACAGCGGCACCAAGTACACAGCAGAGGCACTCGTCATCGCAACCGGTGCACAGGCGAAATGGCTCGGCCTGCCATCCGAAGAAAAGTATCAGGCTGGCGGCGTTTCCGCATGTGCAACCTGTGACGGTTTCTTCTATCGCGGCAAAGAAGTCGTTGTGATTGGCGGTGGCAACACCGCCGTCGAAGAAGCGCTCTATCTGGCAAATCTGGCAAGCAAAGTGACGCTGGTTCATCGCCGGGATGCCCTGCGTTCCGAGAAAGTCCTCCAGGAACGCCTCTTCAAAAACGAGAAGATCAATGTGGTCTGGGACAGTGAAGTTGATGAAATTCTCGGTACTGAAAACCCATCTGTAGTGACTGGCATTCGCCTGAAAAACCGTCGGACCGGGGAAACCACAGAACTGTCCACCCACGGCGTATTCATCGCCATCGGACACGCCCCGGCAGCTGATCTTGTCAAAGATCAGGTAAAAATGAAGGAATCCGGTTACATTTGGACCGAAGCAGATTCAACTCAGACATCCATTCCGGGTGTGTACGCGGCTGGCGATGTGACTGATGAGCAGTACCGTCAGGCTGTGACCGCTGCAGGAATGGGATGCATGGCCGCACTGGAAGCGGAACGCTACCTTGCAGCTCTGGAAGCTGAAACCGAAGCAGCAGAATAAGAAACCGGGAAGATTGGGGGGAAAGCACATGCCAGGCCGTTCTTTAGATTGGGACAAGCTGCGTATTTTCCATGCAGCAGCACAGGCAGGGAGCTTTACCCACGCAGGCGAAGCTCTCAACATGAGCCAGTCAGCTGTCAGCCGTCAGGTCAGTGCACTTGAGGCAGAGCTGGGTGTCCCCCTCTTCCACCGTCATGCACGCGGGCTCATCCCCACAGAACAAGGCGAGCTTCTTTACAGAACCGCCCGCGAAGTTCTTCTGAAACTGGAAACCGTTCAGTCGCGTCTCACCGACTCCAGGGAAAAGCCAACCGGAACACTCCGTGTCACCACCACAGTGGGCCTCGGTTCCACCTGGCTCACCGCCCGTGTCAACGAGTTTGTGGACCTTTACCCGGACATGCGTCTGGAGCTCATCTGTATGGATGACGAGCTGGATCTGGGCATGCGCGAAGCAGATGTTGCCATACGTCTGCGCCAGCCAAGACAGCCAGATCTCATCCAGCGCAAGCTCTTTACCGTACACTTCCACGTCTACGCCTCACCGACCTACATTGAACGCTTTGGCAGTCCGAGCACGATTGACGATCTGGACCATCACCGCCTGATCACTATCGGTGACAACATGGCCTCCTACCTGCGCGCAATGAACTGGCTTGCAACAGCCGGGTTGCCAAATGGCGAGCGCCGCGATGTCTCCCTGCGCGTGAACAATCTGTCTGGCATCAAGAAAGCCGTACAAACCGGGGTAGGCATCGCCATCCTGCCCGATTACATGGTTGAACCAGATGCAGACATCAAACAGGTTATGTCAGTCACACAGGAAGAGTTGCCGAGCTTTGATACCTACTTCGTATATCCATCAGAGCTGAAAAACACAGCTCGCGTCACCGCCTTCAGAGACTTTCTTGTCTCCTATGCAGAACGATGGACCCACTAGACCTGAACTCCGGAAAACAGCTGATTTGACCGGTTTGGCCGGCTCAGGAGATTCAAACCTGAATATTGCACTGCAAAATTAAACATATTCGCATCTCTCATGAAGCCTTTCAGACCGCCTGAGAGGCTTAATGAGTACCTACCCATCCCGAATTAACAACACCTTCGTTTAGTCTGCAAACTAATATTTGTCAGACCCTGCATTGAAACTCCAGAGACTTCAAGCCCCCTTTAAAATGCATATCTGCAATGCAAAATTGAGGATTGCCGGTTCAGCGTTGCACTGCGTATATACACCTGCCGTTGATCAGTTGTTGTCACACCTCTCCTCCCAGTGACATCAACCTGTATTCAACTGTTCCCCAATTGAAGGTGATTGCACTCATTAGGTGCTTGTAATTCATCATTTCTAAACCGGACCATATGGTCCGGTTTTTTTTAAATTCCCAGGAAGACCAAGGGGCCTCCTCAGCCTTTTAGCCAGCGAGCTTCCCAAAACGCCTCACTGCACTCAAAACTGCAGCCCGTCTGACGTGCTACGCAGATGTTCAGAAAAGTTAATTGCAAAACGGCGACGGCCGCTGCCAGGCGTGCAGGAAGAGCCAAAAATCAATCGCCTGCAAACAGCCCCGCGCTCGCTTACTTGTCAGGCTCGTTAAAAAATCATATATCCCTGACGCACACACAGATATGCGAACCCACCAGAATATTGACCGCCCCCATGAGAGAAAACCCATAATATTTAAGGTATTCCCAACCCCCATAAATTGATATTGTCTGCAATATATACCAGTATTTACTATATTTATATTGGGTAAATATTCCAATAGTCAATTTTCACCACCCTTAATCGGAGAAATTACAATTCATCTTGCATCCTTTACTTATAGAATCATACCTATTGGAAAATATCCGAGGTTATGGATGTGAATGACCTGAAAAAAACATTTTTAGCTCTGGTTGCCTGCGCACTTTTCGCAATCTATGGCGAAATCTCCTATGCCATTAGCGAAGCTGACCGAGCGGAACGGCTTGGCAACCAAATCACTTTGCACATTCCTGCAGAATAGCGGCAGCTCACTTTTATTCCTCTTTTTACGAGGACAGGCACTTTTCAGTTATCCACAACAACAGACAGGTTATCCTTCCAATTCAATCCTGCCTGGTCCTACAATTCTCAAAACCCATTGAGTGATTGAGTTGGTTTGCGAAACCTGCCGTCACAACTGCGCACGCTCTAAATGCCCGGCTTGCTTTGTCGCTCATGCACGACCAAACCACCTAGGCCATTTAGAGCATATTCACGAAAATTGGCTCCGCTTTACAGACAGGAATCCACATGAAATATGGAGTAGAGTATGGAGCGTAAATGCTTATGAACGCAACAGGCTCTCAAGTGTTCACCGATAGAGGTTCTGCCCTTCCAGACCTTTATAAAGGTGGGCCACCTGCTCCGCATAACCATTGAAAAGTTGTGTTGGAACACGCTCATCTGTACCCAGCAAACGCTCAGTCGCCTGGGACCAGCGTGCATGCGGCACTTTTGGATTCACGTTCGCCCAGAAACCGTACTCACCCGGACCAACCTTCTCCCAGAAGCTGACCGGACGTTGATCAGTAAGGGTCATCTTCACGATGGATTTGATGGACTTGAAGCCGTACTTCCATGGCATCACCAAACGAACAGGCGCACCATACTGCTTCAGCAACGGCTTGCTATAAATCCCGGTTGCTACAAATGCCAGCTCGTTCATGGCCTCATCGATGGTCACGCCTTCAATGTAAGGCCAGGGATACCAGAACTGACGCTGACCGCTGGCCACCTCAGCATCTTTAAAGGTCTCAAAGCGAATGTACCTGGCGCTGTTCTGCGGACCGGCATACTTCACCAGCTCTGCCAGCGGGAAACCTGTCCACGGCACAGCCATAGCCCACGCTTCAACGCAGCGGTGACGATAGACACGCTCCTGCAAAGGTATCTTGCGCACCAGATCATCAAACTCGATGGTCTGCGGGTTATCGACCATGCCATCAATCGTGATAGCCCATGGACGGATCTTCAACGCCTGAGCAGCCCCGAAAATGCGTTTGTGCGAGCCAAATTCATAGAAGTTATTGTAAACCGAGGTCACACTCTCAGGCGTAATTTTGCGCTTAAGAGTGAATTCAGCATTTCGCCTGGCTGGATATAGATTCAACGTCGGGTCTTTACCATCCTGCGCAAACGCACTGCTCATCAAGCCTGTTCCACCAGCAGCCAGACCAAGACCAACAGCACCCACACCCTTCATAAACCTGCGCCGGTTAAAGAACACATCTTCAGGTGTCGCTTCTCTTTCCGGAATACTCCATTCAGGCCTATGAATAATGTTCATGCTGCTATCTCCAAGCAGGTAAGAGGGTGGTAGTATCTACCAGCACTGGTCTATGACTTAGGGGAGAAACCCCTTAAAGTTCAAGTAAACCCCTCGTGATCCCGTTCGTTACCAGAGAGTCGAGTAGGCCGGGGGAGTTTCACCCCCAGCTCTCACAGAACCGTACGTGAACCTCTCAGCTCATACGGCTCTTCCTGTTCCGCCAAAGCAATACAGTTTCCAATGCCCATGCAAACTGAACTGGCTCGGGAAAAGTGGAGGAACTTTTGATAAGTTAAGATCAGGAGGACTTTATGGAGCGACCAAATTATACATA
>CANNAV010000100.1 GCA_947502585.1 uncultured Pseudovibrio sp.
CAAATAACGATCATCGTGCGTGTGATTGGTACTTGAGCCAGCCTCGGCAATCAGATGCCAGTAATCCTTTTTGACTGCGGGTTGCTGGTTGCGGCCAGCCTTAAGGGCAATGTAGGTCGAACCGTTGAACTCCACCGCATCCCGCACCTTGTAGGAGGTTGCAGCCGTCCACGTCCCGCGCCAGGTGATACCTACGGCCCCTCGCGGCCCTTGAGGACCAGTAGGACCAGTTGGTCCAAGCGGACCTTCCTCACCAGTCTCACCTTTAACACCCTGGATGCCCTGGTTTCCCTGGGGGCCTTTAACACCCTGGGGACCAATCGGGCCTTGAGGGCCTTCAGGTCCAATGTCCCCCTTTTCACCTTTGATGCCTTGAGGACCACGGGGGCCCTGGCTTCCCGTAGGACCACGGCCAAAGGGAACACCTTCAGTCCAGTCAGCAACATCATTAGACTGCTTCCAGTAAATCTTCCCCTCGTCAATCGCGAGGAAAGACCAGATGTAAGGCCTGGTATCGTACTCAGCACGATTAGCCCTTGCGCCAATGCTGTCTACCTCATAGCTCTCGCCTATGGGGCCTTCCTGGCCTTCTGGACCTTCCGGCCCCTGGATACCAATGGGGCCTTGAACCCCCTCAGGTCCACGAATACCCTGTGGCCCTTGTGGACCTACGATACCCTGAGGGCCAATATCTCCAACAGGCCCCTTAGGGCCAGGATCACCGCGCTCTCCCTGAGGCCCCTGAATGCCTACAGGCCCAATTTCGCCCTGATTACCTCGTGGCCCTTTAGCCCCCACAGGCCCCTGTGGCCCGACAGGTCCTGTAGGCCCTTCCGGCCCCTGATCGCCATCCGGCCCCTTAGCTCCCTCGGGACCAGCAATACCCGAGCGGGAGATAACCCAGGCCACAGTAGCGGCGTCCTGAGGTTCAACGGGGTCCGCAAGGTTTGCGATCCTGCATGCACCGGCATCATACCCGCCATCCTCCGAAGTCAGCAAAACATCCGCAACAGCCGCCTCACCATCTTCATCAAACGCCAGAGCCCGCCCAGCCCGCTCTGCAGCGGGCGGCAGTACCCCGATAATCGCCTCATCGAAAGGAACCGTCAGTGTACGCCTTGTCAGATCATCAATATCCCGCCGTTGTTCCTGGTCGTTCATCCAGGCGCGATCTAACTCATTATCCAAATTCAGAGAGCTGAGCCGTCCTGACAGAGCAACACTTGTTTTTCGCGAAAGCTCTGTAGTCCCTTTCACGCGCAAAACTGTCGCTGCAGCCAGACCAGCGGCAAGGATCACTTGCTGTTCGGCCAGAGAGTAGTCAGCTCCATGTGTAAGCTTCCTGAAGCTCTCTCCCTCCAGAACTTCCACAGAAACATCGCCTGCATTGTGAAAGGGAAAGGCAACCGGAAAATGTGTTTGACCGTCCGCAGCGGTGTATTCAAAAACTCGCGGATTGTAAGGAAGGCGATCAGTCATAGAAAAACCCGTCAGGATAGAATTTTGCTGTTTTATCCTGACGGGTTCAGGCAAAGGTCAACCGTGCTTATCTCCTGCCTTTGACCTCAGGCTTTTCCTTGCGCGGAATTTTGAACCCCCCGAGTTCATAGCCTGCAGCCTCTGCGCTCGCCTCCAGATCCACTGTTATCGCGCCAGATCCATCCATCAACACGCGCTTTCGCAGTTCCGGCCACCTTTCAAGAACAATACCAAGAGGCAACACTTTGCGTGTAGCAAATCGATCCGCCAGCGCTTTAGCCAGTACAGGTGACAGCTCCTTCAACTCACTATGATACGTGCGCGTATCAATCGCTTTTTGATGAGCCCAACCAGGCACACCAAGAGCAATCAAAGCATTGCGGGTTTCAGCCATTGAAAGATCAGCAAGAATATCATCAGCAGCCCCGCGATCGGCTGCAGAGATCTTCCGCATATCCTCCTGAGAAAATGCATTGGTGATGTAAGGTCCTGTAAGCTCTCTCCGCAGCGCCCCGATCGCCCGCACAGCAGAACGGGCACGCTCTAAAGGATGCAGCCGGCGAGCCGCAGCTGGCATCATCGCAAGGGTCACATAAGCCCGCCTCTCACTGTCCAGAGAGTTCAGATACTCATCTGCAGCAACATCATCGCCCCCATCAGCAAGCGCACGATAACTCAGCGCAGCCCGCTCAAACTGGCCAGTACTTGGAGAAACCAGATCCCAGAACTTGGAGACTGACCTGGAGCCCTTGCTGGCATCTTTAACAAACCGCCTCAGGAAAGGCGCATCATCCGGGCTCTGCCCTAACGCAGTCTCATCAGTATAATCATAAAGCGCCGCCAGATTGCGCCCCCATCCGCCAGCAAAGTTGGAAAAGACTTTTTCAATCACAAGCGGCGAAATATCCAGCGCCTCCCCGAGCTGCTTAGAAAAGGCTCGGGTTCTGGCCGTATACTGCAAGGCTGACTCCAACGCCTGCAGGTGATCTGGCACGATCTGTTGCCCCGTGAAAAAATCCTGATTGCTCTTCAGCTCAAAGTAGGTTTTCACGATCGGGTTGCCTTCCATCACAGAAGGCGGCATCAATACAGTTGAAAGATTGGAGAGATACCGCTCAGCTGCAAGCGGATCTCCCTTCGCAAACGCATCATAAGCAGCCTCTCCCATATTTATGAACACTGCAAGTTCATAGGGTTTAGGAACCGCAATCCACTTGTCACCAGTCTTTACCATCCAATGCGTTGCGCGGGTGGTATCACTAATCTCCTCATATTCTGAATGCTGGCTCATCAAGGCATGAAGCCCCATTCCGGCAAGCACAAGGCCGGAAAGTTTCATCCAGGCTTTTTGAGCAGTCCCAAGGGCCGCCTCATCAGCCGCGGTCAAGACATCGCCCTGCAGTTTTTTCACATATGGCAACACCATATGGCGGCTGAACTTGTCCAGCCCCTGCAAGGATGCATTAAAAAACGGGATCAATCGGTTCAGAGCAACCATCTGAGAGCCGCGCCGATCAAAGTTGATATGGTCACGAGCCCGCCAAACAGCTTCATAAGCCGCCTCGATCCCTGACAGCCCCCGCGCTTGAGCCTTCTCTTTAAAGGTGCGCATCAATCCAACACGCACACCCGTTTCTGACAGCTCAGTAAACTCCATGATACTCTGCAAAGATGGAACGCGCCGCCCCTTCCAGCCTTTTTTTCTGAGTGCTTCAAGATCACGCTTGAGAGCCCCTTCACGCACGGAAGCAGCATTAGCCCCGCCCATAATACCGCCCAGGCTGTTGTATTCCTTGGCAGCCTGACGGTTAAAAATTTCGTCAGCAAACCCCTTGCCAATATTTTTCAGCACCTTGAACGGCTCATCGTAATAAACAAATGAGGTCATGAGATCGCGTGCACCGTTGGCCAGAATAAATTCAGGTGTTGTCGTGATGCCGGCACGCAATACCGAAGCAGAAGCCCCCATCATCCGGATAAGCATATGATGCTCAACAGGGGCAAGCATGCCAAAGCTGGCCATCAGCTGATTACCAAATTCACTATCGGCCAGCCGCAGCGCCTGGATCTGCCCGCCATCGCGATAAAACAGAATAGGCTCACCTTTGGCGTTGGTCACTGCAGGCCGGAAAATCGTTGCCTTGCTGTCTCCAAGCAGCCCCTCGATGCTATCGGTCAGGAGCGCAACATCATCCGGCGTCATGCCAACGCTCCGCCCTGCACTCTTCAAGGCTTCCAGAGGATCAATGATCATGGCCTTGAGCTCATGGGCCGGAACAATCTCGGCAATGCGCCCCGCTCCATTGCCCACCTGCCGCGCCAGTTTTGCAAGAGCTTTGATTGGTGCATTACGTGCAATGGCAGCATTGGTTTCATAAGCATCGGCCATCAGGCTCTCAAGCGGATTGATCACATCCCGCGTGGAGCCCTTGAAATGCCGGGAGCCCATGGAGCTGCCAGCAGAAGACTTACCGCTCCTTGCACTGGTCCTTGTTCCAGGATCACCATCATAATCAAAGGCGCGCAGACCAGGAACATAATCACGGATCTTCAAACCGGCCTTGTAGGTTTCCAGAGCGATCAATCCTGCATCAAGTTTCTTCTTCCAAAGCGCTTTAACAAACTCGTAGACTTTCTCTGCGGCTGATACCCAATATGGGTGCTGGGCCTCCGCCTCCCGGATGTTCTGCAGATGATCACCGAGGCTCAGCTTGTCAGGAGGATTGGGGATCTCGCCTTTCTTGTAGCGTTCCCATTCAAACACAGCACGGCGGCTCCAAAGGTAGGCCCCGAACGTTTTCATCACGGCCTCATCAAAGGAGGAGAACGCATTACGTCCGGGTCCATGCGCTTCCACTATCGCATCCCGCAGGCTTGCGCTTTCCGGCTTCAGGCTCTCATATCCGTGCACGCCATACATGAGATCCATATGGCCGGCCTGCTGTGATCCCCGCGCCATGTCTGCCAGCTTGCCCGCATCATCCTTCACTTTGAGATCCAGCACAGAACCCGTACGTGCCTTGTGAATTTTCGCCAGCTCACGCACAGCACGATGGATGGGATGAAAATCGTCCAGGAGCGCCGTGTAAACGTTGTGCAGCTTGTCGGCTATGGTTGCACCCAAACCATAGCGTTTGGCTTCACTGGCAAACTTCTGGCCCGTCCCGAGCGCTTTATTCGAGACAATGGTGCTTTCAACCGCCTGATGAGATGGCATTTGCAGGAACTGGTTGTACGCCTCTGCAACTTCATCAAGTCCTTTGAGAAGATCCGGATCATCCTTCTGCAGCAGCCGGCGAAATTCTTTGAAGAACTTGGGAGCCTGGTCTTCCACATAACGCGGGTTCGTCATGGCAAGGCGAAAAAACTCCGCAAAGCCTTCCGTGAGCTTGTTTTCCGGAGCAACGCCAGGATACGCCAGCGCCTCAACTTCTCGGAAATGTCGCTGCATCAAGGTCACAACAGGCTTGCCCAGGCGCTCCTCGATGTGGTGTCCTACTTCGTGAGAGAAGGTATCAAAGTCATCTTGCGAGCGTATGCGCACAACGCCAGACTTCACACCATACGTCCCCATAATGCGCGAGCTCTTCGACCCTTTCAGAGAAAACCGCTTCTGTCTTGCAGCAGCAATCCCGGCAAGATCCGCCAGGCGATTGGAAACATCACGAAGGCGCGTAAAGGGGACTGCATTGGCCCGCGCTTCAGATCGAGCTATCCCACTTTCCGGGCGAGCCCGCTGCCCCTCAGCTCCCTGCAGGCGTGGCTTGACCTCACTCTTGTTTGATTTTGCGCCAGTTGCTATACTGTCACTGGTCGGCGAGAGGGAGGACGTGTCCCTCTGGAGACTGTCAGGGCGCCCCGTACTACCTTTGGCACGCGGGCCTTGAACTCCCCCGTCCATTGGTGTTATTCTTTTATCAGAGGGCGAGACAGAAGAAGAGTTCGTATCTGTTTGGTGACTGCGCTGGGACGTCAAATCTCCATCGGCACGCCCTTTATTTTCCCCCAAACTATTAGATGACGTTGGCTTTTCAGCCGAAGAGAAAGGTTTCTCAATGTATGTTGTTCCAACATTCCCCTGTCCCAGAGGGGCTGTATTGTTATTTGACTGGGAAGGACGACCTGCCGCATGTCGCTCACCATACAGCGACGGTTTTTTTGTTCGCAATCCCGGAGCTGACTGGAAACCGTGGGATGCCTTTGAATTTGACTCAGGACGCGTACTTTGGGGCTGGACCGAAGAAGACTGCCGCACACTTTGGGCTGTATCCGGTTTTACGGATGTACCACCCTTACCAAAAATTTTATTCCAAGACGCATCCATTCGTTCAAATGCAGCCGAATAAAGAGCGGCTTCTTCCTGCTCGAGGCTTTCACGCAGAACAGGGTCTATCTGCGGCTCTCGCGAGCGCGTGTAAAGATCCTGCCCGCCACCTGCGAACTTCGCCTCGTACATCTGTTCCGGCCAGATCTGAACCTCACCAATGCTACCATCTGCAAACCGCAACATAACTTTGCGGTCCCGATAGCCTGTTGGCTTTGACTGCCATCCCTCATCAATAACATCAAATCTGGTAGCCAGCTCCCGAACCACCTCATCACTCTGGTCAAGGGTTTTCACCACAAATCCACCCCGGATGACGTCAGTCAGCTCACTGGTGCCCCTATAGGCCTTTCGTACCATTTTTTCTGTTGCGGTATCCTTTTGTTTAAGCCCAGGGTTTTTGAAGGTAACCCCCAGCTCAACCGCAAGCTCTTCACCAACCCCCTGCAACGTCGTCTGATGTTGCGGCGCCAGTTCATACAATTCATCCAGTGTGCGAACAGGCTGTTCTGTTTTCCACTTTGTCAGTCGCTCCTTCGCAGTGGCAATTGCCGCATTATCAACACTCAGCGAGGACGTGTCCCTCTGTGAACTGTCAGAGCGCTCGATAGTACCTTTGGCACGCTGGCCTTGCTCTCCCGAATTTTTATATGGTATACTACCCTTGGACAGCGAGGCAGAAGAAGACTGTTTCGTATCTGCCTGGTGACTGCTCTGGGACGTCACACCTCCAGAAGTGCGCTGTTCTTTCCCACCAACCTGAGGACGACTTTCAATGAAACTATCCTTGTCAGGACCATCCCCGGAGAACGTCTTGTTGTTCCACAACTGGGAGGGCCGGCCCGCTCTCAGCCGGGGACTTGACGTTGCTTTCTTCGTCGCTGCGCCTGGAGGCGACTGGGCACCGTTTGATCCATTTGAACTGGATTCCGGTAAAGTACTTGAAGATATGTCCGAGGATGAGTTCAGATCATTTTGGGCGGATTCAAGGTTTCCGGATTTACCAGATCTTCCGGATAGAGCCTTAAATGATGCCTCTGATCTGTCTAGCGCTGCTGAGTAAAGCTCAACCTGCTGTTTTAACAAGTCCTCGCGTTGCTCCTTAGCAATCCCTTTGAGACGGCTTTGAGTGTATAGATCCTGCCCACCTTGTTGAAATTTTGCTTCATACAACTGTTCAGGCCAGATTTGAACTTCACCAATGGCTCCATCTTCCAAACGAATGAGCAGTTTCCGATCAAGATAACCAGAATGCAGTTGCAGATTCCAGCCTTCATCAATTATCTCAAATGTCCTTGCAAGAGCCGTGACCACCTCATCGCTTTGCGCGGCAGAACGTACAACAAAGCCACCACGAACAACGTCCGTTAACTCTGCTGTCGTGGCGTAGCCTTTTCGTAACATCTTTTCAGCGGCAGCCTCTTTCGCTTTCATCCCCGGGTTTTTAAAGGTGATTCCAAGGCTTAGCGCAACCTCTTCACCAACTTGACCTAATACTTCCTGACCTCGGACCGCTGTTTGATAAAGATCATCAAGCGAACTTTCAGCCTGATCCGCTTTCCAATTCTCCAGCTGAGTGAATGCTTCCTGCTGGTTTTCCGAACCCCAGATGCGCTGACTGATATCCGCCTTTTCACCGGACGCACTGGAGGGGGGGGCAATGCCCACCTCCCGCGCCAGCCTATCGCCCAGTGCCTCTACCTCACCAGCAGCATCGGCAACCTTGTCCGGATCAACCAGATTGATAGAAGAGCCATCTACTGACTTGCCAGTCATGGCCTTCACATCACCGTCAACCTCGCCCAGCCCGTCACTTACTTCCCTCTCAAACACATCAAACGCTTGAGAAATCCGCTGCTCTGGTGGCATGGCCTCCGTAACGCTGGAAAGTTCTGTATCAACCCCGCGCGTTTTACGAAGGCCAGCAACAAACGCCTCCTCACCGCTTGGATTATCGCCAACAGGCTCCCGGATCGCATTGTCGATCGGCACCTTGGGTTTCAGCTCAACATCATCAACGCTCTGCTCCAGAGCCCCTGCAAGGTCCGAGCTGTGGCCGCTATGAGTAAGGGGACCAGCAGCCCCGCCAATAGCCGCACCAAGGGCCGTGGATGCAGCAAGTTGAACGGGATCAAATTGTTTCCGAAAACCGGCCCCCATCTCGATCCCTTGAATACCGCTATCAACCACCAGGTTTGCTGCACCGGCATCAACTGCTCCTGCGAAGATCCTGGCACGCAGCCCTGTCAGTCCGAGTTGCTGTATAGCCCTGGCACCTAACCCCAGGCCTATAAAATTCTCAACTGCAACCGCCGTCCCTGCAAGCTGCCCTGTAAGCGCAGTAGCGCCCTCCAGAAATCCATCCCAATCTTCAAAACCCGCATATTCGTGATCAAACGCCATACGATCGGCAGGCCGTGTGGTGTCTTTCAAGGCACCATGCAAAGTGTTGTAGCGCTGTGCTGCTTCAAAGTTGATCGCAAAACGATCACCCAAAGACCGGCGCGGCCCCTGCATCAAGGAAGAACTTTCAGCACCCGTCGCATTATCAAATGCATCAAAGGGATTTTGACTGTTTGTTTCAGTCGTAACAATATTATCTGCCACGAAGATACTCCCGTGCAAGTTCCTCAATTGGAATGAAACTTTCGCCCTCTGCTCCGTGGTGGGTCAGACCATCAACAAACCGATTGGCCTTGCGTGCCTGAAGTACCTGCTCAGCGGAGCCCTTCCCGAATTTCTCGTCAAACTGCCGAGCCAGCGAGGGATCGGAAAGCAGGAGCTTCACATGTCCCTCATTCATTGGCGTGCTTTGCTGGTTCTCCTCTCGCCGCTTTGCAGCAACCGCTTCAGGGTCTGGCATGCCCTGTAAACGCTCAAAGGCAGGCCGTTCACCCACCCGTCCAAGCGCAGCATCGGCTTTTTCAATTTCAATGGCGTTCGCCAAATGTTCCACATCACTGCGAGCTGGCGAGTTCCCCTCTTTTACTTCGCGCATAATTCCCAGGAGGAACCTGCGTGCCATCGTATCCAGTCCCCGGCTTTCGGCCATCTGCTCAAGGACATCACCGGTATGTTCACCAAATTGTCCATAAAGCTCGTCCGCGTAGCCTTTCAGGTCCGGCTGGTCCGAGACAACAAAGTCGGCAAACCCGTAAAGCACATCCTTGATCTCCGCTTTGGTCAGCGGCGCACGCGCAGCCTCGGGCAGACCCATGGCCTCCTGCGCATTCATCCGCTCGGTGATCAGCACCTGAACACTTGCCCGATCATCCTCGATCACACTGGCTTTGATATCCTGCAGCTCCTCAAAAGCTTGCTCAGCTGCAAGAGCGGGGTCAGTGGATCTCAGTTTCACTAGCGCCTTGGCCGCCTTGGCAACAGATCCGTAAAGTGCCTCCTGGCGTGCGTAATCAGAAGCACCCGCAACAGGCTCCAGTTCAGCAAGCCGCCCCATGATATCGGAGGTAGGAAGCTGAGCCATGCCCGTTGTGGCTTCATAATATTTGCGGGCATCCTCGCGACCATCCAGCCATTGCTCTGCAGCAACCTCACCAACCACCGAGGAAACCTGATCCAGAGATAGATCCTCGCCCCCGTACCGGATGCCAATGCCCTCAGCCTCCATGCTTGCCAGGTCACTCTTGATCAGACCCTTAAACTTCGCTTTCTCAATGGAACGCTCACTATTGAGCTTCGCAGCCTCAGATCTTGCAGCTCCCCCAATCTCTCTGGAAAGGGCCTTGACGGTCTTGTAGTCCAGATCCGCAAGTGGCCCTTCTCCGGAGCCCCAGGCATCAATCAGCCCGTTGGCATAGTCTTCCTTTGCCTTCGCATCAGGAAGTTCAGCAGCAATACCGCGCACACGAGAGGTCGCAGTGGTTTGCACGATCTTCTCACGTTGGCGCTTTGCCTCTTTGGCGCTGATCGCACCATTGGATTCAGCCTGATCAATGACCCCGGCAAGCGAGACAACACGCGCCTGCAGGTTCTTATCGGCCTCCTCATCATCTCCAGCAATATAAGCTTGCCGCTCCAGCGACCGGAAACCCTCTGCAATGCTGTCGTCTGCAGCTGTTGCACGTTGAGTGAGTTCCCGCTTTGCCTGCTCCTTACTGGCCTTTCGTTCATAGATCGCCCGCCTGGTCACAAAGGTTCTTTGTGCAAGCTCATGAGCCTCTTCAGGAAGCGCGGCCAGTGTTTGCTTCTGGATCTCATCAATCTCAGCAGTAAGAGCTACAGGATCACTCTCATGCTCATCATAGGCGGCATTCATAGATTGATCGATCTCAGCAGAAAGCCGCCAGGAAAACGCAGAAAGAGCAGCGCGATCATGCGCGTCACCTTTCCGCGTCCCATCCCGCTTGAGCGCAAGAGCTGGCCCCTGCTTCACTTTGGTCGGCTGGCCCATTTTCTTCCAGGCCCACTGACGCACTTGTCCCGCAGTCTTGCCAGGCAAAACACTTGGATTTGCCTGTAGCATTGCATTTGCTTTCTTCTCACCAACAACAGAGGTAAGCACATCAAGGATCGCTGCATCTGATGAGGCACCAAGAACCCCCTTAGCCCCTGCAGGTCCAAGAAAGTATCCCAGATAAACATCTCCATCCGTCGGGCTAAACCCTGCCGCCTTCAATCCTTGTTGGATCCTGGAGAGATACCCACCCGCCAGTTGCCGGCTTAGCGTCCCATCAGTTCGCAGAGCCAGAAGCTCCGCATCGGTTTTGCCTGCCGCAAGATCCGGCCTTTGCCCCCTGATTTCTTCAAGCCAAGTAGTCTCGATAAACTGTCCCGCCCCCGTTGCACTGGAACGCTTGTTCTTTGCATTCGGATCACCCCCACTTTCGCGGCCAATCACGCGATCAACCAGCGATGCATTGACGATCGCCTCCGGACTATCAGGAAACGCAACACCGGTTCCAGCTTCAAGACCGACCTTGCGTCCTTCATCTGCTCCTTCCCGAATCTGCGCCTTGAGCTTGAGGTCTCCAAGGGTGTTCGCCAGACTGGCAGCACTGCTCGCCGCCTTGTACCAAGCATCCGCCCCGCTAGGGACAGCAGAGCCGGGCTTCATTGAAACCCGTCCACGTCCTTCAAGTTCCTGCAATCGTCCAACCGATTGACCACGCCTGTTCACCATCGCTTAACCCGCCAGTTTCAAACCAAGATCTGCGCCTTGAGCAAAGGCCGCCAGTCCACCAGCTTTGCGGGTAGACTTTGCAAGCCCCCGATAACCGGCGGCGCGAGATCTATGCAGAGCCCGCCTGGCACTGGTATCTGCCCGATCAATAGTGATTTCTTGCGCAGCATCGCTTTCAAGGTTTTCTCTGGCGTCCTCAGCAACACCGCCAGAAAGATCGATGCCAGCAGCGGCAAATTTTACATCGTTTTCTCCAAGTGCCGCCGCCAGCTCTTTCTTAAGGGCCGTTGTTCGCGCCATACCTTGCGAGCGTTCATCCACCTCAGCAAAATCAGCGTCAGCAGCTTTCATCTCATAGGCCTCTGCCTGTGAGTTGCTCGCCGCCAGTCCCGATAGGATTGATGTCGCACCGGCAACCCCTTGTAAGATCATTGAAGCGGTTGATCCGAAGGTAGCTGCGGTGCCGGCAGTCGCAGCTCCAGCTGCTGCAGCACCAGCACCAGCAGCAGCGCCACCCCCTCCTAACAAGCTGCCAAATGCAGCCACTGCCATTTCCATTTGAGTATCTCCCTAAAGATCCGCTTCAATGGTGAGAGAGCGCACAGTCAGTCGCCCTGGACGAACTTGCGTAATCGTCACCGTTGGTTCATCAAAATATCCGGTAAAGCCCTGCAGCGGGATCACACCCGTAAATCCATGTTCCAGCTCAGGCACATCCACCTGTGATCCAAAGCGTTGCAAAGGCACATCGTAAACTTTACCACCCACAGCCACAGCAAGAGACGTTGTATCAACAACGGATATCCGGACACTGTGAATGCGTGCTGGACGTTTCAGAACCACACCCGGTCCAACGTCACGTGCTGGAGGCAACGTTTCAACAACAGGCGGCGTCCAGCGCCCAACTGTTATCTCCATGGCTTCCACCGGAAGAGTGATTGCATTGCCCGAAACAGTAAACGGACCAAACACATCCCCATCAGCAAGAGCCCAGACCTCAGCCCCCTCATGAACATCCAGCCCACCAACAACGCTGATCGGCTGCGCAGACTGCACCTCGATCGCACCATCCAGGATCAAGCCAGGGTCAAACTTCTCAAGAGACCGACGCGCCTGACCACCCGCCTCACGCTCAACAATAGCAACCAGCTCATTTCGCCCGTTACATGATACTGCTTTGTATCGCGGCCCCGTGATCCGGGTGAAAGCTGTTACATCCTGCTCCCGCAGCAGATGACCAAACCGCAAATCTCCATCATCCTCAACAACTGCAAGGAGATTTGCATCGGACGAATACCGCTGTTTGCGCAAAGCAATATCCTTGATATTCCCGAACATATGAGCCGCAAGCAATGAGATTGGCATAGCAACGAAGTTACCGTCGACATCGGTGTATCTGAACTCTGAGATCACCCCGCGATCCCTATGCACGAAGATCGCAGCGCCCTCATTCTCGACGATTGGCACACCAGCCGCGCAGCCATGGCTTGACGACTTCACATGGATTGGCGGTTTCTTCTTGGAGATCTCACGGTCCGAGAGCCAGTACTCGCCCTCACTCGTGAAAATCAGAACATTGCGCCCTTCAACAATGCGCTCGATGCGCTCGCCGCCAGGAACATCCATCGGCACAACAAATGCACCATTTGCCTCGTCCTGGTCTTCATCAAAGTTGTAATAGTCACCGGATACGGAAGCCATCCAGACATTGGGCAGTTTAGCCAGCCCCCCAGGGATCAAACGCTGCTGAATGAAAGCACCGCAGCCAGGCCAGCCTCGCTCTTCGGAAATAATGTCTTCACCCGGCGCCACACCCACCGTTGTTTTGTATGCAACAATCGCAGCATCTGCTTTGTTGATCACGGTTCCCGACACCGCCCACCCATCTCCCTCATTCCCTTCTCCGGAGAACGTAATCGAGAACTTGTCGCTTTCAGCCGACGAAACCTGAATGCCATCACGAACCGTGCTGAGCTCAAGGATCGCAGTACGGATCTCATTCACTGCGCTCGTAATACTCGAATATGGGCAATGCCATACCAACACATTCCCCTGAGCAGTGATCATATGCGATGAATACGGCGGCCTGGCCTTCCTCAAGCGTCACAGTTGT
>CANNAV010000101.1 GCA_947502585.1 uncultured Pseudovibrio sp.
TGGCGCACCGGGGAGGATTCGAACCCCCGACCCCCAGATTCGTAGTCTGGTGCTCTATCCAGCTGAGCTACCGGTGCAGGCCGCGTTCCCTGCGGAACGGGGGACTATGTAGCCGCCTTACCGGACCTTGGCAAGCGCTTAAAAAAAGTTTTTTGAAGGAACTTGCGTTTTGGGGATAACAATTTCTGACTATCAGAACAAAGACGTAGGGCCCCGCAGCCTTACGTGAAAAAAGCTGCACCTGCACAGTTCAGCATTTCCCGAGATTAGTTTTACTACTATCAGCAATGAATAGTTTTGTAATTTTTTCAGTGACTTGCGCCTCATACCGATATGGAAGCCGGATTTTGAAGCAAGTTCCGGTCGTCACGTCTTTTTCCAATGTGATCGTACCGCCGTGCGCCACAACGATCTCCGCTGCAATCGCCAGACCCAGACCTGTTCCGCCTACCTTGCCAGATGTCTGGAAGGCTTTGAACAGCCCCTCCTGCGCTTTTGCAGGGATACCCGGCCCAGTATCGGAGACATAGATGGACAGCATGTCGCCTTCTATTTGTGAATCGATCTGGATCCGGCAAACAACACCGGATGCGCCTTTGGATGCTTCCATCGCTTGCACCGAGTTCCGGCAGAGGTTGAGCAATACGCGGAACATCTGCTCAGGATCGGCTTCCAACTCCTGCGTTTCCGGCACGTTTACATGCATCTCTATACCACCGGCGTATCCGGACAGGCCAAGGACTTCCTCCACATCGCGCAAAACCGATGCGAGGCTGATGACACGCAGCTCAGGAGTGGCTTCCTGCGCCTTGCCGTAGGACAGCACTGCACTGGTGTAGCTGGCTGCCCGGTCAAGTGTTGCAAGGATTTGGGGGGCAATACGCTGCACAGTCGGGTCCGGTAACAACTCCAGTCGCTCAAGGAACAACTGCGCTGATGCCAACAGATTTCGCATGTCATGGTTGATCTTGGAGACAGCTAACCCCAGCGCTGCCATACGACGTTGCTGGTTCAATGTCTGGTTCAGAGATTTCTGCATGGACTGCAACTGAATTTCAGCTTCACCCAGTTCATCCGCACGTCCGCTTGGCTTGATAATCTCCCGAGCGTTTTCGGGAGATTCGGTAAACCGCATCATAGAGCCGGTGAGCCGCTGCAAAGGACGCAACAGTAAGGAACGGATGGACAGATAAACGAGCGCACCCGTCAGACATGAGATGAGAAGAGATAACTGCAAAATGTTCAGAGCATGTTTTTGCAAATCGTCGCGCAGCAAAGATGACGGGAAGACCATATCCACTCTGCCGCCTGAGCGCATATCAATATCGCCAATGACGCGAATCTGGCCGTTTCGCAGTCCGGTCAGCAACTGAAGGCTACATCCAATCGCATCCCATGGAGAAACTTGCGTCATATCAATAGTCTTGGTGATGTTCATTTCTGAACTCTCCATAGCGATCAAATAACGACGCTCTCCAATGGCAAGCGAAATCGCCAGAGCGCCCGTTGCCTCAAGCAATTTTTGCTGGACTTGAGGAGACAATGTCTCACTTTCTGACAACAAAGTTGCTGCAACACCGCCAACCGCCAGGCGGTCACGAAGCCAGGAGCTTCGATAATTTGCAATTGATGGGACAAAAATAAGCACTTCGCTGAGCATGACAAACAAGATCGTCAGCAGCAAAAGTTTGCCGGAAAGGCCCATTCCACCGCCAAATAGTTTGCTGTGTCTGCCTTTCGAAGCATCATCCGAGTTCAGCTTTTTCGGTGTGACCTCTGTTTCAGAAGCCACTCTCCCATTATTTCGAGCCATCAACCTACCTGATGAGTTGGTACACAATGATGGTGCAGCGCAAATTTCTGTTACGCGCTATGCCTTACCCATTTTTAGCAGATGACAAGTGTCAGGCAACACACTTCTTTCACTGCAGATCACAACTGCGTCATCCAAACTTTCTCAGAAGTGTCAGGATTCTTCGGACCCATAGATTTTTAGGAGCATCTGCATAATACGTAAGTGCAGCTCGGCGAATTGCTTCATTTAATGTCGGATACGGGAAGACAACATCCAAAAGAGCGCCAACTTTCAATTTCTGAGAGATCATCAGAGCCAACAGTCCAATCTGCTCACCTGCGCCTGGACCCACAACAGATGCACCAACGAGTTTCCCTTTTCCGTTAGTCAGAAGCTTCACCTGCCCCTTGCCTTTGCCTTCAGCAAGCGCTCTGTCATTTCCGGAAAATTCTGCAGTCAGGACTTTCAGTTTATCACCCAGCTGTTCGCGCGCTTGCTGCTCTGAAAGACCGACCTGCCCGATTTCAGGCTCAGTGTAGATCACCGCAGGCATTGTTATTCTGTTATGGTTGATTGGCATGCGGAACAGAATTGAACGTATGACGAGTGATGCGTGTGCGCCTGCTACATGTGTAAATTGTGCTCCGCCGACGACATCACCAATCGCATATACCCTCCGGTTTGTGGTGCGCAGTCCGCCATCTGCTTCAATGCCTTTATGGGAATACTCGATGCCAGCGGCTTCCAGGCCAAGAGAAGAGACGTTCGGTGCGCGACCTGCTGCAATCAGAAGATGAGTGCCTTCAACGGTTCCTTCGGCTTCATCATCAACCTTGACGGTGACTTTTACGCCGCCGTAAGTTCGTTCAACACTTCTGACCTTCGTGTTTGCAAGGATCTCAACGCCTTCAGCTTCCATCATCTGGATTACTTGAGCAGCATGCGCAGGGTCGGTCACCGCCAATGGGCGCAGTGCTTCAATGACTGTAACCCGGCTTCCCAGACGACGGTGAGCCTGAGCCATCTCCATGCCAATTGGCCCTGCACCAATAATAATCAGGTGGTCAGGGCGTTCCTTCAACTTAAACAGATTTTCGTTGGTCAGGTACGGTGTGTTTTCAATTCCAGGGATCGGTGGGAGCGCAGCGATGGAGCCAGTGGCAATGACAAAGCGGCGCGCTTTGATTAGCCGCTCGCCAACTTTGACTGTATCGGCAGCAATAAACTCACCAGCACCCTTAATGACATCCACACCCAGTCCCTGAAAACGCTCTACAGAGTCATGCGGTGCGATGGTAGCGATGACATCGTGGACGTGATCGTTCACCTTTGGAAAATCAATCTCAGGTTCCTGAACACCAACGCCAAATTTTTCTGACGACCGGAACGTTGCAGCGGCTTTACCAGCAGCAATGATTGCTTTGGATGGGATGCAGCCATAATTCAGACAGTCACCGCCCATCTTGCCTTTTTCAATCAGGACCACATCCACGCCAAAGGCTGCCGCAGCTGCTGCGACTGAAAGTCCACCCGAGCCAGCACCAATAACACAGATGTCTGGGGTCATCATTTTGGCATTATTGTTATTTGTCATTGAGAAAGTCCGTAATTTCGAATTTGATCTGTTCTGAGAATTATTTGCCTCGAAAACGCCGCACAATCGGCGGGATGAGTGCGACTAAGCCAAACGCGGCAAATGCCCAAATCAGTTCAGGTGTGATGAGTGCGGAGATCTCCACCTCACATGTACCCGCAGCTGAACAGCCCGGATTTACCTGCTCTTGCGCCAGGATCACACTACCCAGACCTGCACCAACAAACGCATAAGCGAAGGTCCCCGGAATGATGCCAACGAATGTTGCGACCAGGTAGGTGCTCAATGGAATATGGAACAACGCAGGTGCAATGTTGACAAGCCAGAACGGAAACACTGGAGTGAAGCGCAGGAAGAGAAGGTAACTAAATGCGTTCTTGCGAAAACCCACGGACATTTTGTCGAGAAACGGCCCTGCTCTTGCTTTAAGCGTTGCGCCAACCGACGTTTTCGCAGCAACGAACAGCAGCGTAGCCCCAATTGTTGCAGCCAGAACAGTGAGCAAGCCACCAAAGAACCACCCAAACAAAAAGCCGCCTGCAATGGTGAGCAAAGATGCGCCCGGGAAAGACAGAGCAACGGCAAGTGTGTACACGACAAAATAGATGAGAGGTGTCTGGATTGGATATTCAGCCAGATAGCCAGAAAGCAGCTGCTGGTTCTTGATCAGATTGCTGATCGTAAATTGCTGATGCCAGCCCTGAGAAACGCCATAGACGGACAGGGCAACGATAACAAAGAGCAGTCCCCAGCGTTTGATAAAGCCTACGACTCCCTCGGCTGACGTCTTGTTATCATTGTGCCCTGTGATTCCCATGTGCTGTTCCTTAGATGGTTTCAACGTTCAGACCTGAAAAGAACCGAAGCCCCAGTGTTCCTGCTTAGTCTATACTGAGTCGGTTACTATGTTTTTGGCAGGCCCGATTGTCTGGTGAGCTGGTGCCTCACAATATTAATACAATCAGAAAGACCTCCGGTGTTATCACAGGTTCGTGCATTACCCGTAGTTTCAACCCATTTTGAATGGGTGAGCAAAAAGCTGCACACTAGGCTTTGAAGTAATAAAGAGTCAGGATATCGTAGATTCCGACACAGCAATTATTGACTTAAAGCACGCACACTAATATAAGCGCCGACGAATAGGAGTGCGCATCCCATGTGCAAAGTCCTGCGACTTGAATAAAGTCGCGGAGACTTCAGGGAGAAGACGCACAGTCCAAATTAACGTTTAAGTTGGAGCTAATGGCTCTGCTAGGGTAATAAAATGAAGCGTACTTTCCAACCGAGCAACCTTGTTCGCAAGCGTCGCCACGGCTTCCGGGCACGTATGGCAACAAAAAATGGCCGCCAGGTACTGGCACGTCGCCGTGCTAAAGGCCGTAAGCGTATAAGCGCTTAATCGCGACATTGCGCGGTGGCATTCACTTTATATCCATTGAACCAAAGTCCCGCCGCAAAACATGAAAACACTCAAAAAGCGCTCCGAGTTTCTTACCGTTGCAAAAGGCGGAAGGATAGCTCGGCGTGCTTTTGTGCTTCAGGCGGCTAAAACCCGTAGTGATGGCGCCCCTCGAATGGGGTATACGGTCACCAAGAAAATCGGTAACTCTGTTGAGCGCAGCCGAATAAAGCGCCGACTTCGGGCAGCTGTTGCCTCCCTTGATATGGATATTACCCAAACAGGTGCGGACTATGTTCTGGTTGGCAGAAGAGCAGCGCTTTCACAACCATTCGAGGATCTCCAAAAAGACCTCAAAGGCAGTGTAAGAAATGCGTTTAAGCCTCGCAAACCCAACCCAATCCGGTCAAAATCGAACTTGCTGGCGAAATCTGAACCTCCGCATGATAAAGTCGGGGCTAACTGACCAGTGATGACTAATTATTCCACCCTTTTAAAAATGAGTGATCCAGTCGATGAACGATAATCGCAATATGATCGTAGCGATCATCCTGTCGCTGGTTGTGCTATTGGGCTGGCAATATTTTATTGCCGGACCACAGTTAGAAGCACAGCAGGACGCGCAACAGGCGCAGCTGGCAGACGATGCACAACAAGCAGGTTCGGGCTCACCCGTTGCACTGCCTGAAGGTGCATCCGGTCAAGTGGCTGCTCCGGGCCTCAAAAGCGGGACCGCAGTTCAGTCATTCGTCAGTCGCGAACAAGCATTGGCCGCATCCCCTCGCCTGACCATTGACACCCCAAGCCTATCCGGTTCTGTCAATCTGCAAGGCGCGAAGCTGGACGATCTTCGCCTGAAGGACTACCGTGAGACGATCGCTGAAGACAGTGAGACCGTTATCCTGTTTTCACCAAAGGGAAGCGCCGCGCCATATTACGCTGAGTATGGCTGGGTTACTGATCCGGGTGTACAGGCCAGTCTCCCGAATGCCGAAGCTGTCTGGACAGCAAAAACATCAGGTGAGCTGACACCATCCTCTCCAATCGTTCTTAGCTGGGACAATGGCGAAGGTCTGGTCTTCACACGCACCTTCTCTGTCGATGAGAACTACATGTTCTCCGTTGAACAGGACGTCCAGAATAACACCGGCCAGAATATTAAGCTTTACCCTTACGGCCTGATTGCACGTAATGGGGAGCCGAAAACCGCTGGCTTTTTCGTTCTGCATGAAGGTCTTATTGGTGTTATTGGTGACGAGGGTCTGCAGGCAATCAAGTATTCCAAACTGATCGAGGAAAGAAGTGTTCGTCCGGGCCGCGCCAACGGGGGCTGGCTGGGCTTCACTGACAAGTACTGGGCTGCAACACTGATCCCAACTCCAGGCAGCGAATTCCAGCCAAACTTCTCCTACAACGCCAATACCGAGAACTTCCAGACTGATTACCTTGGCAACGCAGTTCAGGTTGCAGCTGGAGGCAACGTCACGAACTCATCTCTCCTCTATGCAGGGGCAAAGGTCACCAGTCTGATCGACGGTTATGAAGCATCCTATGGCATTGAAAATTTCGATCTCATGATCGACTGGGGCTGGTTTTACTTCCTGACCAAACCAATGTTCTGGACAATTGACTGGCTCTACTCTCTGGTTGGTAACTTCGGCATCGCGATCTTGCTTGTAACCGTAATTGTGAAGGTCTTGTTCTTCCCACTGGCAAACAAGTCCTACGTCTCCATGAGCAAAATGAAGCTCGTGCAGCCAAAGATGACGGAAATCCGTGAGAAGTACAAGGACGACAAGCAGAAACAGCAACAAGCCATGATGGAGCTGTACAAAACAGAGAAGATTAATCCGCTGGCTGGCTGTTTGCCGATGGTGATCCAGATTCCGGTCTTCTTCTCGCTCTATAAGGTGCTGTTCGTTACCATCGAAATGCGTCATGCGCCATTCTTCGGATGGATTCAGGACCTATCTGCTCCAGATCCGACTACCGTCTTTAATCTGTTTGGCCTGATCCCCTGGGACCCGCCAAGCTTCCTGATGATTGGTGTCTGGCCTCTGATCATGGGTATAACCATGTTCCTGCAAATGAAGATGAACCCAGCCCCAGCTGAGCCTGCACAGCAGATGATCTTCACCTGGATGCCTGTTCTGTTCACTTTCATGCTGGCAGCCTTCCCAGCTGGTCTCGTGATCTACTGGGCATGGAACAACACTCTGTCCGTTACACAGCAGGGAATCATCATGCGTCGTCAGGGTGTGAAGCTTGAGCTGTTTGATAACCTGAAGACCACATTCAAGCGCAAACCTAAAGAAGAAAACCAGTAAGCTTGCACTTTTGAAGAAGATTTCAAAAACGCGGCCTCAGGGTCGCGTTTTTCATTTGGAACAGCGTCTTTTGTGGTGAAGCTTCACCATGGCAAACATAAAAGCTACGCTTTGGAAAACAGGGCATGGTTCAAAAACAGCGGTTTTCGGGAACACTGGGCACAGGTTTCCTTGCCAGGAAATGGCATCGAACTCACAGAGCAAATTAGTTTGGCTCTCCTGTGATTGTGTAGGAGGTCTAACCCTTGTATTATAAGGGGAAATTGGAACCCGCACTTTTGAGATTGTCACGTTTTCATGGCCGAAATTAACATCCCCCTCGACATAGATTCCCTTGAAGTATTATCTCAAACCATTGATAATGAAGGCAATATTGTTCCAGAGGTGGTGAGCAAGGTTACCACAGTACCTGCCATAAGTGCGGAAAACCCGCGACAAAACGCAATGGAACAGCTCCTGTACGCACGATCAGGCACCGCTCGATTTTCGACAGAAATGTGTATCTGCGCATTACACCGGTCCGGTATCTTTGCCAGGACTGCGATGACCATCCCACGACAACAGAGCAGTACGACTGGTGTGAGCGCAATGTCAGTGTGACAAAAGCACTGGAAGCCTATCTGATGCGAAACCTGATCCATAGCACCGTTGAAGATGTTGCCAAAAAAGAACAATTGGGCCCAAAGCTTGTTCAGGCCGTTTTGGTGCGCCAGGTAAACACAGGTGTAGACTGGAGCGCTATCACCTGCCTTGAAACAATCGGCATTGACGAAATTGCGCTGAAGAAAGGTCATGGCTCTTACGTAACGGTTGTGAGCGCAAAATCGCAAGATAACAGCCCGATTGTTCTTGCCGTGATTGAAGGGCGCTCGAAAGATGATGTTAAAGCGTTCCTGCAGTCGATCCCACTGGCTTTAAAGCGAACAGTGAAGTCAGGCTGTACAGACATGTATGATGGTTACCTCTTTGCTGCGAAAGAGGTATTTGGAGCGCAGAAGCTTGTGATTGATCGCTATCACGTTGCAAAACTGTATCGCCAGCCATTGGATCAGCTGCGAATTAGCGAGATGGCGCGGCTCAAATCAGAGTTACCAGCGCAAGACTATAGCAAGCTGGAAGGGGTGATGTGGACGTTACGGCTAAACCATGAATGCCTGTCTCAGGCTGATAAAGACAAGCTGCAAATTCTCTATAAACACTTGCCCCTTTTGAAACAGGCCCACCATTTTGCGCTGCAGCTGACGCACATTTTCAATAGTCACAGCACAAGAAAGTCAGCAATGGCGAAGATCAATCGCTGGATTGGCAAAGTGCAGAACAGCGGACTGCGTTGCTTTGACCGGTTCATCAAAACCCTGAGCAGGTACAAGGGGTCTATCGTCAACTATTTCAAGGCCAGAAAGAGCAGTGGTTTTGTTGAAGGGCTCAACAACAAGATCAAAGTTATCAAGCGCAGATGCTACGGCCTGTTCAACACACAGACCATATTCCAGCGGCTGTTTCTGGACTTGCAGGGCTTTGAAAAATTCGCTTGAGTACCATTCCTACAGAACGGACGGAGAGCCAAACTATACCCAAAAAGTGGCAAAAATTCCGAGATAAGGTCACTGACAATTTCAGAATCATTTCACATCAAAATTTTCGGATTTTGGAGTGAATCGAGTTTAAACGGCATAAAGAAGGTCTTCAGTAAAAGGAATTTCAGAGAACCTACACATCATCAGGCATTTCTGCATCATCGCCCGTTAGCGCTGTCTCCTGCACTAAGCGCAGAGCCACGTAAGAATTCCCCGGCAGGCATGGCTTTTTTGCCCGCCCGTTGAACCTGAACCAGCTTAATCGCGCCAGAACCACATGCAATTATCAACGTATTATCATCAGCGACCAGAACCTCTCCAACAGTTCCGGAACCCTTGGTCAAACTGCTGCGCAGGATTTTCACGCGCTCAGGTTTCCTGCCACCCAGCTCCATCTTACACCATGCACCTGGAAACGGAGAAAGACCGCGAATATGGTTGTGAACCTGCTCAGATGGCAAAGACCAGTCAATGCGGGTCTCACTCTTCTGAATCTTCCTGGCATAGCTCACTCCCTCTTCCCGCTGAGGAGTAGAGCCAAGCCCACCACGGGAGAGTGCGGAAAGGGCACGCAGCATCAGATCACCGCCGAGACCCGAAAGATGATCATGCAGCTCACCTGCAGTCATATCATGAGTGATTGCAACTGTTTCAGACATACAGACGGGTCCGGTGTCCAGCCCTTCTTCCATCTGCATCACCTGAATGCCGGAGGACTTGTCACCAGCCATGATTGCGCGGTTGATCGGTGCAGCACCTCTCCAACGTGGAAGTAGAGAGGCATGGCCATTCAGGCAACCATACGCGGTGCCTTCCAAAATAGCTTTCGGCAACAGCAGGCCGTAGGCAACCACAACAGCTACGTCCGCTTCAAAGGAGCGGAACCGCTCCTGCTCTTCTTCGCTTTTCAAAGATGTTGGTGTAAAAACAGGAATTCCAAGACTTTCAGCAGCTTCCTGAACCGGTGTCTTTTTCAGTTCCATACCGCGTCCCGCTTTGCGGGGTGGCTGCGAGTAACAAGCGACCACATCCCAACCTTGCCCGGCAATCTCGATAAGCGTTGGAACGGAAAAATCAGGAGTGCCCATGAAGATGACGCGCAATGACATAGCTGACCTGCCTGGCTGTAATTCTTTTGTTCCAGACTTAATGCGTCAGCTGATGGGGAAAAGACAAGGCTAAAACAAGAAAAAAAGCGGCTCTCCATAAAAGACCGCTTAATCCACTTACAATGTCAGGATGATCAGGCTTGTTTCTGCTGCTTGATCATCTTTTTGACGATCCGGTCGCGTTTCAGCCGGGAAAGGTAATCAATGAACAGGACACCGTTCAGATGGTCCAGCTCATGCTGAATGCAGGTAGCCAGCAAACCGCCAGATTCAATTTCCTGCCTCTCGCCCTCAAGGTTGAGGAAGGAAACGCGCACTTCGCTTGGACGTTCAACATCCTCATACACGCCCGGAATAGACAGGCATCCTTCCTGATAAGTACTCTTTTCCTCAGAAAACCAGGTGATCTCTGGGTTGATGAACACCATCGGCTCTTTCTCAACGGAACCGTTTTCTTCGCTCTCACGCTCTGCTACATCAAGAACGAACATACGCTTCAAAACGCCAATCTGGCTCGCCGCAAGGCCGATGCCCGGCGCGTCGTACATGGTCGCCAGCATGTCGTCGGCAAGTTTTCTGATTTCGTCATTGATGTCTTCAATCGGAGCGCACTTTTCACGAAGGCAGCTTTCCGGGACAAATTTTATCTCGCGAATCGTCATAATTTCTTTTGAGGTTGTTCTCGTTGCAAAGCTGTCTGCTCAACGTGAGCCAGCTGATAGTGTTGTTCAGGCTTCATATCCTCTTATGAGAACTTTGCCAAGTCGTTGACTATAGGCTTTTGGTTAGCGACAGTTAATCGATACTCCCCGACAATTGAAGGATGTGGGTTGCAGTACATGCAAGAAAGCTGAGAGGTATCGCGGCCTTGCAAAGTGTTCTATGTTTGTTTCATGGAACAGACAGTCTTCACATACGGTGCATTCACCCTCTCATTTGTTCAGGCGACCACAATTGGTGGAGGCCTTTTTTTCCTGGTGCTGATCATCTGGATCATGAGTTTACGTGCTAAACTGAACCAGGTGCGTGGTACATCGGCGCTGGAGCAAAAGCGGGCAGAGGATACGGAAACTGCACTGGCAGAGCTGGTTCGCGCTAACGGTGAGATGACGGGCCGTATGCAAACCATGGCAGAAGTCTTCGGCTCACGTCAGTCAGACCTGCTGCGCGTGGTCAATGATCGTCTTGATGGCCTTGGAAAAACGCTGGGTGCGTCTGTTCTGGAAACCCACCGCCAAACCCACGTCAGCCTCACAGGTCTGCAAGAACGCATGGCGCTGCTCGACAAAGCCAACCAGACCATGGGGGAGCTGGCAGGACAGGTCACTGACCTGCAAATGATTCTGAACGACAAGCAAACCCGCGGTGCTTTTGGTCAAGGGCGTATGGAGGCAATCATTGATGATGCTTTGCCATCTACAGGTTTCTCGTTTCAAAGCACACTCTCAAACCGTTCGCGGCCTGACTGCCTGATTCATATGCCGACGGGGGCACCGCCACTGGTGGTGGATGCCAAGTTCCCTCTGGAAGCCTTCGCCGCTATCAAAGACGCAGAAACCAGGCAAGACGTGAAAGAAGCTGCTGTTCGCTTTCGAAAGGATATCTCCAGGCATCTGGAAGACGTTGCAGGCAAATACCTTCTCCCTGGAGAAACACAGGACACGGCGCTGATGTTCGTCCCCTCCGAGAGCCTCTTCGCTGAGATTCACGAAGGGTTCCCGGATCTGACGCAGAAAGCTCATCGCCTGCGCGTGGTCATCGTATCGCCGTCTCTCCTTGTGCTCGCCGTGCAAGTTATCCAGTCTGTTCTGAGGGATGCCCGGATGCGTGAACAGGCTCATTTCATTCAGACAGAAGTTGGCAAGCTTCTGCTGGATGTCGGGCGGTTGACGGAGCGTGTCTCCAAACTGCAAAATCACTTTGCGCAGACCAACAAAGATCTGGATCAGATCATGATGTCCGGCGACAAAATCAGCAGCCGCGCCCGCAAGATTGACGAGATGCAGCTGGGCAGCAAGGTAACGGCTCACGCCTCACCACCCGCATCTCATGCGCCACAAACAACACATCTTGCGGAAGATGAGTTGCCATCACCATTTCAGTTTGAGCGACGATAAGCGGCTACCCAACCGACATCAGATGATCACGCAAGGCGACCACAGCCGGGCGCTTCAAGGCTGCAGAGCTCCCAACGATGTAATAGGTGTTTCCCGTCATATACCGGCATGGTTCAAATCGAGTGAACACTTTTGTGTCGCTTGCAGGTTTCAAACAAGGCACACTTCGTGCAGGTTGATCGCAATATCCTGGCTCCCGCGAGCCGAATATTTATTGTTGATCAATCATAGAGTCCGTACATGCAAACACGTTTATCGCCGGAATCTGAACGGTCTATTGGCCTTCAGGCGATCTCCGCAAGCAACATATCCCAGGTAGCTCATTAGAGCCAGGTCTGCACAAACACCGTCTGTAGTCAAAAGCACCGGGGTCGTTAGTGTCCCTATAGTGCTGTAAATTCTCAGATTTAGAAATTGAGATAGCCATCGTGGCATTTCTGTTTAGGTTTGGCGATCACCTTACGGGTGCCTCAGCTTCGGGACGGGTCTTTTTCGACAGAGATCTTCGCTCGCTACCAGCGTTCGGAACAAGCGCTCGTCCTGTCGCTGATGGAAATGGTGGTCAACGGCGTCTCGACAGGTAAGGTTACAAAGATTACCGAGGAGCTGTGTGGGGCAGTTTTTCCAGGTCCACCGTGAGCCGGCTTTGCACAGGTCTTGATGCGCGGGTGCTGGCCTTCAACGAACGACGACCTGGGTCGTTCCCGTTTTTGATCATCTATGCCATGTACTTTAAATCCCGCAGTGATCATGACGGAGTTGTCAGCAAGGCGGCGCTGATGGTTTCTGGTTTAATACTGAAGGAAACAGCGAGATTCCTGGTGTGCGTATTGGTGACAGCGAATCCGGGGCATTCTGGCGTGACACGTTTGACTGGCTGAAGGGGCGTGGGTTGACGGACGTGTCCTTTATCGTCTCGGATAGTCATAAGGGCATGGGGGCAGCACTGAGGCGCTCGTTTCAGGGTGTGATCTGGCAACGTTGCAAGGTCCATTTGATGCGCAATATCCTCTCGTTTACGCCCTCTCGGCACAAGCTGGCTATGGCGCAAACAGGGTGATTCAATGAAAGTGCGGGCTGTTTTCGTTTGTCAGGAATGATATAGCTGTATTCCGATTGTCCTGTACC
>CANNAV010000102.1 GCA_947502585.1 uncultured Pseudovibrio sp.
TTCACTCGAGACGCTGAATGAGTTTTTTGTGCGCATGCCCGACTATACCACATCAGGAGCTATTTGTCTCGCACAATCCACTAGTGTCTCCCATCACCCACACTTGCGAAGAGGTATTATTCTCATCCAGAAGCGCGCCCAGGGTCTGGCTGTCATGCACCGCTGCATCGCTCACCTCGTAACGGCGCACCAGCTTATGGCGACGGTCGATGTTGATATGGTTTTATAGCCGAAATGGCTTTGGCCCCCTTTTTCGTTCAGCAGGCGTCCGTGTCTTTCTGGCGGAGTTTCGCCGTTTTGTCGGCCCAGTCCTCAGGCGTTTTACCTAATTTGATCTTTGCGTTCCCGTCGCGCGAGTTTCGCTGCTTTGGAACCGGAACGATCGATGCATCAATAATCTGGTCACCCATAGCCAGATAACCGTGCCCCTTCAGGTAGTGGTCAAAATCAGCGAACAGCGACTGGATGACATCCGCCTGTGCCAACTGTTCACGGTACATCCAGATCGTTTTGGCGTCCTGAACGCGGTCTTCTAAATCTAACCCCGGAAAGCGCAAAAACGAAAGCCGATCAAGGATCTGGTATTCAGCCTGATGATCTGAGAGGTTATAAAGGGCGCACAGGACAATCGTTTTGAGCATTAAAACCGCATCCGGGGTTTACGGCCCGCTTTGGACTTGCGATCCTCCGGCCGCTGACGCTAGGTCTTTTCAAGTCGATCGCGAAAACTCTCCCAGGGAACCACTTTGTCGATCCTTGCCAACGGATCATTACTGGCGTCAAGCTCCTTATAGCGAGTGGCAATATCAGAAAATCCAGGTTGTCCCATGATCCCTCAAGCCCTGACGCATCAACCTAATAAAAATATAACACAAAAATCAAATTTGTAATTCTTAGAGGAGCCCTTAAGTATTAGCGAGTTGTATTACTAAAATATATTTTAGATTGATAGGTTATTGATATATATTCTTATCAATACATAGTTTCATAAAGCATAATATTATGTGGTTTGCCGGGCTTGAGTTTTATGCTGCCCTGGGCCAGGAGCCAGCCGTCGGGGCGTTGTAGTTGGGCTACTATTCGCAGTGTAGGTGATGCCTGGATGTTTGAGGAGCGTGAAACAGAAAAGTTGATGGCTTTTGATTTGCCAGAGCTTTTGAGGTCCGTCCGGGAAGCAAATTCCCGTGCACTGTTCTTGATGGCAGTGTCTTCAAGGTAGATCCTGATCTGACCTTTAGGAATATCTGCATCGCCTGCGAACGTAAGTGTACCGCGGATATCTGATGTCTGCGCTCCGGTGGTCTTTGAGATAGCCCCCGTTCCCACGGCCAGCAGGCCAGCAGCCAGCAACACTGCACTACGATTGATCAGAGGCTTCATTCTTTTCCCTTTTTGATGCGTCATCGGATTGGTTCAGATGCATAAGCAGACAGCAGGAGGGGAGCATAAAAGCCCCCTCCTGGTAAGTTATCAGAGGATAACGAAGTCATCTGCAGAAAGTGACAGACCAGCCCTCAGTTGTGCAAACTGGATTGCACCAATATCTCCTGAACCATCTGCATCATACAGCAAAGCACCGCTGTCACTGTCGTAGATGATGCGGTCAGCAGCATCCTGACTGACACCTGCAGCACTCATGTGGAATTCAGTCAGATCAAGGGTGCCAGTGCCACCAAGTGCAGCAAAGATGTCGTTGTCAAGAAGGATCAGATCTTCGCCTGCACTGAAATCTTTGATCAGGTCGACATTGTCATTGCCGAGTTCTGTTGAGAAGCGGAAGGAATCTTCGCCTGCGCCACCAACCAGAATATCAGCACCCAGGCCACCATCAAGGAAGTCACTGCCTTCTCCTCCGTAGAGCCTGTCGTTGCCAGCTTCACCCGGCTGAACTGGCTCCGGTGGGAAGTCAACTGATACGTTAAGTTTGTAGGTTGAGCCCTCTGGCACTGCTTCTGACCAACCATTACCTGGCGCGTCCGGTGACCATTCCCCCTCCAGAATGTAGTAGGTGCCGGTTTTTTCAACCACGAAGACAATACTTGAATCACGGTTGCTTGCAGAGCCCGGATCACCGCCACCATCATCGTTCTGTGCGACAATATTGCCATTTGCATCGAGCAACCTGACCCAGCTGTCATGGACGTTTGGATCTGCAATACCGTCGACATCGACTGTGAGTGTCGTACCTGCAGCCAGTTCGACACTATAGTATCCGCCCTGACCATTTCCTGTTGCGTTAACTGTTGTGTGAAGAACAGTTGTTGAATCGAAGATGTCAGGATCTTCTGACAGAGAGAAGTTATTGGATATATCGAATGCAGTTGCGATTGAATTGTTCGTCGCATCCGGACCAAGCGTTGCGTAACCTGTACCAATACCTGGGCGTGGAATAGGCTCGCCCTGATCAGCGAAGTCACCGAAAAGGATATCATCGCCTTTGCCACCACGAAGTACATCGTTGCCACCCTGACCAGTCAAGGTGTTGGCTGAGTTATCGCCCTTCATTCGATCATTGTGCCCTGAACCGGCAAGATTCTCGATCGAAATGTAGGTGTCTCCTTCTGACTTACCGCGTCCCAGGTTGAGATACACACCGCAGGTTGCGTCGGAGTAGTCCGCAGTATCACTGCCGCGACCACCATTCAGGATGTCAGCGCCTTCTCCACCTGTCAGAACATCGTTACCTGAACCGCCGGAGAGTTCGTTTACCTGGTCATTGCCGATAAGGTGATCATCAAAGAATGAGCCAACAACGTTCTCAACGTCGACGATGATATCATGTCTGATGACTGTACCTCGTCCTACAATCTGTACCGGACCATCTGCGTCACCGCCGCGCGCTGTTCCGTTAGCAAGATCAACTGTTACCCCCTCTGAACTTCCTGAGTAAACGACTGTGTCGTTTCCTTCGCCACCGTCAAGATAATCCTGACCAGAGCCTCCGATGAGCGTATCATTACCTTCATCTCCATACAGCAGGTCACCGTCATTGCCGCCGTCGAGGATGTCATCGCCGCCGCCGCCATTAAAGACGTCGCCGCCACCGCGACCCCAGAAATGGTTCGCGGAGTCTGTTCCGATAAACCGGTCAATACGGTCATCAGAGCCAATCAGGTTTTCAATGCTATAGAATGTGTCACCTGATGCAGTACCACCACTTGCAACATTGGTCTCAAGGTTGACAAGCAGCTGGAACGGGCTTTCGTGGCTGTAATCCACTGTGTCAATACCGTCACCACCGCGGAAGATATCGACACCGTCCTGCCCCATCAAAGTATCGTCGCCGTCACCGCCATCGAGGATATCATCGCCGGCACCACCAAAGATGGTGTCATTACCGCCGCCACCATAAAGCACGTCATTACCGTCATCGCTTTCGGTCTGATCTTCAAGATCTTCGACAGCAATGGTATTATTGATATCACGGCTCGCCAGAGAGTCACGCCCACCAATGATAAGATCATCGCCGTCGAGGCCAAAGATCGTATCGCCTCCAGCTCCACCGTTGAGGGTGTTATTGTCTTCATCGCCAAAAATGAGGCTGTTCAGCGAGTCGCCGGAATCGGTTGAGCTGCCATTGTCGCCATCATCTGCTGGCTGGTTCGGCGTACCACCAGCGTAGATGATGTTTTCAACGTTCTCGATCTCACCCAGATCCAGATCGCTGTTTATCACGATGATTGTATCGTTTCCGCCATCAGCTTCTTCGCGCACGATGTCGTCAGCAGAGTCGACGAAGTAAACATCGTCACCTTTGCCGCCAGCCATTTTATCAGCGCCGCCGCGACCATCGAGAACGTTGTCGCCATCGTTGCCGATCAGGATGTCATCGTAGTTACTTCCGATTCCGTTTTCGATGTAATATTCAGTCTGGTCTGCGTTGTGGCCAGCAAAAATCGACACGTTGTTGCTATGCCCGTTCACGCTGGAGAACTGTCCGGCACGCAGATCAAGGATCGTACCAGCTGTAGAGCCGGAGAAGTCAATTGTATCAACACCACCCGTATCATGGATTACGAACCCGATATCGTGCTGCATGCCTGAGGATGTCAGCTCATAGCCGTATTCGGTGCTGTTAAAACCGTAGGTGTTATCCCCTGTGTTAAGTTCAATTGTCTGATAGGTCCGCTCGCCGTTTTCATCTATCTCGGAGAAAAAGCGACGGATCGTGGCTTCGATATCTGCCATGAGCGGCGTTGAAGCGGACCAGCGTGTCGTTTCACCAACATCGATCCCATCAAAATAGGACATAACGCTGTATTGCTGACGATCATAAATCCAGGTTGCATTATTCAGGTAGTTGATCTGAACTCCACCCGGGCCGCTATAATTGTAAAGACCAGGATGGTTCAGGCCGAACTCATGACCAAATTCATGAATGAAGCTGTCAAATACGTAACCGCCAATATCAGTTTTGTTCGGCTCTGTGTCGTGGAAGCGCTGACCAATGCTCACTTTTCGGTTGCTTGAAAAAGCACTGCCATCGTTCTGTTCGCCCAGTTCAGGGCTGACAACTTCCATCCAATGCACATCTGAATCATATGGAACATCATCAACAATCACGAATTCAAAAGGCGTAACTGAAGACCACATCTTCAGCGCACCAATAGCAGCCGCTTTGTATTCAGGGTGGTCATTAAGGTCTGTAACATTAATTACCAGCGGTTCGGCTGCAATCTCAGGTGTCAGACTGCGGGGCAGTGCGCCAACGTAATCCAGATAAGCTTCGTAGTCCTCACTTTTACCAAACGGATTATCCGGTGTTTGGTCATTAACCCACCACTGATCGTTGGATTGGTTTTCATCCGGCATCTTTGTCTCTCCAGTTATACAAAGTTTGGGTGTTTAATGCAGCTGGTATTATGGTGCGGCCAATCAGGCCTGACATCGCATGCAGTGAAGAATCACTGCACAGATTTATTAGCTAAGAGGCTATGAAAGCTGTTGCCAGAGGCGTTCTATTCCGGAGGGCTGCCCTGGATTTTACATCGGCCTGCTCAGTAAGAGGCCGAAATGAGCGGCCCGTAATATCTGAACTCGCAAAGCACGAACTGAGTGAAACTGCAGTCCTCAACTCATCAAAGGTCGCAATACTGGTTGTATGGGGGCAGCCGCCAGGAGGTTCCCTGAAGTTTTCTGCGCTGTCGGTTCCTGCCGGAAACCTGCAGCCTATACCAACAGTTGCAACACGCATTGAGCGTGTGCGCTTATCGATACATTCGGCAAGAGATTCCTCATAGTAATCAAACATTTCGACAGCCCCGGAGTTCAGGTGAAATGCCTTCTCATCAAGAGTAAGCACAGTCAGAAGTCTTTTTTGGCTCTTCAGTGCTTCGTGCAGATCTGACATAAGCACTTCGCATGCGATGGTAGAATTCTTTTTTAAATGCAGTTTAAAGTCAACGCTATTAAAGATGATAATTTTTAAGTTACCAAGCGGAAATGCAACATATTTAATCAATAATATATTAAATTACATAGACCTATAGTTCCCTTTTGCAGGTCATATAAGCTAATCTGAGATTATACGGAAATATCACTGGCACTAACCTGTGGTTGATCAATAAACCTGAAGAAAATTCATCTTCCCCAACATTTAAACCCAACATTACTCTTCCTGTTTATGCGCGGCTAACACTTGAAACTGGTTGGTGATGATTTCCTGCATGTTGTCATTGTTCCGGCCCGCAGCTTTTCTGCGTCTCAACATGTTCTAAATACCGGTGGCCGGAGGAGGCGTTGTCAGGCCTGCTGTGCTGTCTGCATCCACTGCGTATTCTCGCAAAGCATCCGCCGGTAATCAGGCGCAGGAGCCGGAATGGGCGGACGCGGCGCTGTATGCCATGACCTGGACCATAAGCAGCGGACAGCCACTCAGCAAAACCATTGGCTCACGCCTGATCTAGCAGTCCGGGAATCAGTAATCGGTCGCTGTTTATGGTGGAAATACGGCAGGGAATTATACCTCTGAAAACCATAGAGCGGGAAGAAGGTCCTTATTCCGCTGCGTAACCGTTATATTCCAGAGGTATATGACCCAGGCAAATGCGCGAGTATGTCTGCGGCTATGGTACTCTTTGGAGACGAACCCGGGCTTTTCTCTGAAATGCATGCCGGATTCCGACGGAAGGGTAAGCGCGAAAACAAATAATCAGAGCATCATCGGATGACCTGATCAGCTGGGAGCAGATAGATGGACACTTTGGGGTCAATTCTAAATCGCATAAGTCGTTTCTTCATTGATGTTGACGACCGAAACTGGGCGTCCGTCGAATCTGCGATGACTGGTCGTGTCCATCTGGATTATTCTTCATTCGGCGCAGGGGAGCCTGTTGACCTGACGCCGGAAGCAATCACAACCGCATGGAAAGAGCTGTTGCCCGGGTTTGATCAGACCCACCACCAGATCGGCAATACACTCGTTGATTCCAAAGAGCAGAAAGCCACCATCAAAGTACATGCTACGACCACCCACTTTATTGATGGAGCAGAAGGCGGAGATATCTGGGTGGTTTATGGCACCTACAACATCGCGCTGGTGCATGAGGGCGGGGAATGGAAAATCAACAGCATCCAGTTCATCTTCAAGTTCCAGGATGGCAATATAGATTTGCCTGTCCTGGCGCAGACGCGCACAAATGCCAAAGCCGTGTAATCAGCAGTAGCATTTTTATTTTGGGCGAATGCACGCAGGTCGCATATAACATCAGGTGTGATACTGCCATAATCGGCGCAACAGGATCTGCACATGTTGCTGAACTTCCTTTCCAGGTGCGCCTTAGGGGCTGCTCTCCTCATCGCCCTGGACGCTGCGGCAGGTCAGGCTCAGGACAAGTCCAGCAAGACCAATAAGCTGTTTCCCGGTATTATCGGAGAGGACAACCGCCAAATCATCGACAGCTGGGATAACCCGTGGAACACCATTGGCCGCGTCAATGTCGCCGGATTCCGCTCCCGCTCCATGTGCTCCGGTACGCTGATCTCAGATCGGATGGTCATCACTGCAGCTCATTGCCTGTACGGCGCCCGCACAGGCAAAGCGCATGTGCCTCCCAAAATAAATTTCGTGGCAGGGGTGCGCCGGGACAGTTTCATCGCTCACACTACAGCCACCTGCACCCATCTGCTGGAGGACTACACCTTTACCAGCCGCCCAACGCTGAAACATGCCGCAACCGATGTTGGTGTGATCGTTCTCTCAAAACCGCTGGATGTACCGCCTATGCCAGTGATCGGCACATCGCCGGAAGTTACGCGAAACCTTTATCTCATCGGCGCCGGATATGCCCGGGATCGTCCGTTCCTGCTGGCCGCTGACAAAAACTGCAAGCTGCTGAAAGATCGCGGCAACCTTTGGCTCACCAGCTGCGACACCAATTACGGCGGCTCCGGCGGTCCGGTGATGGTGGAAGAAGGCGGAAAACTCAAACTCGCAGCCATCATGGTCGCCTCCTCCCAAAACAAATTCTCCATCGCAGTCCCAAAGAATGTCTGGGCGCACCTTCTGAAGAAAACCACCTGTAAATAATGCGAGGAATTAGGGGGGGCAGGTTCTTAAACATTAACCAGAGATGCATGTGCGTATCACAATGATAAGGCTGAATACGTCTGATCCTTTTGCAAGAAGAAAAAAAAGGATCAAAAATGAAAGTCAAATCGCTAATTTATACGGCATTATTAACACTGAGTTTTGCCACTCCTGGAATTGCCAATGCAACGCTTTGTAAGGATATCCCGAGTGTTCAGAATTCAATCGACCTTAGAGTCAATCACGAGTTGGGTGGACATGTCGCAAAACATGTTGCTGGTGTAGGTATTTCGAGCAAAGAACGACTTGATCGCGCGATCGAGAACCAGACAACATACTTTAAAAATAGTACGCAGTACGCAGATTTTATGCGCGTCTGGCTGCAAACCTCACAGCTGGAATGTGTAACAAACAGGGTGAACGCTGAAGGCAATCTTGTTGAAAGAGTAAAAAAGACAAAGGATAACAAGGCTTATTATAAGGGGTATAACTGCAAAATCGGCAAGTTTGTTGATACGCCCAATAAAGCTTACTGCAAAGAGGCAGGGACAGAGTTTGAGCCGCGGGAGTTTCCGGTTTACATCAGGAATAAAGGAACGATTAGAGACCCAAACTGGATCTTATTTACGATTTTCCCGCTTAAGTAAGCTTGCCGTTTTACCTGTTAATTCTGACTCCCAGGCGCAGCACCAAGCTGCGCCTGCCATCATCGCAATCCTAAGCAGCAACCAGCTCTGCCAAATACCGCTCCCGAACATCAATGATACAGCGCTGTCTCGAAGACTCGGCGACTTCGTGGGGTGCGAACTCAGACTCCACACCAATCTGCTTCTGGAAGATCGTACCCGGCTGTCCGTCACGGGTGCAGATGCCATAGGTACCATTGATAAAATGCCCCCATGTGCGCTCCTCAAGGTCTCCGTCAAATGCACTCAGCACGTCAGGGTAGGATGCATGTAGGCAAGCTCCCAGTTCTCCGGCAACAAAAGCCGCTTTGGCACTGCGAAAACGGGAGAGGAAAAACGCTCTGGCCGTCTGTTCCTGTGTCAGACCAAAGCACTGCAATCCTCAAACCAGCGCCGATGGCTCTTCAGGTAAAACCGATAAAGCTCCCGCTCCTGATGCTGACCGAGGAAGGAAACACACAGCGAGCTGTTGGTGAACAGATAAGAGGCATCACACGGCGCTCCTGCAGGCTTCGCCAATCTGCAGATGAAAGGCCAGGCAGATCCAGAAATACCTGTTCCTCATAGAACTTCGAATAAAGATAGTTGAGCAGCAAAATCAAACCTCGCAGCAATAAAAACCTGACTGCGACGATAAATAACCTGAAATATCGGGAGGACGCTTCCATGCTGATCGAACTAAGGTGTATTGTAAGCACTGTCATGCCCTGCGGAAAAAGTTTAGCGAAGGGCTGGCATTGCTTCATTGCATTCTGTAAGACCCTAACTGACAAAAGATTCAGCAGATTTTGCGCGTGTCAGGTGTTCCTTGCTGCAGACGGCCATAAGCCGGAAAGAACACCTTAGAACGTCGCGCCAGATGGTTACCCTCAAATCTGCTCCATTAGAATATGCAGGAGTTGCCTGCAAAGGGAGGCTCTATGAGCACAGCAGGCATGGATGCCTATAAGGCACGCCGCACATTTGCAATCATCTCTCACCCGGATGCAGGTAAAACCACACTCACTGAGAAGTTGCTTCTGGGTGGGGGGGCTATTCGTGCTGCGGGACAGGTGCGTGCGCGTGGTGAGCGTCGCCGCGCCCGTTCTGACTGGATGAAAATCGAACAGGAACGTGGCATCTCGGTATCGTCCTCCGTGATGACGTTTGAGCGTGAAGGCATCATCTTCAACCTGCTTGATACGCCGGGCCACGAAGACTTTTCTGAAGATACCTATCGCACACTTACCGCCGTTGACGCTGCCATCATGGTGATTGACGCTGCAAAAGGTATTGAAAGCCAGACCCGCAAACTGTTTGAAGTCTGCCGCCTGCGCGATATTCCAATCATCACCTTCGTCAACAAAATCGACCGTGAAGGTCGCCACCCAATGGAAGTCATCGACGAGATTCAAGAGGCGCTGGCTCTTGATGTAACGCCAATGAGCTGGCCTGTTGGCATGGGCTCCGACTTCTTTGGTGTTTACGATCACATCGGCAACCGCTTCTTCACCTCGACCGAGGGTCGTGGTGGCCCGCTTGATACCATCAGGAAGGTTGAGGGACCGGAAGACCCCGGACTGGTGGGTGAGCTGTTTGAGAACGTCCGCGAAGAGCTGGAAGAAAACGTGGAGCTGGGCGCCGCAGGCTACCCTGAATTTGACCGCGAAAGTTTCCTTGAAGGGCATCTGACACCAGTCTTCTTTGGCTCTGCATTGCGCGATTATGGTGTCGACCAGCTCCTCGATTTCATTGCAAACCATGCGCCGCCGCCTCATTCCCAGCCGGCAACGGGTGGCCGCACCATTACGCCGGAAGAGAAAAAGGTAACGGGCTTCGTATTTAAGGTTCAGGCCAACATGGACCCGAAACACCGTGACCGCATCGCGTTCGTGCGTCTGTGCTCCGGCACATTCAGACGTGGCATGAAGCTCAGGCATGTACGTGCAGGCAAACCAATCACCGTGTCCGCTCCAATCTTCTTCTTTGCAGAAGAGCGTGAGATTGCGGAAAAAGCTCATCCAGGTGATGTGATTGGTGTGCCAAACCATGGTCAGTTGCGTGTGGGGGATACCCTGTCAGAAGGGGAGGAAATCCACGTCACCGGCCTGCCCGCATTCGCGCCTGAAATTTTGCGCCGTGTGCGTCTGGCAGACACAATGCGCGTCAAGCAGATGCGCCGTGGTCTGGAAGATCTGGCGGAAGAAGGCCTGGTGCAGATTTTCAAACCCGCCATTGGCACCAACTGGATTGTCGGTGTTGTGGGTGTGCTTCAGCTGGACGTTGTACTGGATCGCCTGAAAGCGGAATACCAGACAGAAATCGGTTTTGAGACCGCCATGTACAATACGGCGCGCTGGATCGAGTGTGAAGACAAGCTCAAACTTGATAAGTTCCTTGAGACCAACCGCGCGCATGTGGCATTGGACCGGGATGACAAGCCTGTTTACCTCTTCAGGAATGCATGGGAAGTTAGCTACATAGGTGAAAAGAACCCTGACATTAGCTTCCGCGAAACCCGCGAAATTGTGCATACCTCTTAAGCTTATCTCCAAAAGTGGTTTCCAGACGAGAAATCGCAGACAAACAAAGTTTTAGAGATCGGTGCGCGACTGTATATGACCGCTACAGTCTCAGAACATAACCTTGGGTGTGGCACGTAAATTCAGTGAAGGCGACAGGCTCCGGGGCAGCAAGGGTAAGAACAAGATGAAAGATCCAGCTCTCGATACATTGCTGCTGCCATTTGAAGATGGCTTGCTCAACTTTTTCGAAGAGGGGGCAGCCGGAGAAAAGGCGCTCTTCCTGCGGGCACGTATGGGGTTTGCCATGAATGCCATTGCAAAAGACCGCCTGATTTGTCTGCAAACCTTTGCACCGGACAGAGATAACCTGGAACGGGCAGGCTTCACGGTTGCACCGAAAGCTGACGGCCAGTACCCGGTTGTCATGCTGCTGCCTCCGCGCCAGCGGGACGAGGCGCGCGCGCTCCTGGCAAAGGCCGTAAAGTCTGCAACAGAGGGTGGGCTTGTTGTTGTCAGTGCCTCCAATACAGAAGGTGCCAGGACCGCTGAAAGCGACCTTACCAGGCTGGCAGGCAACACAGGCAAAGTCTCGAAAAGCAAGTGCCGTGTGTTCTGGGCGAAAATCACGGCAGAAACTGTGAACCACGAACTGGTGGAAGAATGGTCCAGACAGGATGCCCCGCGAAAAATCATGGAAGGCGAGTTCGTCAGTCGTCCGGGCATATTCGCATGGGATCATCTGGACAAAGCCTCTCAGCTTCTCGTCGCGACATTGCCGGAAAAGCTGGCAGGCCGCGGGGCTGATCTGGGCTGTGGTTTCGGCTACCTGACCCGTGAAGTTGCCAAACGCGAGAAGGTCAAAGCCATTGATCTGTATGAGGCGGAAAAGCGTGCGCTGGATCTGGCAGAGCAGAACCTGAAGGGCAAAACCGGGGATGTTGCATTGGACTTCATCTGGCAGGATGCTACCAAAAAGCTGGTACGCACCTACGACTTCATTTTCACCAACCCGCCATTCCACGCAGGCGGCAAACAGGACAGGGCTGACATCGGGCAGGAATTCATTAAATCCGCCGCCCGTGGCTTGCGCCCGTCCGGTCATCTCTGGTTGGTCGCCAACCGTCATCTGCCATATGAAGCAACGCTGGATAAAGTGTTCGCCTCCTATGAGATTATGGCAAACCAGAACGGCTACAAAGTCATTCGTGCGATTAAAGCGAATAAGTAGCGGTAGCACTACTGCTTCAAAGACCGGGATTCGAAAAATGAGACTTGTGAAGCTATTGGCAAATCTGGGATACGGCAGCCGCAAGGAGATACAGGCAGCCATCCGTAATGGTTGGGTCACCGACAAAGACGGAAACCCCATTAAAGCTGATAGCAAGCTGCCTCACGAAGACATCCTGTTTGATGACGAGCCGCTGGACCCGCCAGAGGGTTCCGTCATCCTGCTCAACAAACCCCTCGGCTACACCTGTTCCATGAAAGATCGGGGACGACTGGTCTTTGACTTGCTGCCAGATCGCTACCGCGTGCGCAAACCAGCTCTGTCCTATGTGGGCAGACTGGACAAGGACACCACGGGCCTGTTGCTGTTTACTGATGACGGCAAACTCCTGCACCGGATCATCTCACCCAAAGCAGATACTGCAAAGATCTATGAGGTCGAGCTGGACCGCCCGATGACTGGCGGGGAGGCGGATCAGTTCGCCTCCGGTGAAATGATGCTTGAAAACGAGACCAGGCCGCTCAAACCGGCAGAACTGGAAGTCCTGAGCGAGACAACAGCCCGCCTCACACTCCACGAAGGCCGCTACCATCAGGTCCGCCGCATGTTTGCCGCCACTGGCAATCATGTCACCAAACTCCACCGCGCTCAACTCGGCGGCCTGACGTTAGACGGCGTGGAAGAAGGTACCTGGAAACTGCTCTCACTAGATGATATCAATATGATACTCAGTTAAAGCCCTACTGAGAAAGTATGGGATAAGCATAAAACCATCACCTCACGAATTTGCTCAACCGCAGGTACGGATTGAAGTCCTCAATTACCGGAATGTCATCCTGAACTGCAAAGACTGGCCACACGAAATACCCGGCACGGCGTTGATAGCAGACTGCACAGCTTATACCAATCTGCATAATCATTGACCTGTTATACCAACCTTCCCAATCATTGACTCGTGTTTATTTGTTTCCTTTTGGTGTTACTTGTGATTGCCTATTGAAGTATTGAACAATCAT
>CANNAV010000103.1 GCA_947502585.1 uncultured Pseudovibrio sp.
ATCGTTGGTATCTTCTCGCTCGGGTTTAGCGTTGTGATCGACAAACCTAAAGAGAAATCCCACGATGGCTATCTCAACTTCTAAATCAGATAATTTACAGCACTATAGGGACACAATCCGTTTCACTGGCGGGCCGAATCCGAAAAACTGAGAGATCAGCTATGGAAACACGCTTAGTGTTTATGCGCCGGGTAACACTGTTATGGTGCATCAGCAGTAACGGGTAGAGCGTTTCGCGATCAGGTGTGCATGGCGTTTTCACGTTCTGCCATAGCCAGGGCACCGCGCAGGGCGTCGTTCCTGGCGGGTACGAAAAACTGCTTCAGGTCTGATGGGAGAAAGGCGTCATAGGCATGGCTCAGGCCACCAAGCAAAGCGATGGGGAGTTTGCCGCCATCGCTTAAAAGCCGCAGGGCGGAGGCCACGTAGGTGGTGCCTTCCTCAACGATATCGAGGGCGAGGCGGCTTTGCTGCCTGGCATAGATGAGGATGACGGGCATGAACTCGCTGAAGTCTTTTGGCTTTGCGGTGCGGGCAAATTCTGAGAGCTTGCGCGGGTCGTCATCAAACTGGCGCAGGATGTGTTCCGTCAACGGGCATAGTCTGCGCAGACCGTCGTGGGCGAGTAAGGCTTCTTCCAGTGCGCGCTCGCCCATTTTGGCACCGCTGCCCTGATCCCCGCAATGGAAACCCCATCCGCCGAGGTAATAGTGCTTATCTCCTTTGCGGGCCATGAAGTTGGACCCAGTGCCGAGGATGCCAATGACGCCATCGTCAGAACCGTGAGCGCCTTCCAGTGCAATCAGACAGTCTGAGACGACCTGAACGCCAGCAAACGGCAGGTTTTCAGCAAGGCTGATAGGGGCGTTATAAGCGCTGGCGCCTGCAAGGCCCATAACTGCGAAGGTTTGCTGCAGGGCTTCTTCGGTCAGGCCAGCATCCTTACAGGCCTCTTTGGCGGAGTGGAGAATGGAGCTGAGGCTCTGGGTTGGGTTGCAGCAGATGTTGGCTGGCCCGGCTTTTCCCCGGCCCAGGAGGCGTCCGTCTGCCGTTGCGATTGCTGCGCGGCAACCGGAACCACCGCCATCAACACCCAGAATGTAATCCATAATGCCTGCCTCTGTTCGTTCCAATCCCACTGCGGTGTATGGCAGCAGGTGTTTAATGCTTGGTTTAGACGTGTCAGTGTTAGCGGGTGGTAGTTTGGGTATGCAAGTGTTTGGGTTGTAAAGCGGCAAAAATATGGCTCTCATCGCCTGAGTGATTTAAGAACGGCATATAGTGATTCGGCAATACATTCAGATGGCCTGAGAAGATGAGATTAACAGCCGCCAGGAGGCTGGTATTGCACCGCTGCCGGATCAATGCTTTCCCAAGGTTTTCGAGGGCGTACCTTCTTTAAACAACTCCTTCACTTCAGGCTGATTGTTGAAGAGCAAGGTGAAATCATCGGGCAAGCAGGCATTGAGCACCGCATAATCAGGGTTGGTGAGCAGCGACTGAGGATTGATCTGTGCGTGGCTTAAGTCTGCCGCAATCAGGGTCTGTGCGCAGGCTTCTGCACTTTGCCGGGAACCAGGCGAAGCGTGCAGAGGGTGGCTCCATCGTACTTATGGCTGACAAAGATGCCCAATATAAGAAACATGGATTTTGTCATGTTCTGCCTGCTCTGACCAGGTGGCTGGCCATAGAAGATGTGGCGAGCGTGACGGTGCCTGAAAGAGACCTGTCTGATTGCTTTTTGGTAAAGCCTTTCGGTGATATGAAATGACCTGAAGGGCGCATCGATATGTTGGGTTATCTCTTCCGGAAATTCTCCTTAGACCTGCCTTACTTCGTGTTCACCCTTGCAGAGAGTTGGGCGGCGTTTTTTTTTGCGTTCGGAGTAGCGGTCAGTCAGGTAGTCCGAGTGGCCGCGGGTGAGGTGGGTGAACTTCATGAGCTCTTCCATAACATCCACAACACGATCATAGAAAGAGGAGGGCCTCATGCGGCCGTTTTCGTCAAACTCCAGAAACGCTTTGGGAATCGACGAATGGTTGGGGATGGTCATCATACGCATCCAGCGGCCCAGCACATGCATCTGGTTGACAGCGTTGAAGCTTTGAGAACCACCGCTGACCTGCATCAGCGCGAGTGTCTTACCCTGGGTCGGGCGGATGGCATTGAGGGTAAGGGGCACCCAGTCAATCATGGTTTTCATGACGCCGGTCATGGAGCCGTGGCGCTCCGGGGAGCACCAGACCTGACCTTCGGACCACATCATCAACTCGCGCAGTTCCTGCACCTTGGAGTGGTCCGGTTCTGCGTCGTCTGCCAACGGCAGGCCGCCTGGGTTGAAGATGCGGGTTTGCGCACCGAGATGCTCCAGAATGCGCCGGGCTTCCAACACGGCGAGGCGGGAGAAGGAGCGTTTGCGGAGGGAGCCGTAGAGCAACAGGATGCGCGGGGCATGGTCCGGTGCATCATCTTTGTGCAGAGCCCTGGTGTTGATGGGGCGGAAGCTCTCCGCCTCCACCGCTGGCAGGTCTGCCAGATCGCAAGAATTCTCAGGCACAGTTCAACCCTTTGCCGGGATGGCGACTTCACTGTCTTTCCTGATGAAGGTGCCGATCTGTTCTTCATCCAGAATTTCCAGCAGCACATCGGAGGGGCGGCAGAGGCGGGTGCCTTTGGCGGTGACGACAAATGGACGGTTCATGAGGATCGGGTGCTCCGTGATAAAGTCGATGAGTTGGGCGTCGGTCCACTTTTTATCGTCAAGGCCGAGTTCCTCATAGGGCGCCCCTTTTTTTCGCAGGATCTCGCGCACGGTGAGGCCGCTGTCCCTGATCAGTTTTTCCAGCGTTTCACGGGAAGGCGGGGTTTTGAGGTATTCAATAACCTCAGGCTCCATGCCTGCCTGTTTGAGCATGGCGAGGGTGTTACGGGAGGTGCCGCATTTTGGGTTGTGGTAGATGATCGGGTTCATTTGGTCTCTCCGACTGGGTGGTCAATAACAGGGAAACGAGGTGAAGTCCTGGCACAGAGTCGGGTCACCCCTGCAGCAATCCTCGGTCAGAAAACGAAGCAGGCCGCGCATGGTTTGCGGGGCAATGGCATAACGCACGACACGCCCTTCGCGCCGGGCGGTGAGAAGCCCTGCGCGTTCAAGCGTTGCGAGGTGGAAGGACATGCGGGTGGGAGCGATGGCAAGATTTCTGGCGACCTGTCCGGAGGGCAGACCAGCGGGCATTGCTGTCAGAATGAGGCGGAATGCAGCGAGCCTGTCCTTATGGGCCAGAGCGGCAAACGCTGCGACGGCGTCATCCTCCCGCAGGTTTGTGGGAGCATCGCCAGTAGAATTTTCAGTCATGTGAACGTTATACAAATATGCATGTATTATTGCAAGGTTAGTTTCCGATCAAATATGAGGAGGGAGATTTTTTGAGGAGTACCACGCTCCCTTTGTGTCAATGCCAACCTGTCAGGCACTGGGTAGTCGGGATGGGGTGTGTTTAGCTGCGTGGTGAGAGGTGGAAAAAAAGACCTCGGCGCCTTTGCCGTTGTTCAGTTCCAGTGTGAGCTGGCTTTCTGCTTCAATAGCGTCGCCATCACTCGCGTTATGCGTTGATTTGCAGCTTGCCGCGTGCCACATGCACATAGACCGCACGCTCGTCTGTCAGCTCAAAGCTGATGGTGTCGGTGTCATCCAGCATGCCGGAGTAGATATCGGCGGCGGCCTCTGTTCGGATGGAACCGTTACGGCCATCCCGGGAGAGGAGGAGGTGCAGTTTGCCGATGCGGGCTTCGTCGCTCAGCTCAAGCACTTCATAACGCAGCGTGGTGTACTTGCGCTCCGGGATCAGCCGGATCCGGATCAGGTGGGTCTTGTCTGTTTGGGACGGGTTGAACTCAGAGTACTGCACGCCGTTGCTCATGAACTGAGTACCGCCTTTGCGCAGGGTGTCGTCATGCGCTTAAAGATATTTCCATCCGTAGGATGAACAGAGTGAGCTTTGGTGATGGGATTGTTCGCTACTAGTGAATGAAGAGATTCTGGATGGTTTTGCGGAAGCTGCAAAAACCCGCTGCTGATTTCACAAAAATTTCGCAGGGGGAGTTACTCTGGCAGATTCCTGTGCGCTACTTGTGTCAAAGCATCAAAATCTGTGGGTCAGGAGCACGCTTTAAAGACTTCTGTGTAAACCCTGTGCCTAATTTGCGGATTAGGTAATGAGAGATTTCCCGGGCATGATGCATCTGTCCCTAAAAAGGGCTGCATTCAGGTTCTGGAGCGTGGAACAGGTAGTATGGCGTTGAAAATCCTGCACACAGCAGACTGGCATATTGGTCAAAGTCTTAACGGCTGGTCGCGTACCTATGAGCATCAGCAATTCTTCACGGAGCTTGAAGAGTTGATTGAACGACATGAGGTGGATGCGCTGGTTGTGGCAGGAGACGTGTTTGACAACCAGAACCCATCCGCAGATGCCACGCGGATGCTTTATGAGGCTCTGGCCCGTTTTCGGGAAAGGCGCCCGCATCTGGTGACGGTTCTGACCGCTGGCAATCATGACCCTGCCGGACGGGTGGAAGCGCCGGGTGTGCTGTTTCAAAAGATTGGCGTGCAGGCGGTTGGCATGGTGCGCCGGCATGACGGCTCGCTGGACCTTTCCCATCACCTGGTCCCGCTGAAAACCAGTGAGGGTGCAGTGAAAGCCTACGTGCTTGCGCTGCCGTTTCCGCGTGCGACAGATTTGCCGGGGCTGAGCTTCTCTTCCTCCGAAGAAGGTTCTCCTGTGGTACGGGCTGTGGCGGAGCTTTATGAGGCAGCGACCTCGCAAGCCCGTGAGCAGATTGGCGAGATGCCGCTGATCGCTACTGGGCATTTAAATGTAGTTGGTGGTTATGAATCTGAAGGCGCAGAGCGGCGTATTCTGATCGGTGGCGAGCACGCCATGCCGTGGGAGCAGTTCCCTGATGATCTGAGTTACCTGGCTCTCGGGCACCTGCACAAGCCTCAGATTGTCGGCACGAAAAGCATTCGCTATTCCGGTTCACCATTTCCTCTTTCCGTCACTGAGCAGCACTATAAACATAGTGTAAACCTGCTGAGCTTTTCTGAAGCCGGTGTGCTTTCAGTTGAGCGCCTTGCACTGACGAGGCCTGTGCCATTCCATCGCCTGAAAGGGGATGGGGGGCTGGCACTTGAAGAGCTGGTGCCTGCCCTTGAAGCGCTGGAGCTGGATGCGGACCAGCCTGTTGAGCAGCAGCCGTTTGTGCATGTGGATCTGCGACCGCAGGTATCTGCTGGTGGTTTGAAGGCTGAGGTGGACCAGATCCTCGCGCAATATCCGGTGCGCAGTGCCGGAGTTTCAGTGTTGCGGCCAAAGCAGCAAGAGAGTGTGAGTGCAGAAGCTGAGAGCCTGATCCGACTTTCTGAAATTCAACCGGATGAGCTTTTTAAATCCGCTTTTGAGCGGGTGCACGGCGTAGCCCCGGAAGCCAGACATCTGGACTATTTTTATCGGGCAATTGCAGAAGCGGAGGTTGAGTAATGCGTATTCTGGCGGTGCGTGGCGAAGGCCTGGCCAGTCTGGCGGCTCCTTTTGAAATTAACCTTGAGCAGGAGCCTTTGAACGGGGCTGGTTTATTCGCAATTACCGGAGAAACGGGAGCAGGTAAGTCCACCTTGCTGGATGGCCTGTGCCTTGCCCTGTTTGGGCAATGCCCGCGTTTGAGTGGGGCGGGAAGCAGCGACAGTGTGCCCGATGTTGCCGGCGCTGGTCTGAAAGAAACAAACCCGCGCACTGTGCTGACCCGCGGTGCTGCCTCCGGCTTTGCCGAAGCGGACTTTGTTGGTGTGGATGGAACGGGATATCGTGCACGCTGGACCGTGCGCCGGGCACGCAACAATGCATCGGGACGTTTGCAGAATGTAGAACGCTCGCTGGTTCGTATTGAAGACAATGCGGTGGTTGAAAGTGGCATCAAACAGGTGGATGCGGTTGTGGAAGAGCGGCTGGGCCTGACATACGATCAGTTCAGACGCACTGGGCTGCTCGCACAGGGTGATTTTGATGCCTTCCTGAAAGCCAATGACAATGAGCGCGCTGCCTTGCTTGAAAAAGTAACAGGCACGCAACACTACAGAAACATTTCCAGACAGATTTTCCAGCGTTTTACCGATGCGAAGGATGCAGCTTCAAAACTGAAAGAAAAGTCTGATGTTGCTGGTCTTTTGGAAGAGGAAGAGCGCACCGCGCTTATTATGCAGTCAGAAGAGTTGCAAAAGCAATCCAGTGCTGTTCAGTCAGATATGGACAGGATTGCCAGGTCTTTGGGCCATTTACAAAAACTGGATGAGGCCAGGACCAGGCTGGCGTCTGCGCATGATGAATTTGTCGTCTTGAAGGGACGCCATGAGAACGCAAAGGCCAGGCGGGATTTGAAGGCCCAGTTTGAGCGTATCAAATCTTTGGAACCTTTAGACCAGCGTGTGGTGGAAGCGGAAAAGGATGTTGCTGTCACGTGTGCTGCTGCAGAAAAAAGCCAGGTGATGCTCGAAGCTTCTCGCAAAGACCTCGCTGGCAAGGAACAGCAGGCCAAACAGGCCGATGCGGTTTTCAATGCGCTGGAAGCTGAACTTGACAACCTGACACCGGAATGGAGTGCGGCACAGCAGCTGGACACCAGACTGACTGAGCTTGAGGTTGAGGGCAAACAGCTGCAGGACCGTTGCGACACTGCGGCGGCGGACGCACGGCAGGCGGATGCCGCACTGGCAGAGCACACAATATTTTTGGAAGAGCAAAAGGCGCTGCAGGCCACTGTGAAAGAGCAGATGGCGCGATTGAGTGCGACCAGGATTTTGAAAGAGCGCCGTGACAGCCTGGAAACAGATCTGGATGAGCTTGAGCGGGTTCAGATTGCACTTACCAAAGATGCGACGCGTCTTGTTGAGATGCGCAAACGCGAGAGCGAGCTTGGCGAAATCCAGAGTACTCTTTCCGTTCAGCTGGAACAGTTTGCTTCTGATCTTGAAGGGTGTGAGGGAGAGCTTACTTGCAGGAAGGACGAGATTTCAGCTCTTGGCGCAGAGGAGGCCCGTAAAAGCATGGAGAAGCTTTCTGCGTTTCGTCAACGGGCTGAAAAGTTACAGGAAACGTCTCGCCACTTTTTGAAAGCCAGACGCAACAAGCAGACTGAGACTGAGACCTGGCAGAAGCTGGTGGACCAGATGACCGGGTTGCAGCAGGCGAAAAGCAAGGCAGCCAGCGAGCTGACCTTTCGGGAGGAATCCTTTGAGAAAGTGCGTGCCCTCTCCGCCCTTGCTGAAGCGGCGCAAGGCGACGAGGTAAAGCTGCTGCGTTCTGAGCTGGTGGATGAGGCGCCCTGTCCGGTCTGTGGTTCTGAAGAACACCCCATAGATACACAGGAGGGCCGGGCTGCGTTGGACACGTTGTTCGGCGACGTGTTTTTACAGCGTAAAAAAGCGGAAGAAGCCCGCGCAGCTGCACAGCGAAGCCTGGACGGGATCAACCGCCAGCTCGCCGCCTGTGAGGCATCTGAGCAAAATGCTTCCGGGCTGATGACACGCTATGCCACGGAAGCGGATGCGCTTGGGGAAGAAGCAGAAGGGTTGTGGGGAGCATTAGAGCCTCCGTTTTCTATGGAGCTGACGCTTGCTGAATTGCTTGATACGCCCGAGGTGCTGGATGGCGTGCTGGCCGAGGTGGCCACACGGGTTGATAGTTTGCGGGCGGTGCTGGTTCAGGATGAAGCACTGCGTAAAGAGATGGCGCAACTGGACACCAGACTGGGTGGTTTGCGGGATGCACACCGGAAAGTTGCGGGTGATCAGGTACGTAAAGCTGAAGAGGTTTCATCTATCAAAGTGGATCTTTCTCGTGTGGAAGGTCGTCACAATGAGAACTCAGAGGCACGGTTGCGACTGGAGCGACGGCTTAGTGAAACGCTGCTGGCTGGTGGCATGATGCTCGGGTCTCCAGGTGCTGGGTTATCAGCGCTGAAAGCGGGCTTGCAGGAACGTATCAGCGCATGGGAACGACTGGAGCAGCAGGAGAGGACAACTTCTGCCGCGCTTCATTCTCTTGAGCAAAAGACGGGCGGACTCACAGAGCGGCGAAATGGACTTGCTGTGACGTCTGGAGACTGGCTGAGGAAGTTGGAGCAGCAGCGCGTGTTGCAACAGGAGCGGTCTGCAGAACGAAAACTGCTGCTGGGTGGCATGGCAACGGGTGAACATCGGGAGGCGTTTTTTAAAAAACACAGCAACGCAAAAGAACGCATCAAAAACGTAAATAACGCACATAGCAACGCAAAGGCCGAGGTTGGCCGTGCAGAGGCTGGCCTGGCAGCGGCAAAGGCTGCACATGAAAAAGCTGTCTTGGCACTAACTGGCTGTGCTGACAGGTTAAATGCTGAGCTTGTAAGCCTGGGGCTTACGAAAGAGGCCTATGGCGAATTGCGGGAGCGGAGCCTTGTGGAACTGGAAGTTCTGGCCCTGGAGCTGAAGAAGCTGGATGAGGATTTCCTGGTAACGCAAACTGCTGTTTCCACCTGGGAGAAAGAGCTTGCTGCTGTTGAAGCCCTGCCTTTGCCAGAGAAACCCCAGGGGGAGTTATTCTCCTTGCTGGAGGCGTCAAAAGAGACGTTTTCCGGGTTGCAGGTGAGTAAGGGCGTACTTTCTGAAAAGCTGCGCGTTGATGCAGAAGCGCGGGAAAAGGCTCAGCAAATCACGGGCTTGCTACTGGAGGCAAAAGAGACTGCCAGGACGTGGGGCGAAATTTCAGAAGCGATTGGTTCTGCGGATGGCTCCAGGTTCCAGAAGGTAGCGCAGGGGGTTACTCTCGATTTGCTTGTGGAGCTGGCCAACAAGCAACTGCATCTGCTAAAACCGCGGTACCAGCTGAAACGGTCTGATTCTGGCCTTGGCCTGTTTGTCATTGACCGCGATATGGGCGACACATATCGCTCCACACGCTCGTTAAGTGGCGGAGAACGCTTCCTTATTTCACTCAGTCTGGCTCTGGCTCTGTCTGGTTTGGAAGGCCGCCAGTCGTTTGTTGATACCCTCTTTATCGACGAAGGTTTTGGTTCTCTGGATGCTGAAAGCCTCGACCTTGCTATTGATGCGCTGGAGATGTTGCAGGGACAAGGGAGAAAAGTTGGTGTAATCAGCCATGTGGAAGCGCTGAAGGACAGAATTCCTGTGCAGGTTCAGGTGGTTAGGCAAGGAGCCGGACGGAGCCGTGTGGTTGTGAATACACCGGCAGGATGGTGATACCTAACTCATTGAGTTGTCTTGGAGTATGGAGCGCAGGGCAGTCGTTATGGACCAAAACACTCTTTGTGATCTTCAGCTCCAGATGCTCAGGAGACAGCCCACTTCGCGCCGTGCTCCTTTGACTTCCAGCAGGAGATATTCATCACAGAACTGCATCTGGCTGAGGTTCACACCTACATAATGCTGCTCCGGCAACTGAGATGCTTACGCACAGGTATTGTTGAAAACCCAGCGGCCAATAGGTAGGATCAGGCACGTTCTTCAGCGAACGGAATAAAATCATCCGAACCAATCTGGCCTTTTCCGGATGGTTCCAGCGAATAAGCACTTGGAAGCCCAATATGGATCCGCGGACTCTTAATAAATGTGTACATAGCCTATATCCGGCAACAGGATTTGCATATGGTGGGTGTCCGGATGCGCGCAGAAGTTTCCGCTGGCGTGAGATATTGACCCGCACGATTGGGTTTTCACGTGGATTAAACCCCTCAGCCAGGTTGAAGACCTTCTGTCCAAAAATTTGCTCTTTAAGGTGGTCTTCCTGTCACTCATACGCGGCACTCTCATAACACACATATGTGGTCTGGGGAGGAGCCCCTCAATCAGATGGTCAGCAACGGCGCATTTTCATAACGGGTCTGTTTACAGGCGGGCCTTTATTGATGCTTGGCCTTAGGTTGAGGTATGACAAAGCAACATTAAGTTGTTTCTTTGTCATAGATTCTGCACTCAGGATTGTAGCAAGGATGCATGCCTAGTGCACATAGACCTTTGCGCCAACTGGAACCAAATTGTAAAGCTCCGCCACATCTTCGTTTCTCATACGAATGCAGCCAGAAGAAACCGCTTGCCCAATCGTCCATGGTTCATTTGAGCCATGAATGCGATAGAGCGTAGAGCCCAGATAAAGTGCACGTGCGCCCAGAGGGTTACGCGGTCCGCCTGGCATGTAACGGGGCAAGCCTGGTTGCCGTTTCAGCATCTCCGCAGGTGGCCGCCAGTCTGGCCACTTTCGCTTGCGGGTCACTTTGTGAACGCCAGCCCACTCAAAACCTGGACGGCCAACACCAACACCATAGCGACGGGCCTTGTCATTGTTCTGTATCAGGTAAAGGTATCGTGACGCTGTGTCGATCACAACAGATCCCTGTGAATAAGAAGTGTTATAACTTACAGTGATTGGCAAGAACTGTTTCGGAATACGGCGATCATATCGGTTTGATGTTGTATGCGACTGTTTTGCTCGCCTTGCAGAGCTGCGGAGGTTCTGAACAGCCTTTGCCTGAGACCGGGGAGTTTGCACTACCCCTGGCCTCGTAAGATCAGGGCTGAGAACAAGAGGTGGGGCGGAGGCGCGCGGCTTGTATTCTGCCTGCACAGTAGAGCTAAACGCACAAGCCAAGCCACCTACGCCGAATAAGATAATAAGCCAGTTTGCTTTGTTTTTTGTCGATGCCGCAAACATTCCAACTCCTCTGGACCTAGCCAATGACCCGATGTCTGCCAGAGAATTAGAAATGCGGCTATATTATTTGTTAAAATTATCATTATAATTTATGATAGTTCAAACTAAAGTTAACCAGATATTGCAGAATTTTACGGCCAATCACCGGAACATTCCTTATAAACCAATACGGGTAAATCTAAGGTAATAATTAACTCTCTAAGAAGTATGGACAGGTGATCGGCATGCAGGAGTGCGAATCGTACCTGTCATACCTATATTTGCATGGTCCGGCCATGTGACCGGGATTGTTGTTTAAAGTCTGTAATTGAGAGCCTGCCTTCGTATACCTGTGCAGTTTGCGAAAGAACGGCGGAAAACAAAAAAGGTGGATCGCCGGACAGGAGTAGCGACGGTGTAGCCTTCATTAGGAAGCGTAGTTGCTTCATGAGTTCGGGGTTGGGATGTCAGTTGTAAGAAAAATCTTTCGTGCAGAGGCTCAGTTCGGAGTGCGCAACGCACGCGCAGAAGTTGGAGCTCCGGTTCAGGACAATGGCGAAGAGTTGCGTCACCAGCAGGTCATGGAAGAAATTGCGAGCCTGAAAGAACTGGTGGGATCTCCGGTCACCGATTCACAAGAGCTGTCCCGCCGCGTTGCAGAGGAACTGCGTGAGGAAATTGGCGAAGCCGCCAAGCTAAAAGGTGAGCTGGATGCGATATACCAGGCCATCGCTGATACCAAGACCGAAATTGCTGTCCTTCACAACAGGGCAAGTGTCAACGGTGATGAACGTGGCCGCGTGACATTGGAGTTGGGGGCAATTGTGTCAGGCACCGAAGGGGCGACCGAGAAAATCCTGACCGCAGCTGAGGTCATCGACCAGAGCGCAGCAACAGTAATGCCAATGGTTCCAGCCGAGCATGAAGGTCTGGTCACTGATATTCATGATCAGGTGGTTTCGATCTTTGAGGCCTGTAACTTCCAAGACCTGACGGGGCAGCGCATCAGCAAGGTGGTGAACACCTTGTCATTTGTCGAAGAACGTATCATCCGCATGATTGAAATCTGGGGCGGTATTGAGAGCTTCAAAGAAATCACTGAACGTATTGCCTCTGAAAAAGAAGGTGATGCATCCGCTCTGCTTCATGGCCCGGCTTTGAGTGTGGAAGCTGGTACAGTGACACAGGATGATATCGACGCTTTGTTCGACTGACCTTTTCTAAAAGAGATATGCATTGGCTTGCAATTTTAGCCAGACGATGCTTTGTAAGAGAACATAACATAAACATTTTGAGTGGGTTATTAAAGGAGCTGATGATGCCCGACAAAACCTGCAGAGACAATTGACCATGAAGGGCAAGGCAATGGACCAGAATTCAATACCAGTTGCTGAAGGACTGATCCGCGGAGAGGACGGCAAAGACCGTTGCCAGTGGCATGGCGGAGACCCATTTTATCAAGCTTATCACGATAAGGAATGGGGACACCCGACCACCAACGATATCCGCTTGTTTGAGAAAATCTGCCTCGAAGGGTTCCAGTCCGGCCTCTCATGGCTCACCATCCTGCGCAAACGAGATAACTTTCGCGCCGCTTTTGCCGGGTTTGACTTTGAAAAGGTCGCCAGCTTCACACAAAATGACATCGAACGCCTCGTTCAGGATGCCGGTATCATCCGCCACCGTGGCAAAATAAACTCCACCATCAACAACGCCAACCGTGCTTTAGAGATGCGCGAGGAGTTCGGTTCACTGGCAGCTTACTTCTGGAAGTGGGAACCAGCCCCGGATCAGCGCCCCGAGGTCTGCGACTACGCCAACCTTATGTCCCTTGGTAAAACTGATATCTCTGCGGCCATCTCCAAAGACCTCAAAAAACGCGGCTGGACCTTTGTCGGCCCTACCACCGTCTACGCCTTCATGCAAGCCATGGGCATGGTCAATGATCATCTGGTAGGCTGCTACTACCGGGATGTCGTCGAGGCCAGGCGCACGACCCTGGTGCGGCCTGTGAAAGCCTGACGTACACAGGGCAACGTTTGCAGTACCCACCTGAACGGGTGCCCGCGGATTCAACTCGCCAGTGCAACATGTTGTTGAGTGCCCAAGAATAGCTGATTAGTGCTTTTGTAGCCAAGGCATTTTCTCGGCCGGTTGTTTATCTTTTCCATGATCTGAACAATCTGTGCATGGCTCAGAT
>CANNAV010000104.1 GCA_947502585.1 uncultured Pseudovibrio sp.
TCCGCTGAATAACCCACTACATCTTCCTGTCTCGCCCTCTTCAGAAAATAGAGAAAAATGAGAGACCCGGACAACTTACTTGACAAACACCGCCTCTGCCCATGCATTGATGATGTTATCTGTTACCGCATCTCCCAAAACTTCTTTAATGGATGCGAGCAGGTTCTCACCGACAATAGGGTAATGTTCAGCCTTGATTTGCAAAGCAGCATGCTTTTGCGCGATCAACTCAACCGCACCAGCCAAAACTTCCAAGTTATCAATATGCAGCGCAAATGCAGTTACAGCACCAGCCAAAGCTCTTTGCTGAGTACCCTGCTCCTGATTGGATGTATTGAAGAAAGAGGCAACCTCTGGATTGCGCGAAAGCATACGCTTATAAAAATGCTGTGTTAATACCTCTCCATGCTCCTGAAGAATAGGTGCTGTAGATTTAACAATTTCAATGGTAGTTTGGCTGATCATTTGATGGGCTCCTTAAATGTGCATTTCAAATACTAATTATTAACGAGAACATACGGCGTCAAGATGCAATTGACAAAATTTACGGATTACGGCCTGAGAACACTCATGTATCTCGCCTCAAATCCTCAGCGTTTATGTAGTGTTAAAGAGGTTTCGGAATACCATGACATCTCCCGTAACCATTTAGTGAAGATTGTGTTACGCCTTGTTGAAGCGGGGTATGTTTCATCTTTCAAAGGCAAAGGGGGCGGTATGCAGCTGGCCAAACCAGGCAACGAAATCCAGTTGGGCGAGGTCATCAGATTACTGGAACCAAACATGACAATGGTGGAGTGCTTCGATCCAGCAACAAACACGTGCAGAATAACCGGTTCCTGCAACCTCAAGCACTACCTCTACGAGGCCTCTCAGTCATTCATTGAAGCCATGAATAAGCATACATTAGAAGACGCCATATCAACCCAATAATGCTCTTTAAGAAGCTGCATTGCTCCCATCGTCAGTTGAAGCGACAAAACTCAGGCGAAATTCATCAACTCACAAAACCTTTCATCTTAACGCTAAAAACGCAAATCCGCGCACATAGCAACGCAACGCTGGGATTTCATAAAAATCCCAGCAAATGAGCCATTTAAGACGAAAAATCAGGCATTTTCAGCCAGCCTTGAGAGTTTAATCAACACAGCAGCGGTTCCCTTCAACCGATCATCCGCAGACGGCCAGTCACGGGTCAGCACCACCTTCTGATCTGGGCGGATCCTGGCGAGGATAGTTTGCTCCGCGATGTAGGATACCAGCCCCGCTGGATTGTTGAACTCGCCATTACGGAACGCGATCACGATGCCCTTCGGCCCAGCGTCAATCTTTTCAACGTTCGCTTTGCGGCACAGCCCCTTGATGTAGACAATCTTCAGAAGGTGTTGAACTTCCTCAGGAAGTGGCCCAAAGCGGTCAATCATCTCCGCCCCAAAGCCATCGATGTCTTCAAGCTCCATGAGATCCGCCAAGCGGCGATAAAGCTCAAGGCGCAACTGAAGGTCCGGCACATACGTATCGGGGATAAGAACAGGCGTACCGATAGCAATTTGCGGCGACCACTTGTCTTCCTGGAAATCCTCACCACCGGATTTGAGCTGACCAACCGCCTCCTCCAGCATCTGCTGGTAAAGCTCGAAACCCACCTCTTTAATATGCCCGGACTGCTCTTCCCCCAGCAGGTTACCCGCCCCACGAATATCCAGATCATGCGAAGCAAGTTGGAAGCCCGCACCCAAATTATCAAGACTTTGCAATACCTTAAGACGTCTCTTCGCAGTAGCGGTCAGCGTCTTGTTGGCGGGAACTGTAAACAAGGCATAGGCTCTTGTCTTGGAACGACCCACACGCCCCCGGATCTGATAGAGCTGCGCCAGACCAAACATATCCGAACGGTGCACAATCAAAGTGTTCGCGTTTGGTATGTCCAGTCCGGACTCAACAATGGTGGTCGCCAAAAGCACATCAAACTTACCCTCATAAAAGGCGTTCATGATGTCATCCAGCTCACCGGCCGGCATCTGCCCATGGGCAAAAACCACTTTAACTTCAGGCACATTCTCTTCCAGGAATGCCCTCACCTCTGCCAGATCAGACACCCGCGGACACACATAAAAGCTCTGCCCGCCGCGATAGTGCTCGCGCAACAGGCTCTCGCGAATAACCATCGGATCAAACGGGGATATAAACGAACGCACAGCCAGACGATCCACCGGCGGTGTCGCGATAAGGGAAAGTTCCCGAACGCCCGTCAATGCCAATTGCAGGGTACGGGGAATCGGGGTCGCAGACAGGGTCAGAACGTGAACATCACTTTTCAGTTCTTTCAACCGTTCTTTATGCTTCACCCCGAAATGCTGCTCCTCATCGATAATAAGAAGCCCCAGATCCCTGAAACCAATAGATTTTCCTAAAAGCGCATGTGTCCCGATCACAACATCGACAGAGCCCTCTTTCAGACCTTTCCTGGTCTCAGACAGTTCCTTAGCGGGGACAAGTCGGGAGGCCTGACGCACCTCAATCGGCAATCCGTTAAAGCGGTCCGCAAAGGTCCGGTAATGCTGCCGCGCCAGCAACGTCGTCGGCACAACAATCGCAACCTGCCTCCCGGACATCGCCGCCAAAAACGCAGCCCTTAGAGCAACTTCCGTCTTACCAAAGCCCACATCGCCGCAGATAAGCCGGTCCATCGGACGCCCGGATGCCATATCATCAAACACAGCTTCAATAGCGCTCATCTGGTCATCGGTCTCATCATAGACAAACCGCGCAGAAAACTCGTCATAAGCCCCTTCCGGAGCCGTAATAGCGGGGGCCGTCCGCAACGCGCGCTCAGCTGCTATCCTGATAAGCCCATCAGCAATCTCAAGAATACGCTTTTTCATCTTGGCTTTACGGGCCTGCCATGCCCCGCCGCCAAGCTTATCCAGCTGAACTTCCTGATCTTCTGAACCATAACGCGTCAGCAGCTCAATGTTCTCAACGGGTAGATAAAGCTTGTCCGAGCCCGCATATTGCAACTCAAGACAGTCATGTGGTGCGCCAACAGCCTCAATGGTCTTCAGTCCGATAAAGCGGCCAATACCATGCTCCACATGCACGACCAGATCACCCGGCGCCAATGCAGAAGCTTCAGTAAGAACATTCGCCCCTTTGGACTTCCGCCGACGCTGCCGTACCAGACGGTCTCCGAGGATATCCTGCTCCCCGATGAAGGCCAGATCATCAATCTCAAAACCATGCTCCAGTCCAAGGAGGATCAGCGCCGTCAGCCCAGCGGGAACCTTCCACAGCTCACAAGAGTTCCCCACATACCCGGTACGATCCAGTCCATGATCGCTAAGAACCTGAGTTAAACGCTCCCGCGAACCCTCACTCCAGCAAGAAAGAACCGTCCTTTTCCCATCCCTGGCAAGCGCCGAAACATGCGTGGAAAGGGCGTCAAAGATGTTTACATCGCCAGCAGTTCGCTCAGCTGCAAAATTACGCCCCTGACGCCCCCCCATATCAATCGCAGTCTTACCCGTACCCGGAGGCATTGCGAACGGGGATAACTGTGCCGATGCTCTGTCAGCGACGCAGCTGACAAACTCCGGTTCCTGAAGGTAAAGAGCCACCGAAGGAATGGGCTTATATGGCACACCGGAAGAAAGCGCTTTGTTGTTGAGCCCGTCCTGACGCGCACCAAAGTGCTCCTTAACCTGCTCAAGACGCTCCTTGATTATATCCTCAGCATTGGCATCCAGCACAACGGGAGTTTCACCAATGTAATCAAACAGGGTAGAGAGGTTATCATGGAACAGAGGCAACCAATGCTCCATCCCCGCATAACGCCGCCCCTCACTGATGGACAGATAGAGAACATCTTCCGGGCCAGCCGCACCAAAAGCAGTTACATAGTTGCGCCGGAACCGCGAAATCGTCTCTGGCTCGAGAATAATCTCGCTCATAGGAACGAGCGTCAGGCCTTTCTTCTGAGCCAGCGTTCTTTGACTATCCGTATCAAAGGAACGAATAGATTCCAGCGTATCCCCGAAGAAATCCAAACGCACTGGTTCTTTGGTCGCCGGAGAAAACAGATCAATAATCCCGCCCCGAACTGCATATTCCCCGGTTTCACGCACCGTTGGTGTTCGGGAAAATCCGTTGACTTCCAACCACTTAACAATCTTATCCGGATTGATCCGGTTCCCCGGCATAAACGAGAGAATATGATTGGCCGTCCACTCACGAACAGGCATCCGCTGCAAAACTGCGTTCACTGTTGTGATCAGAACAAACTTCTTTTTCTTCGGCAGCCCCTTTGCCAGCCGCAGCAAAGTCAGCAACCTGCGCGCAACAATCGCCCCATGAGGTGAAACACGGTCATACGGCAGGCAATCCCATGCAGGTAGCTGAAGCACTTCCACATCAGGTGCAAAAAACCCCAGAGCCTCTGTCAGCGCTGCCATACGGGTTGCGTCCCGCACAACATAAGTCAGCGCAAGACCACCATCCTCTACTTCTGCCAGGATCTTTGAAAGCACGTAGGCCTCAGCCCCATCAGGAACAGAAGTAAGCGTGATGTTTTCACTTTTTTTGAGCAAACTTTCAAACACGGGAGAGGTAACCTTATTATCTCAAATATTCGGCGGGCAATAATCAGCAGCTGAGATGCTGCAAATCAAGCGTGGATTCAACTTTCGGTTTTGCCCTTGTAGTAATCCAGGATCCTGCGGAACAGATCAGTATTCGCTTCATCGGGGACCGGCTTCCTGCCAATAAACCATGAGAAGAGATCCTGATCGTGATGTTGTAAAAACACTTCCAGCTCATTCAGCTCTTCATCGCGCATCTGCGCAATATGCTTTTCAACATAGCCGCCCAGCATAATGTCCATTTCCTTCATGCCACGATGGTGACAGCGAAACATGATACGTTTGCGGCGGCTATCCAGCTCAATGTTCTTGTTTTGATCTTCGCTATGCGCACTCTGATCCATCGTCATTCCCCAGGACGTTGCTGATACTTGTTACTATCTGCAATAGATAGGGCCAAATTATTTCGCCTGTATACAACCCTTATTTTCATCTGTCAGTGTTTTCTTAAGGGCGTTGCACAAATCTCCGGAACATGGCACAGATCAGGTCTGCTGTTCACGTTCTGGTCTATATGGTATGCGCCCTACTCGCCTTGATCCTCTTTTCGCCTCGGTCACCAGACTTCCGGGCATCGGCCCGAAGATTGCGAAGACCATAACAAACCTGCTTGTTCGCAGCCTGGACCGCGACGCCCGCATTTCCGATCTGCTCTTCCATGTTCCGGTAAATGTTATCGACCGACGCCTGCGCCCAGGTATCTCCGGCTCTCCTGAGGGGGAAATCGTGACACTTGTGCTCAACATTGATCAGCACCGTGCACCACCAGGCGGCAGCCGTGCGCCCTATAAGGTTCTCGCCCATGATGATACCGGGGTCATTGAGCTGGTGTTCTTCCACGCCCGCGGGGATTACTTACATCGCATGCTGCCTGAGGGAGAGAAGCGCATCGTCTCCGGTAAGGTCGAGTGGTTTAATGACCGTGCACAAATGGTGCATCCTGATCATATGGTCTCAGAGGAAGAAGCAGAGCAACTGCCGCTCGTAGAACCAGTCTACCCAATGACGGCAGGTCTTACCTCAAAAACGCTGCAACGTGCTATGAGCGCCGCTCTTGAGTTCCTACCGAAAATGCCTGAATGGCAAAGTCAGCCCTTTGTAGAACAACGCAATTTCCCACCGTTTGATGCTGCTCTACGTTCCATTCACAAGCCGGAGGATGCCAGGGATCTGGCACCAGAAGGCAAAGCCCGTGCACGCCTTGCTTACGATGAGTTTCTGGCAAATCAGCTGGCCCTTGCCCTCGTTCGCAACTCTCTGCGCCACATGGGCGGCAAAGCACGCAAAGGTAATGGCTCATTGCGCCGGAAGATCCTTGATGCGCTGCCGTTCGAACTCACAGACGGTCAGGAAGAGGCCCTGAAAGAAATCTTCGCAGACCTGGAAGGGCCCACCCGCATGCTGCGTCTGCTACAGGGCGATGTCGGGTCAGGTAAAACTGTTGTCGGCCTCATGGCAATGGCAGCCGTCATTGAGACCGGCGCTCAGGCTGCAATGATGGCTCCAACGGACATTCTTGCCCGCCAGCACTACGCCTCCATGAAGCCGCTCTGCGATGCCGCTGGCATCCGTACCGCCGTTTTGTCAGGTAAAGATACTGCCAGAACCAAACGCGAGATTGGCGAAGCGCTGGAAGCAGCTGAAATTGATCTGATTGTCGGCACCCATGCGCTTTTCCAATCAACAGTCAGCTTCAAAGACCTTGGCATCACCATCGTAGACGAGCAGCACCGCTTCGGTGTTCACCAGCGGCTGGCTCTGTCCTCCAAAGGCACCGATGTGGATGTCCTTGTGATGACCGCAACACCAATCCCACGCACGCTGGTCCTTTCTTACTTCGGTGACATGGACGTTTCCCGCCTGACCGACAAACCTGAGGGCCGACAGGAAATAAAAACTGTATCCATATCACTGGATCGCATCGGTGAAGTCGTTGACCGGCTGAAGGCGATGATTGCACAGGGACAAAAGATCTATTGGGTTTGCCCGCTGGTGGAAGAGTCAGAAAAGATCGACCTCGCCGCTGCCGAAGAACGCTTCAACGACTTGCAGAACGCCCTTGGACCGGTCGTCGCTCTCGTACATGGACGACAAAAGGCGGATGAGAAGCAATCGGCCATGGGCGCGTTCAAAAATGGTGATGCCCGTGTGCTTGTAGCAACCACTGTAATCGAAGTCGGAGTTGATGTTCCGGACGCAACCATAATCGTAATTGAACATGCCGAACGCTTCGGCCTTGCACAGCTGCATCAGCTCAGAGGACGCGTTGGCCGTGGAAGTCTGGCCTCATCTTGTCTGCTCCTCTTCAAAGCCCCGCTAAGTGAAACCGCAGCCTCCCGCCTCAACATCCTGCGCCAGACCAACGATGGCTTTCTCATTGCAGAAGAAGATTTGCGCCTGCGCGGTGAAGGTGAGTTGCTGGGCACCCGCCAGTCCGGCACACCGGGTTTCAGGCTCGCTTCCATTGAAGATCATGCAGATTTGATGGAGATCGCTCGCGATGATGCAAAGCTTATTCTGGCAACAGATCCAGAGCTTGAATCAGAAAGAGGCGACGCCTTGCGCCACCTCCTGTATCTCTTCGCCAGAGACGAAGCCATCAGACTTCTCAGAGCAGGCTGATTTATTCAGCTGCGACAGTCTCCGGACCCTCATCGCCTTTGCCAGCTTTCTTACGCTGGTGCGCATCAACAGCTTTTTTATCCTCGCCCTCCAGGAGTTTCGGGTATTCAGGACTGACAAGGCCAGCGGAGATAACCAGCTTTGCCGCATCTTCAACACTCATGGAAAGCTCAATTATGTCATCACGCGGCACAAACAGCAAAAAACCAGAGGTCGGGTTTGGTGTTGTTGGCAAGAAGACAGAAACCGTATCCGCCTCTTCTTCTAAATGCTTGGCAACTTCACCCTTCGTGTCCGTGGCAAGAAATACAATCGCCCACAAACCTTTGCGCGGATACTCAACCAGACCTGCTTTGGTGAAATTGCGGCCGCTGTCATTCAAAACAGTCTCAAAAATCTGTTTCAGAGCGGAGTAAAGGTTACGCACCAGCGGCATGCGACCAAGAATGGATTCGCCAACGCTGACGAGCGAACGCCCGGCAATATTAGCTGTCAGGAAACCAATCACCGTGATTGCCAGAAATGCAGCAAACAACCCAAAACCTGGAACTTTCACAGGCAGATAGTTATCTGGATTGTAGATAGACGGCAGGAAGGGCTTAACCCAGCCATCAATCAACTGGATCAATGACCAACTCAGATAAAGAGTAATACCAACCGGACCTGTAATCACCAGGCCAGTAAAGAAGTAGTTCCGCAGCCGCGTCATAAACCCTACGCGCTTTGGCTTTTTATCCCCGTCAGATCCCATCGGCCAAACTTTCTAAATTAGGAAACCTTTCGCCTTACATCCGCGATAAGGTGCAGGTATATCCGTGCTTCTTTACGAACTAGCGTATTTTATCTGTTTTGCAAGTTCCCCCTGGAAAAGAGTTTATGCTTCTCATTTAATGGGGTGGATATATTAGCCATGGACGCCGGTTGATGCACCAATAGCCAGTCTCCAACTATTGTCAGCACTCACCAACACGGTGTATAAGATGTATCATGCTTGCCGGAAGTGGAGCTCTCTGTGAAAAAGTTATTCTATATGACGCTTGGTTTAGCCTTAGTAACCACAGGGATTGTTGGCATCTTTTTACCTTTGCTGCCCACAACGATTTTCTTTATTCTTGCAGCTGGTTGCTTTGCAAAGTCGAACCCGCGTCTGGAAAACCGGATCCTGACACATCCGAAGATTGGCCCAAGTGTAATCCAATGGCAGGAACATAAAGTAATCCCTAAAAAAGCGAAGTTCTTTGCCTTCACAGGTCTGACTTTCGGCTATCTGATGTTCCTGAAAATGTCACACCCAGCAGTCCCCCTCGCCGTCGCCGTAGCCCTCATGATGTGCGTCATAGCTGCCTACATCGCCAGCCGCCCCTCCAGGCCTCTGACAACGTAGCAGCCTCAATCTCAGCCTGGATAGTTTATATAATCGCGCAATTCTGATTTGAAGAGCTGGCAGCATAAGCTCAGCGCCACGAGCCGCCAAACGCCTGAAAAAGCCAGGTACAAAGTCTTTTAACTGGCGTGAGTATAATAAGAGCCTGTGCAGTCGCGCCGACATTGCCGTTTGAGTAGATACCGGTGTGATTGCGGCATGGTCTTCCCCGCAGCGCACTTTTCGTGGAGGGCACTCAAAATACTCTGATCTTGCTGTTGAGGTGTGTTTGCATATCCGGTTGGTATTCCACAGGCAAAAGCATAAAACAAGAGAGTCCCATGATCCCTCTTTATGGGTAAGGGTCTATTGAATGTAACTTTTCTGGCCAAAACGCCTAATATCTGCGAAACCATTCTTGTCTAAACATTCAGGTTTTCATAGGAGCTGAGTATAAACACCATCTACCAGCTTTAACAGTAGTGTTAATTTCCTGGTGAAAGAACCGTGATGTTCTTTGAAATACCACAGTACTCGTGCAACTTTCCTGTCAGTTTGTAATTCGAGGTTCCCAAGAGGTTTGCATGTCCAATAGTTCTTGTTTGGCAATTGTTCTGGCTGCTGGATTGGGAACGCGTATGCGTTCTGCCCTGCCAAAGGTGATGCATGAAATCGGCGGGTTGCCACTGGTCGGGCACGTCCTGAACTCCGTTGTGCATGCGGGTGCTGACAATGTCGCAGTGGTGGTAGGCCCTCAGATGGCGATGCTGGAAGAGCATGTTGCCCTGCGGGTTCCACGCGCGACATGTTATGTTCAGTTTGACCGGCTGGGTACTGCACATGCTGTAAAAGCAGCTGAGGAGGCTTATAAAGACACCTCTGACCACGTTTTAGTTTTATTTGGTGATACTCCGCTTGTGAGGGCAGACACGCTGCATCGTCTGCGCGCACGCTTAGCAGGCGGTGCAGATGTTGTTGTGCTTGGCTTTGAAGCTGAGAACCCGCTCGGCTATGGCCGCCTGCTTGAAAACAATGGTGAGCTTGTTGCTATCCGTGAAGAAAAAGAAACAACGGAGGACGAGCGCAGAGTCACTCTTTGCAATGCGGGTATCATGGCGTTTAAGGGAAAGGCTCTGCCTGATTTGATTGCAGAAATTAAAAACGACAACGCAAAGGGTGAGTACTACCTGACCGACGCCGTCGAGGTTGCACGCAACAAAGGGATGAAGGTTGTTTCTGAACTTGCAGATGAGAAGGAAGTTCAGGGCATTAATAACCGGGCGCAGCTTGCCGCCTGTGAAACTGTGTTCCAGCAAGTGCAGCGCGAAACCTTTATGGAAAACGGTGTGACACTGCGGGCGCCGGAGACGGTCTATTTCTCATTTGATACTGAGATTCAACCGGATGTGATTGTTGAGCCGAACGTGGTGTTTGGCCCGGGTGTGCATGTTGATGGCGGGGCCCGTATTCGTGCGTTTTCACATCTGGAACATACGCATGTGAGCGCTGATGCGACCGTTGGTCCGTATGCCCGGCTGCGTCCGGGCGCAGAGATTGGCGAAGGGGCTCACATCGGCAACTTCGTTGAGATCAAAAACGCGAGGGTTGAAGCGGGTGCCAAAGTCAATCATCTTTCTTACATCGGTGATGCGCGTATCGGCGCGAAGTCCAATATTGGTGCGGGCACAATCACCTGCAATTATGATGGCTATCTGAAGCATCATACAGATATCGGTGCAGGCAGTTTTGTTGGTTCAGACAGTGTGCTTATTGCGCCTGTGAAGCTGGGTGATGGCGCTTTTATTGCTGCCGGATCTGTTGTTACCTCAGATGTACCTGCGGATGCATTGGCTATCTGCCGTGCCCGTCAGGTCAACAAAGAGGGCCGTGCTGCTATACTGCGCGGAAAGCTTGCAACTGCAAAAGCTTCAGGAAAGAGATGAGTCATATTGCGGCACACAGCTGAAGTCAACGGTGTGCATACTCAATTATCTTCAAGCTGTAACGAAACGAAACATGGATTGATTTCCCTCACATAGATGCAGCAGGCTAAAGACTTGGTTCAAAATTGATGCTCGTATCAGTTGCCAGGTTGGATTTCAAGGAGAACACATATGTGCGGTATTGTCGGAATTTTGGGGCAGACGCCTGTCGCACCATTGCTGGTAGATGCACTGAAACGGCTTGAATATCGCGGATATGACTCTGCTGGTATTGCAACAGTTCAGGATGGCGAGTTGGTTCGCCGACGTGCGAAAGGAAAACTACGCAACCTGGAAGCTGTGCTGGAAGGCAAACCTCTCGGGGGGTTGAGCGGCATTGGCCACACTCGCTGGGCTACACATGGTGCCCCGACCATTGAAAACGCCCATCCACACGCCTCTGACGGCGTTATGGTGGTCCACAACGGTATTATTGAGAATTTTCTTGAACTGCGTGAAGAGGTGCGCGGCGCAGGTGTGAAACTTTCCACTGAAACGGATTCTGAGGTCGTTGCGCATCTGATTTCACTCGAAGTCAAAATCGGCAAAGCTCCACAGGATGCTGTTGCAGCTGTTCTTGGTCGCCTTAAAGGCGCTTTTTCGCTCGCAATTTTGTTTGCTGATCAGGAAGATCTGATGATTGGTGCGCGCCGTGGTTCGCCGCTTGCTGTTGGATATGGTGAGGGCGAGATGTTCCTCGGCTCTGACGCGATTGCGCTTTCTCCTTTCACTGATCGTGTCTCCTACCTTAATGAGGGTGACTGGGTTGTTGTGACACGCACTGGTGCACAGGTTTTTGATGAAAACAATGTTGCCGCGGCGCGGGCTGTTCACACCTCCAGTGTAAGTTCCACTATAATGGACAAAGGCAACTACCGTCACTTCATGGCAAAAGAAATCCATGAACAGCCAGAGGTTTTGGGGCATGCTATTTCGCAATACCTTAAATTCAATGAGGGTAAAATTACCCTGCCTGAAGGAAAAGATTTGGACTTCTCCAAGATCAATCGACTTGTAATTTCTGCTTGCGGCACAGCATATTACGCTGGCCTGACTGCAAAATACTGGTTTGAGAAATACGCTCGCCTTCCAGTAGATATCGATATCGCTTCGGAATTCCGTTACCGTGAGATGCCTCTTGGAGAAGGTGATCTGGCTCTGTTCATTTCCCAATCCGGTGAAACGGCAGATACGCTGGCGTCACTGCGCTACTGTAAAGAACAGGGTATGACCATAGGTGCGGTGGTGAACGTACCAGAAAGCACGATCGCACGGGAATCCGATCTGGTGTTCCCGATCTTTGCCGGGCCGGAAATTGGCGTCGCCTCTACCAAAGCCTTCACATGCCAGTTGGCTGTGCTGGCGAGCCTTGCTGTACTTGCTGGCCGTCAACGTGGAATCTTGAGTAAAAATCAGGAAAAAGAGCTTGTTGGTGCCCTTTCTGAGTTACCGTCACATGCAATGCAGGTTTTAAAACTAGAGCCACAGATCGAAAAACTTGCCCCCTGGATGTCCAGGAAGCATCATGCGCTGTTCCTTGGTCGTGGCACGAGCTTCCCGTTGGCACTGGAAGGTGCATTGAAGCTGAAGGAGCTTTCTTACATTCACGCGGAAGGCTATGCGGCAGGTGAGCTGAAGCATGGCCCGATCGCACTGATTGATGAGAATATGCCAATACTGGTTGTAGCGCCGTTTGATGGAGTTTACGATAAAACAGTGTCGAACATGCAGGAAGTGGCAGCTCGTGGTGGTGAGATTGTACTGTTTACAGATGAAAAAGGTGCCGAGGCCGCAGGTGTTGCAGCTGACCAGATGATCATTCTCCCAGAACTCCCTGAAATCGTTGCCCCGCTCATTTACGCACTACCGCTGCAGATGCTGTCCTACCACACAGCCGTTTTCATGGGCACAGACGTGGATCAACCACGGAACCTGGCAAAATCAGTTACGGTTGAATAACCGCTCAGAAAAGCCTGTGGTCATTTGTAGGAGAGTAATAAAGTATCATACTGGCGAGGGCTTAGCGGACAAAGCTGCCGTTTGCTGCACCGCAAAAACTCCGGCAAGGAAGAAGCGATTTAGTGCTATAGCGCTTCTCCGACGCTAGGCAATGCCTTGCTAGTGGATTGTGCGAGACAAATAGCTCCTAATGTGGTATAGTCGGGCATGTGCACAAAAAACTCATTCAGCGTCTCGAGTGAAGACCGCAGCCGACTTGAGGCAATT
>CANNAV010000105.1 GCA_947502585.1 uncultured Pseudovibrio sp.
ACCCCTTTCAGGTAAAGCCATGGTAAGGCCGCTTCCAGACTTTTGGCCTTACGTACATAGGGTGGCACAAGGGCTGAGTGGAACGTGACTGGCTGGCCTGAGCGCGCTCGTACTTTGGGTACTTTCACAGACACCGGACCAATGCCGGTCTGGATTTCATGCTCGGGATGATAGCCATTACGTACAACCCGGGCTTTGCCACACTCGGCAAGCTCGCCCTGATAACCGGCAAGAACTGACTGGAGTTCTACTTCAACAGCTTGTTGCAACAACTTCCTTGCTCCTTCACGCAGCAACTGCTTCAGAGGATCATCAAAAACAGCACTTTGACGGTCTGATTGCTGGTACTGTGGCTCACGCCGCTCTCGATCAGGTGCCGCTGGAACGGCCTCACATCATCTGCAGTTGCCGTTTGCGGAGATCGTGCGAGTCAGGCAGCAAAGCGTTTGCAGGCACGCAGGTGACAGGTAATGGAAAATCTCTGTGTTAATTGAGGCAAGATCACCTCGACCAACAGCAGCAGTTTTAATGGTGGAAATCAGAGAAACGAAAAGAATTCAATTCGTTGTAAATCCCAGGAGAACGCACTCTATCAATTGCAACGCCAAAATCACACGCCCGGCGCAACCCCAGCTTAAAAAAATTCCGACCCTGTGCAATGAACTCAAACAACGCTGGTATCGCAAAGCGAATTAGTCCTCTGGGCTCCTCTCAGTCCGCAGCTTCTCTTTCAAGGCACCACATCTTCAATTGTGCCGATGTGCGCCCCAAATCTTTTGCTACCTGACACAACGTGGCTCCTGTTTCATAAAGTCGGGCTACTGCTGCCATTTTATATTCTTTTGTTTACTTGCCCGCTTGCTACTCATTTCCAGCTCCTGATACACTCAAAGTCAATATATTCGATTGTCCGGTAACTGGGAGGAACTCCAGTGAGCACATCACATGCAAGGCAAGACACCGGCACTGGTTCTGACCGGAACACCGCATCCAAACTGGCTGGATATGCCAGGGTTTAAGCGTTTCCAACGGGCCGTCTGATCAGGCTAATTTACGCATCAAGCCCCATGCAATTTCCTGGCAGGGAAACCTGTGCCCAGTGTTCCATAAAAACCTCTGTTTTTGAATCATTCATGAAAATAAGGAGTTAGGGCATGACTCTTGAATTCATATGCACAGTATGCTTTAGCCGTAAATGTAGTGTGGTACAAACCTTGACAGGTCTTTTGTGATCTGAGAGCTGTCTTCACGAATGCCAATTCCTGCTGGCTCATCACCAATAACCCATGATCCAATCACTGTGAAGTCTGCGCCGAATTGCGGCACCGGGCAATAAGCTTGCAGAACGAAACCTTCACCACCATATGGCCCCTGCGCCTCCTCGGTCACTTGCGCCTCTTCAATGATGGAGACATTGGCTCCTTCCCGGCCGAAGATCGGTTTTCTGACAAAGCGGCTGGTGAGCTCGCTCTTATTTTCATCTTTCTCAAAACAGGCAGGCAGAAGGTTCGGATGACCTTTGAACATCTCCCAGAGTAGCGGAAGCATGCCCTTGTTGGACAAAATCGCTTTCCACGGCGGTTCTATGAGGCGCATGTTTGTCCTGGGTAGGATAGGTCCATAGGTTTCGCGGAACATGTCCTCATAGGGGTATAGCTTGAAGAGGTTTTCGATCACATACTCTTCCTGGTCTGCAAACCGGAACTTTCCATCCACGCCAATATCTTCGATATAGACAAAGTGATCCTGAAGGCCTGCCTGACGGGCGCAGTCCTGCAGGTAGCGCACGGTCGCACGATCTTCAATTGCGTCTTTCACGCAGGAAAAATGCAGGTGGTCACCGGCTCCAAGGATGTCTCCCAGGCGGCTGATCAGCTTATCTTGCAGGGAATTAAACTGGTCGGCCTGTTGCGGTATCCCACCCTGGGCGAGTTGATCCTCCAGCCAGTTCCACTGGAAGAAGCCTGTCTCATAAAGGGACGTGGGCGTATCGGCATTAAACTCCAGCATTTTTGCAGGGCCGCTGCCGTCATAGACCATATCAAACCGGCCATAGAGCGCAGGCTCAGAGTTCTTCCATGACCTCTCAATCCAGTCCCAGTATTTCTCCGGGATCTGGAGAGAGCGCATCATTTGCTCGCTTTGGACAGCTGTGTCAACGAGTTCCAGGCAGAGGCTGTAAACCTCTGCTGTCACGTCTTCCAGATCGTCTTCAACCTGCTTGAGCGTGAACTCATATGCACGGCTCTCATCCCAATAGGGTTCGCCGTACATACTATGAAAATTGAAGCCCAGCGCTTCTGCCTGTTGTTTCCAGTCGGAGCGCTCAGGCAACAATATTCGTTTCATAAATCAACTCAAATGATTACAGGGCTGCCAGAAGTTTTTGGACGTCGCCTTGTCCCGGACGCTCAAGGCGTTTGATCTTCTCTTCAAGGTCGGCACCGCTTTCAACCTGCGCTTCCTGCTCAGCAGCTTCCAGTACGGCTTGCTGATGGGCGTGACGTTGCTCAAGGCGATCCAGACTATCCACAGCGCTCGCCAGCTTACCGTTGGAAGCAACAGTACTGGTTGAAGAGGCTTTTTGCGCCTGAATCAGCGCCTCGGTCGCCTTCGCGCTTTCGATCTTGCGGTTCAGGTTCTCAATACGGCTCTGAGACTGACGGATGGATGCATCCATCTTTTCTTCTGTAGTTTTGTACTGGTCTGCCAGCTCCTGTTCTGTGATTGACTTTTCTTTCAACTTAAGGATGCTCTCAATAATCTCAACAGCGAGGGCTTCGTCACCGGATGATTTTGCGGTCCGCGCGGCATCTGTGCGGCGCTGCACTTCGCTCTCCAGTTCTGCGACGGAGCGCTCTTTCAGCACTCTGTTTGCAGTCATGCGTGAGCGTTCGTCCTTAGCCCTGGCGATAGCGTCTTTCGCATCGCGAATTTCCTGTTCCAGGATCACCATCAGGTTGGAATCCTGAATGTTCTCTGCCGCGTTGTTGACGTGGCCCTTCACCGCAGAAAACAGTTTGCCCCAAATGCTCATAGATGTCTCCTGATTAAGCGCTGGCTTTTGGGCCCAGTTCGCGGGCCAGTTCGATTGCGTTTTCCGCGATCACTTTGAACTCTTCAAGGATCTCAGTGACAGGTGACGTGGAAGACATGGTACCGAACAGCTCATGGTATTCACGGTCACCGATCTTTCCGATTGACAGTGCACTTAACGGCATGAGCGTGCGGTGAGACCGCAGCATGAACGCCTCAAAGGCTTCAGGATCATCCAGCTCATCCCGCCCCCAGAGAATTGTTGAGGTGGTGATTTGTGCGGGGCTGACAACAACAAAGAGAACGACATCACCTGCGTTCTTCATGTGGACCTCAAAAACGTCCTTTGTCTCAGAAGCCGCGACAAATTCCATATCTTCTGAGGATGCATCTGGTAAAGCTTGCAGGGCCTCTACCAGACCTGATGCAGTCCAGTGGCTAAGCGGCTGAGCCATTATCAAATCTCCAATCCAAAACTATGCTGGTTAAAAGGGGCGATATAAAGTCAATTTTAATCAGGTTACCATACGTAGCAGCTGGTATGGAAACCTGAAACTTCTCGCATTCCCAGCGAATAATTGCTTTTCCTTATTCACCCAGTCTATATAATTACCTATTAATTACGGTATTAATTTCAATAGGTCGTCACAAAATTATCCGGTGTTTGATTTATTGCAGCTAGGCGACAGGAAGTTTTATTAGTGCCAGTTATTCAGCAGATCTACAATAAGTTCTACGACCATCTTGTCGAACTGCGTTTATGGGTCTTGCTTTCGCTCATTTGTGCATATCTGCTGATATCGTGGGCGCTCTTCGTTTGGGCGGGCGAAACGGAGCTGACCTCTGATCCTGTCGTGTTCCTCTACTTTGCCTCAACAACCGCCTCGACTGTCGGTTATGGCGATTTATCACCGGCAACGGAGGCCGGACGCCTCATCTCGGCAATCTGGTTTGTACCCGGTGCGCTGCTTATTTTCACCGCTGTGTTGAGCAAGCTCACCAGCTCTCTCGTTCAAGGGGTAAGACGCATGGCAGATGGCAGAGGTAACTTCAAAAGCCTCTCGGGTGCCACGGTCATCATCGGGTATCACAGCGACCGAACCGAGCGGATGATCACGGACCTGATAGCAGGCAGAGACAACGACACTAGGATTGTGCTGCTTGCCACCTCCGCCGAGGTCACTGTTCCTGAAGGGGTTCGCTTTGTACGCGGTGACCGGCTTGATACGCTGGAAACCCTTAAGCGGGCTGGGGTGGAACATGCGGAAAAGATTATCGTTTACACGGACAGCGATGCGGAAACCTTCAATACCTGCCTTGCGATTCGTGAGCTTTCCGGCGACGTGCATGTAGCCGCCTATTTTGGCGACCGGGACACCGCCCGTCGTGCAACAAAACTGGCTCATGTGGAAGCCGTGGTCTCAAGTGCAACAGAAACGCTTGTGCGTGCAGCGCAGGATCCCGGCGCAAGTCGCGTAATTATGGCGTTGAGCAGCGCAACTCACAACGCTACTATTTACTCTTGCATTCTTGAAGGGGCATGCCATTTTCCCACTGCTAAAGTCGAGCAGCAGCTTCTTTCGGTCAATGCTGTTTTGCTTGCTGTCGGACAGTCCGGGGAGAACGATGTATCATTCAAGCCGTTCCCGTCCGATTTGAGAGGCGGTACCACCGTCTATTATGTGGCTCAGCAGCGTTTTGAGCCGGAGGCATGGTCTCGTTTAATGGAGAATCTTGATGCTGAGGTTTTGGCGTAAATCAAATACTCAAAATGAACTACCTGAAGTGCTTGGTGTTACAATCGGGCGGGCCGTCACGGTTGACAGCATTTCAGTAAAGCTGTTGCCAAAGGACAGTTTGATTGCGGTTCCGCAGCTTACGTTTTCAATAGTCGCGCAAGGCCATTGCGATCTTGGCGAGCAATCACACCTGCACCGGTTTTATCCAGATGATGACAGCCTGCTTTTGCAGATCCAGGGTGGAGATGGTGTCGCAGATGAGCGGATAGATGAGATCATGCTGTGGTCCTATTACGATGTGCAGTACCCCAGCACAGATCGCCAGTGGGGCGAAATCCGCCGCTCCATCTGTCAAACAACCTTCTCTCTCTCTGGTCCGGAGGGTGACGTGCTGTTTGAGCGGGCATGGTTTGACAGCTCTGACCAGCCAGAAGAACCCATGCAGTACTGGGAGAGCGTGAGCGAAGACAGGTCAGGCAGGTCCGGTCGCAGGATATTCCAAAGCGCCATGCTGTTTGCAAGGGAACTCAGCGACGGCAAAGACGAGATGTTGCTGGTGAACATGGAAGAGGTGCAAGGTTCAAGCGAGCGTAGCGTGGCCTATATGCTCGGTCGCAGCCTTTCACAACATGAATTGCATATTTGATTTTTATGGGAGACTACTTTGGCTGAACTTCAGAATTCTCTATTCGGCTTGCTGCCGTTCCTGGCTTATTTCATTGTCGCCGTTGTGATGCTTGTGGTGTTCATGACGATTTACAAGTTTGTTACGCCTCATAAGGAAATGGCGCTCATTAAAGAAAACAACAGTGCAGCCTCCCTTTCGCTTACAGGTGCAGTTATTGGCTTTTCCATTCCAATTGCCAGTGCAGCAGCCAATTCAGTCGGATTGATTGATTTTGCAGTTTGGGGTGTTGTTGCAGGTGTCCTGCAAATCATCACATTTTTGGTATTTCGAGCGTTTTACCCGCAGGTCTCCGGCAGAATTGAAAAGGGTGAAACCGCAATCGGCATCCATCTCGGCGGCGTTTCCATCAGCGTCGGACTTTTAAATGCCGCTTGTATGACCTATTGAGCGCTGGGGAAACTAAATGAAACGTTCAGGACCTTTGAAACTCGTCATTATGGCAACGGCCGGGGTATCGCTCGCGGCATGTGATCAGGTTGAAGAAAAGGCAGATGGGCAGGTTTATGCCGGGCAGAAGCAGTGCGTCTCTGCTGCGCAATACAGCGTCAATGACTGCACTGCCGCCTTTAAAGTTGCTAAAAGCACGGACCAGACCACAGCACCGCGCTACAGCACCAATCGCCTTTGTGAAGACCAGCATGGAAGGTATGCGTGTGTTCCAGCGCAAGAGAAGGGAACTTCCTACAGCAGCTATTTTGTTCCAATTGCGGCTGGTTACTTTATCGCGAATGCAACCCAGGGCTTGTCCGACTGGAAGTCTCGCGTTCGCCCGGTTTATCCGGACCGCAATCGCCGCCATTTCTATACGAGTGGCGGATACGCTCTCGACATGTCGTCGAACAACCGGTCGGCCAGTATTCCCAGGAAAGCGACGACAAAACTTTCTAAGCCCCCCAAAGTGCAGACCAGAACTTCAATCGCATCTCGTGGTGGTTTCGGCTCAAGATCCGGGCGCGGATTTGGCGGGTAAAAAACACCTGATGAGACGGTCGATTTTACGGCGGGATCATGAGTGTTTATTTCTGGCCGAAAACGGCAAGCTGCAAGTCCTCTGTAAGGGCTTGCCCCCGTCGAAGCAGGCACATTATCCTGTCTGGCAGCTGACCCACATCTTTAACAGCCATAGCAGTGGAAAATCAGCTGCCGCCAAAGTCATCCACTCCTAGCAAATGATCTGCGTACTACATGACAGGCACAATAAGCAAGAGCGTTCCGGCAGCGGGGCAGGGCGTGGCATACTACGAGTAGCCCCGGCGTGTGTTTTTATGCCGATCCTGAAGTTTCTGCTGAAAAACGGAAGTATTGAGGCAATCTGAGAGGCTGATTATCAATCAGCCCCTTTATTGAGCTGCCTGCATTCGCTAAAAGACCTCCACGAATTTTATTTGCCCGGCTGGGACTCAGGTCTCAATCAGCTGCTGGCACATGCAAACACTTGAGGGATTATGTCCGACCTCGAAACACTAGAAGCCGAGATTAACACTGCGATTGCCGGTGCTGACTCTGAAGCCGCACTGGAAGACGTGCGCGTTGCTGCCCTTGGCAAAAAGGGCAGCGTTTCTGATAAAATGAAAACGCTTGGCAAAATGAGCCCTGACGAGCGCAAAGTAATGGGGCCTTTGCTCAACACCCTTAAAAACCGCGTTGGCGAGGCTATTCTCGCCCGCAAAGAGCTGCTGAAAACTGAAGCGCTCAACGCACGCCTCGCCTCTGAAACCGTTGATGTGAGCCAGCCACTGCGCACCACACCGGCAGAAGAAGGCCGCATCCACCCGATTTCTCAGGTGACGGACGAGCTGATAGCTATCTTCGCTGATATAGGTTTCTCCGTTGCTGAGGGCCCGGACATTGAGACCGATGAGCTGAACTTCACCGCGCTGAATTTCCCGGAAGGCCACCCTGCCCGCGAAATGCACGACACCTTCTTCTTCAACGAGAAGGCAGACGGGACACGCATGTTATTGCGTACGCACACATCCCCAGTGCAGATCCGTGCCATGAAATCACAGGTGCCACCACTGCGCCTGATCATGCCGGGCCGTACATACCGTTGTGACAGCGACCAGACCCACACACCAATGTTCCACCAGCTGGAAGGCCTCGTGATTGATAAGACCACGCATATCGGCCACCTGAAAGGCACATTGGAAGAATTTTTCAAAGCGTTCTTCGAGGTGGATGCAGTAGAGCTGCGCTTCCGCCCAAGCTTCTTCCCGTTCACGGAGCCTTCCATGGAAGTGGACGTGAAGTGCGACCGCTCCGGCGCTGAAGTGAAAATCGGTACCGGCAACGACTGGATGGAAACCCTTGGCTGCGGCATGGTGCATCCAAACGTTCTGAGCAACTGTGGGCTGGACCCGGATGTGTACCAGGGCTTTGCATGGGGCATCGGCATTGACCGTCTGGCCATGCTGAAATACGGCATGAACGACCTGCGCGCCTTCTTCGATGCAGATGTCCGCTGGCTCAAGCACTACGGTTTCCGCCCGCTGGATATGCCGGCACTGGTTTCCGGCCTCTCTAAGTAATTTGGTCCAAACGTAAAGAGCAGAAAAATGAAATTTACCCTTTCCTGGCTTAAGGACCATCTTGAGACCGATGCAAGCCTTGATGAAATTGCAGAGCGCTTGACGCTGATCGGGCTGGAAGTGGAAGAAATTACCAATCCAGCAGACCGCCTTGGCATGTTCAGGATTGCCCGCGTTCTGGAGGCGGAGCAGCACCCGAATGCGGACCGCCTGCGTGTGCTGAAAGTGGACACCGGCGAAGGTGAGCCTCTGCAGGTTGTCTGCGGCGCACCAAACGCCCGAAAAGGGCTGGTTGGCGTGTTCGCAAAACCAGGTGATTATATCCCCGGTCTCGACGTAACATTGTCCGTCGGCAAAATCCGCGACGTGGAGAGCTACGGCATGATGGCTTCCGAGCGTGAGCTGGAGTTATCCGACGAACATGACGGCATCATCGACCTGCCAGAAGACGCAACAGTCGGCACCCCGTTTGTTGAATATGCTGGTCTGGACGACCCGGTCATCGAAATCGGCCTGACCCCAAACCGCTCCGACTGTGCAAGTGTGTATGGTATAGCGCGTGATCTGGCTGCTGCCGGCTTAGGAACGCTAAAAACCCCGCAAAAAACGCAAGTGAACGCACATAGCAACGCAAATGACCCAAAACTCCTTATGAATCTGGGGGATAGTCCGGAACACTGCCCTGCATTCGGCTACCGCGTGGTCCGTGGTATCAAAAACGGCCCGTCTCCAAAATGGATGCAGAAGCGTCTGATTGCTATTGGTCTGCGCCCGATTAATGCCCTTGTGGACGTCACCAACTACATGACCTTTGATCAGGGCCGCCCGCTGCATGTCTTTGATGCAGATAAGGTTTCCGGCAACCTGACCGTTCGTCACGGCAAAGCAGGTGAAGAACTTGTTGGCCTCGATGGAAAAACTTATGCTGTCGACGAAAGCGTAGTTGTCATCGCAGACGACAACGGTCTGGAATCCCTCGGCGGAATTATGGGCGGAGAATCAACGGGTTGCGACGAAAATACCAGTAACGTTGTGATCGAAAGTGCACTGTGGGATCCGCTCAACATCGCCCGTACAGGCCGTAAACTGGGAATATCCACCGACGCGCGTTACCGCTTCGAGCGCGGCGTAGATCCGGCCTACATGATGGAAGGCCTTCAGGTTGCAACGAAATTGGTCATGGACCTGTGTGGCGGCGGCGAAGCTTCCGACGCGCACGTTGTAGGAGAAGTGCCACAGGAAGAGCGCATCATCGACTTCCCTCTCAGCGAAGTCAAACGCCTCTCCGGTCTGGAAGTATCCCACGGTGAGATCAAAGCTATCCTCTCCCTGCTCGGCTTCTGGGTCGCTGGCAACGGCGATGTGGTCAAGGTTTCTCCCCCAAGCTGGCGTCCGGACATCCACGGAAAAGCTGATTTGGTAGAAGAGGTTATGCGCATTGTTGGCATCGACAAAGTGCCAACTGCTACCCTGCCGCGCATGGAGCCAATCTCCCAGAAGGTTCTAACTGTTAGCCAGATCCGCCGCTCTAATGCCCGCCGCGCACTCGCAACACGCGGCATGGACGAGGCTGTTCTGTGGTCCTTCATTCCAAAAGCCCACGCAGAGCACTTCGGCGGTGGTAACCCACTGCTATCATTGGCAAATCCGATCTCTTCAGACATGTCCGACATGCGTCCGTCCCTGCTGCCAGGCCTGCTCACCGCAGCTCAGCGTAATGCAGACCGCGGCTACGCAGACGTCGCTCTCTTCGAAGTCGGCCAAGTCTTTGAAAACGATAGCGAAAAAGGCCAGAAGATGGTCATCGCCGGAATCCGCCGCGGTACCGCGAAACCAACCGGTTCTGGTCGTCACTGGTCTGGAAATGCTGAAAACATTAATGTTTTTGACGCCAAGGCTGATGCGGGCGCGGTGTTGACATCTGTGGGCACACAGGTGAACAACCTGATGGTCTTCACCGATGCTCCATCTTACTACCACCCAGGCCGTTCCGGTGCTCTCAAAATGGGCCCGAAAAACACCCTGGCCTACTTCGGTGAGATTCATCCTAAGACCTTGGAAGCATTGGACATTGAAGGCCCACTCGTGGCGTTCGAAGTATTCATCGACGCTGTGCCTCAGCCGAAGAAGAAAGCAACCAAATCCAAAGGTGCGCTTGATGCAGCTGACCTTATGCCGGTAAAACGGGACTTTGCGTTCCTGGTAGACAGCTCTATCCCGACTGACAAGCTGCTCCGCGCAGCAAAAGGTGCTGATAAAGTATTGATTACAAACGTTAATCTCTTTGATATCTACGAAGGCAAGGGTGTTCCTGAAGGCCAGCGCTCGCTCGCAATTGATGTGACGCTCCAGCCAACCAGGAAAACCCTCACCGATGAGGATATCGAGGTGGTCTCAAACAAGATTGTTGCGTCCGTTCAAAAAGCTACCGGCGGTACCCTGCGCGGATAACTCCCGCCGGGCAACAATGACAAAAAACGCGGGTTCTCCTGCCACTTTAGGAGCTCTAACCCTGTACCTTAAGGGATAAGAGTTCCACAATTTGAGGTTGTCACGGTTTTCGAAATTGTGTCCCTATAGTGCGGTAAATTCTCATACCAGCGGCAGGTGCTTTTGACTCGGTATATGAATTCCCAAATCACTTGAATTATGATCCAACATTTGGGAAGGAGATTCCCAATGCCTGCGATCCCATTGCGCCGTGATTATGATGCGTCCTCGTTACGTACTCTTGCTTGTCAAAGTAAGGATGTCAGACAGAGCCGCCGCCTGCTTGCTCTTGCAGCTGTTTATGATGGGTTGTCGCGCTCGGAGGCGGCGCGACCGGGTACGTCGGTTCAATGAAGAAGGGCCTGAAGGATTGTGCAACCGTAAGAGTCCGGGCCGTGCCCGGTGGCTCACCAAAGAGCAAATGGCAGAATTTGCTGATCTGGTTGAAGCTGGCCCTGATTTACACCGACATGGTGTGGTCCGCTGGCGACGCGGGATTTGCAAAGTGTGATCGAGGAAAACACTGGGGTTTGCTATAGCGAAAGAGCGATTTCAAACCTCCTCAAAGACCCTGGATTTTCCCGCGTCAGCGTCCGGCCTCAGCACCCGGGTCAGGACGAACAGCCTATGGAGACATTTAAAAAAAACTCCATAGCAAGCTCAAGAAGATAACGACCCATTTGCCCCCACAAAGATCCATAGAAATATGGTGGCAGGACGAAGCTCGCATTGGTCAGAAAAATGGTCTTGCCAGAAGATGGGCGACAAAAGGAACCAGACCACGGGCTCCCCGCGACCGTTGCTATCAGTCAACCTATTTGGTCGGGGCTGTCTGCCCCGCCCGTGGCAAAGGGGCAGCTCTTGTTTTGCCCAAAGCCAATACAGACTCCATGCAATTACATCTGGAAGAGATCAGCAGAACCGTCGCGACTGGTACCCATGCGATGGTACTGATGGACTAGGCAGGCTGGCATACCACAGCAAAACTGACAATCCCTGACGACATAACCCTTATGTTTCTTCCCCCGCGCTCCCCGGAACTCAATCCGGTGGAGAATATCTGGAAGTATTTACGCAAAACTGGCTTTCAAACAGGGTCTTTTAAAAACTATCAAGAGATTGTCGAGGCTGCCTGAAAGGCATGGAAAGGGCAACGATGCTGGCGAGGTCTTTCAGGTGGTTGTCGCTTTCAGGTCCATAATCGAACCGATGATACAGCCTCAGGCCGCACAGGAGGAAAGGTGAGCAGCTCTCATGCCGCCACCTCACTGTCAGAAATCATGATCTCAGTCGGACGCCGTTTTTTCTGACTGGCGCTCGGGCCATGTTTGTCGCTATCGTAGACTACATGAGCAGACACCCTTCTACGGTGAGGCCAGAGCTCATCCAGCGAGATACACAAAAAGTCGGAGATAATTTTCGCGCCCTTACCAGTTCCAGTTTTCAGTGCACGCGATAGTGTGTTACGGTGAACGCCCTTGTGCCGGGCAAGGTGTTCGGTGGTCATCCGTCTGCGGTGTAGTTCTGCTCTAATGGAGTGTTCATCCCAAATATGGGATTTACGCTTTTTCATTTGGAATACCCTCTTAAACAACGGTCTGTTGCAGCAGCCGTTTTTTTTGACCCTCACCCCTGTGCGCCGCATGAAGCGGTTGTACGGTGCTAACAACTACATATTTCGCACAATAACGTTAAATTTCAAACGCTGTTACGCTCAATACTTACAGTTAAGTGCTGGAAGAAGCTTTGAATGGACTTTTACTGCTTAACCCATTGAATTTATTGGTATTATTCGAAATTTAAAGCGTGTGTAGAACACTAAGCTTCAGCTGAGTGTTAGAGGTCATGAGCACTAAAACGTTTTCTTCGCGCCTTAGAACGCTCATAGGTGAGGGTAGTGCAAACGCTTTTACGCAAAGTTGCGGCATCGGCAGCAGCACGCTAAGGCAGTACCTTAATGGAAGTCTCCGGGACTAGATAAAGTTCTGGCAATCGCAGAGTTTGCAAAAGTAGACATACGATGGCTTGCGATTGAGTTATTGTCAAATCTGGTGTATCAGCATTTCCTTAAGCAGCTTTTTGATCGAGTGTATTCTGTTCGATGCCATCT
>CANNAV010000106.1 GCA_947502585.1 uncultured Pseudovibrio sp.
AGACAGGGCTTTTTTCGCCCACAGGGCGGGTCAGTTTTGAATGCAAAAGGTGGGTCAATTTTCAATGCTGATTGACACTGAAAGCGGGCGGATGCGGCATATGAGTCCAAACGAGTTCTGGCAGAGCGAGCAGGCAAAAGGCTTTGAGGTTGTTGAGGTGAGCGAGGAGGAAGCTGCGGAGCTGTTCCGCCCTCACGTGATCCGCACGGTGCGCCGCTGCCTGATTGAATGGAATTCCAACACTTATTTCAATGCAGCGCTTGAGCAGTATCACGGCGACAAGGTGATTGTCGGGATTGACGTGAAGGATGGCAGCTATCTGACCGTGCGCCGGATTGACAAGGTGGACGGTAAGGACGAGCCGGGAGCGCTGATCTGTACCGCCAGGTTTGCGGGCAATGAGACCCGCTATGTGCCGTACTCACTGGAGCAGGCGGCGATTGAAACCCGCGCCAAAGGGCGGATGAAACGGCTGTCGGGCAAAATGGCGGATGTTGAAGGCGAGCTGAAGGCTTCGCTCTATCTGGAAGCCGATGCCACCCCGGTTATGGATCTGCCGATGGAACCTGTGGCGATTATGGAACCGGTGGAGCCGGAGGGTGATCTGCTGGAGCACAATGTTGTTCAGCTGGCCAACTTCAGCACCGGGGGCGAGGATCACTCTGCCCATAAACCTAAATCCGGCAAGCGGGTATTTGCGTCTGATGAAGAGCTTGCCGTGTTTGCTCTGCAGCACCCTGAGGAGCTGACAGACAACCAGAAAGAGCTGCTGTGGGAGTGCCTGCGCAGCCATGTGAATGTGGACCTGTTCCGCATGTCAGGAATTGACGTTGCCGCACTTAAAGATGCGCTGCGCCGTGTGGCCTGACGGGCGGAATACTAAAGGACTTTATCAGATGCGAACTCAATATGTTGAAACCTCCAACGCCAAAAAGTTCATGAATGCTATTGCTGCGCTGAAGCAACGCGGGGCGCAGGAGGCCTGCCTTGTGGTGGTGGATGGTCTGCCGGGACTGGGCAAGACAACCACAATGCGCCGGTGGGTTACCGAGACCGGTTCAGTTTACCTTCGTGCCCAGCAAGGATGGACTGCGGGCTGGTTCCTGAGTGATCTTTTGGAGAAGATGAATGTACATCCTCCGCACTCCTTAAAAGACAAGCTCAGGAAAGCCAGGGCGGAGCTGGCTTTGCGCCAGAGTAACGCTCTTTATACCAGCGGCACGTTCTCTTTAGTCATTGATGAAGCCGATCATGTCTCGCGAAAAGAAAGTGTGGTGGAGACCATTCGCGGAATTTCTGATGACACCGAAATTCCAACCATTCTGGTGGGGATGGGCAAGATTAATAACCACCTGACCCGGTTTCCTCAGGTTGCTTCACGCGTTTCGCAGAAAGTGAATTTCAGCAAATGCAGTGTGGATGATGTCCGGGATCTGATCAATGGGCGCTGCGAGGTGCCGGTTGCTGATGATCTGGTGACGTTTCTGCATAAAGCCTCAGGTGGCTTTAACCGGGAAATCCTGGAGGCCATTGCCTATATTGAACGCTTTGGCAAGCGCAATGCGCCGGGGCCAGAGGGGCTGACGCTGACTGATATGGCCGGACAGGTGCTGCTGAATGACAGGGCTTCTGCCAGGCCGATCCGCGTGCCGGAGGCTCTGGCATGACGGGCAGGAATGTGCAGACAACTTTGCTCCATGCAATGGCGAACGGGCGGCACTGGCGTATCAGTGATCTGGAGAGTTTGAGCGGCCTAGCCCGACGCCAGATCACAAGAGGGTGCATGAAGCTGATCGCAAGTGGCTTTGTCAGGCGGATCAGTACGGGACGATACTGTCTTACAAAGTCAGGCATAGCCGCGTCACAAAGCGGGCTTGAGATTACTTCACGCCCGCTTGTCCCACAGTGTGGCTCAAGCGGGTCGAATGTCCGGCAGGGAGCATGGAATGCCATGCGCATGGGCGGTGTTTTTACCGTGAATGCGTTGTTGCTTGCAACCAGCGGCATCTGGGTGAATGAGTGCGGGGCGCGAAGCAGCCTGCACCAGTACTGCCGGGCGCTGTCACTCGGTGGATATCTTGCTTTGCTTCCCGGCCGCGAGCCTGGGACGTCCCCGTATTCTTCCGGTTTCTATCGTTATCGGTTGATCAACGATACCGGAGAACACGCTCCAACATATATGCCCGGCAGAAAGCGGTTTTTTGACCACAATCTGAATAAAGAGGTGGAGGTCGTGCCATGCAAATAGATGTGCACGCCCTGATCTGTGAGCAGGTTGAAAAACTTGGCAGCAGGCAAAAGGTTGCCGATGCCCTGGGGGTCTCACGGGCGGGGGTCAGCCTTTATCTTTCCGGCAAGTTTGCTGAAAATGGCGGGCGGGTGGATCGGTTTGAACAAAAGGCAATTGAGCGGTTTTGTGACCGGGTGCTGTGTCCGCACCTTGGCCGCGATCTTGCCATTGAGGACTGCCTTGGGTTTGCTTTGCGGGCTATGCCGCTGAGTGATCCCCCCGCCCTGCGGCACTGGGCTGCCTGTCAGACTTGCGCGAAGCGGCCCGGATGTGCCGGTCAGGAGCCTTACCGTGAGTAGCAACGCCTTAAGTGAAGCTTTGATGGCAGCTTACGAGCTTTTGCGGTTGTACCGCCCGCACGAGCCCATTGGCGATGAGGCCCATGAGAGTTTGCTGCGAACCTTGAAATCCTGCAGTGCGCTGGCCGAGCAGTTTGAGCGCTTTTCCCGCGCCCGTAAAGCAACCCTTACCTCCACTCATATTGAAGACACCAACGTTGTTCTGTTTCCGGGCGTTTCCCGGAACTCAAAGTTACTTAAGAAAGGAATTGATCATGACACATGAGGCAAACACGCAGGCAATCCCGACAGGTTTTTGGAAGAATCCGAAAGGTGCCTATGTCCCGCTGGAGACAATCAAGCTTGAGCACCAGGAAGAAGATGCTCTGGTAAAAGAGATTGTTGAATCTGCACGGTTTTTAAATAAGGGACTTGTCAGGTTTAAAGCCAATGCACTTGGTGATGTGCAGGCCTTCCGCGATCTGATTGCCGAAAAGTATGGCGCTAAGCGTGGCGGCAAGAAGGGCAATATGACCTTGCTGACCTATGACGGAACTCTGTCTGTTCAGGTCGCAATCTCAGAACACATCAGCTTTGGCCCTGAACTTGAAGCTGCTAAGTCGCTTATTGACCAGTGCATCAGCAAATGGAGCGAAGGTGCGAACCAAAACTTGCGGGTGCTGGTGGATGACGCTTTTCAGGTGGACAAAGAAGGTAAGATTTCGACCTCTCGTGTTCTGGCACTGCGCCGCTCCAATATCGAAGATGAAGATTGGCAAAGAGCGATGGAGGCCATCTCTGACGCTGTTCGTGTCACGGGCTCCAAGACGTATCTGAGGATCTATGAGCGCGATCCTATGACTGGCTTGCAAACCCCGATTTCTCTCGATCTGGCTGCTGTCTAGGGGGACACCATGAGTTACCGGAATATGGAATATGACCTGCGCCGTGAGCAGGAGCGCTTCAGGATCATCCGGGAGTATTGGAGCCGCCGAGGTCATCAGGTCTGCGGAACTGTTTCCGTGAACTATGAGGATGGTCCAGCTCCGCTCCATACCACAACAACTGACATGAAAAACGGCTACCCCATCGGGTATCTGGCGAACCGGTGGGGAGCTGCATCATGAGCCGTTATCTTGCACAAATTCATATTGCAAAGAAGGAACTGGCGCTGGATGAGGACAGTTACCGGGATGTGCTGGAGCGGGTAACGGGCAAGCGCAGTGCAAAGAGCTTGAGCGAGGGACAACGTTTGCGCGTTGTCACCGAGTTTAAGAGGCTTGGCTGGAAACCTGAAAAGCAGGGCGGCGCGTTTCGACCTGCATCTGACAAAGGCTATGTGCGCAAGCTGTTTGCTCTGGCGAAAAGTCTGAATGATCTGGGCTACTGGAATGCGCCCTACAAGGACGCCTTACGTGCCTTTGTCAAAAACCGCAGCGACGTGGATGACCCGCAGTGGCTGACTTACGACCAGGCCAGCCCTTTGATTGAAGCCTTAAAGAAAATTGAGGCGCGGCTTGAGGGGAGTGCTCATGGCTGAGTTCTACCCAGTTACCGACCACGCGGTACTGCGTTACATGGAGCGGGTTTTAGAGATCGATGTGGATGCTGTACGCAAGCTGATTTTTCGCGAAACACATACAGCTTTGCGGACCGGCGCTGTCGGACTGCGCCGCGATGATATTCGTTATGTGTTCGCTGACGGCAAAGTCGTTACGATCCTGCCCTCTGGTCGCTCAGGAGGGCATCATGGTTGAAGCAAAACACCTGAGCGAGGATATGCGTGATATCTATGACATCTGCGGCGAGGGTGTGGTTGAGGAGCTGTTAAACAAGCTGCCAGGTGTTGAGGTGAAGATCCCGCTTAAATGGAGCCCGAGCAATCCACTGGCGCGGATAGAGCGTGTGCTTGCAGACTTGCTGATTGCGGAACTGCCGGGCAACAAGATCTATATCCCAACCCACGTGGGTAGAGGGGAGACACGGCAAGCAGCTTTGAAGATGCGTGAGGATGGTATGACAACACTGGCAATCGGCTTGGAGCTGGGTGTTTCAGAACGTTATGCCCGTACTTTGGTCTCGGGCAAGCGCCTGCAAAGGCGCAAAGTTGTTGACCCGCGTCAGGTTGATCTGGAGGATTTTCTCAAAGAGCTGCCTCCGTGACCTGCGCTTTGCGGAACTGCTTCCGTCGCACGAGATCTGAAAATATATGAGGCTCGCCCCAGTGATTGTTAGCTGAGGCGGGCCTCATGTCTTTTATAGTTCAAAAATTACGCCGTGCACGCGGTACGCAGACCTTTACAGATCCTTTGCTCAAACAGGAAGCGTCCCGGCTTGGCTGCCAGATGGCTGTTTTGCAAGCCGTGCTAGAGGTAGAAAGCAAGGGAGCGCCTTTTGATGAAGAAGGCCGCCTGATCCTGCTTCCTGAAAAGCATGTGTTTTACCGGGAACTGCCTAAGTCTGAACGTGCCAAAGCTGTGGCTCTTGGTCTTGCTGCAAAACGGTGGACGAAAGCAAACTACAAGGGGCTTGGAGGCTCCGGGTCTGAACGCCGCTGGGATCGCTTGCAAAAGATGGCAAAGCTTGATGAGACGGCGGCTTTGAAAGCTTGCTCTTATGGTCTAGCCCAGATCATGGGCTTTAACTTTTCCATGTGCGGCTATGCCAGCGTGCAGGATTTTGTCCTGAGCCTTGCTGAAAGCAGCGAGAACCAGATTAAGGCCTTTGTCTCGTTTCTTGAACGCTCTGGTCTGCGCGGCGCGTTACAAACCAAAGACTGGCGAGCTATTGCCCGGACCTATAACGGCAATGGTCAGGTGGATTATTACGCGGCTCTGCTGGCCCAGGCCTATGCCCGCCTTGCCGGAAGTTCCTATAATTTTAAGGTGAGCCGGAGCGGGTCTCCTGCATCCTCCTCAGCTATTTTGAGCCTTGGGGCATCGGGTTACCGGGTCAAGGCGCTGCAGGAGCGTCTGGCTTCGGTGGGCTTCCCGCTGCGCCCGGATGGGGACTTTGGCCCGGCCACACGGCGGGCTGTGGTGGCATTCCAGGTGGAGCATGGCCTGACGCCAGATGGAAAGGTTGGAGAGTACACCGAAGCTGCCCTTGAACAGGCTGCTCCTCTGGCTCAGCGACAGGATTTAACCATTCGCGAGCTGCGGGCAAGTGGCTCACAAACCGTTAAGAAAGCAGACGGCCTAACGCGCATTGGTCAGGTCTTGCTTGGAACCAGCGTTGGCGCTGGCGCACTTGGAGAAACCTCACAAGGCTTGCTGGACCAGCTTGGCACAGGAGCCGGGCAACTCAGCCAGCTTCGTTCTCAGCTTGCCCCGCTGATGGAGTTTGCCTCCGCCAACAAGTGGGTGCTGATTGCGGCGGTCGGGTTCGGGGTCTGGTATCTGGCGCGGGGGGTCAAACAGCGCCGCCTTGAAGATGCACAGAACTGGAGGCACGTGGCATGAGTTTTCTGCTTTCTCTTGCAGCCAAAGGCTTAAGCTGGCTCAGCGGGGGCGCTCTTGACCGGGTTTTGAGCCATCTGGAAAAACGCGCTGACAGTGACAATGAGCGTGAGCGTATTAGCGCAGGCCTTGCTGCTGAAGAACTGAAAGCCGAGCTGGAAAGCCGCCGGGCTGCCCGTGATATTGTGCTTGCCGAGCAAGGCTGGTGGGTAACAGCCATGATCCGACCCGCCTTTGCCTGGCCTGTTGTCATCTGGTCCGGGGCTATTATTGCCGACAGTCTGTTTCATTTTGACTGGGACGTGGCCGCGCTGCCTGAGCCTTTGAATTCATGGGCTGGCTGGATTGTTGGCGCTTACTTCCTTACCCGTCCGTTTGAAAAAGCCATTCGCGGTGCATCTTCCCGGAGGACTCGATAATGACTGAACAGGTTGCGCAGGAACTGGGCGAGATCAAAGGGCTTTTGAAGGGCATGACCAGGCAGCTCGATAATGTTGAGCAGCGCCTGGAAAAACAAGATACCCGTTTACGGGCAGTAGAAACCAAGTCTGTGGTCAATAGCATGATCACAGCTTCGGTTGTTTCCGTTTCCATTGCGTTTGTCAAAAACAAGTTGGGGGCCTGAATGACCAAGCCTCCATCTAAAGCAGACAAAAGGCGAGCGGCCAGACGCTTGTTTGTGCTTGAGCGACAGGCCATTCCCACTGTGGCCTTTACTCTTGGCGTCTCTGCGAGTACCGCCCGGCGCTGGAAGAAGGAGGCCAAACTTGCTGGTGATGACTGGGACGTGGCCCGCTCGGCTAACGCCCTTGTCGGTGAGGGATTGGAATCCGTGGTAGCAACAGTGGTTGAGGACTTTGTCGCCCTGTTCCAGGCCACCATTGAGCAGATTAAGGGATCTCAGGAAATTGAGCCTGTTGAAAAAGTTAAACTGATGGCGTCCCTGTCTGATGCCTTTAACAAGATGGTGGCTTCTGCCGGACGGGTTGCGCCCAGGCTGTCTGAACTTGGCGTGGCGCAGGATGTGCTGCAGCGCTTTGCTGAGTTCATCCGTAAGCATCACCCGGACCACGCCCAGACTTTTTTGGAAGTGCTGGAGCCGTTCGGTGAGTACCTGGTTGAGGTTTATGGATGAACCAGCCCAGGAAAAAGCTGTCAGGTCAGGATTTCAAGAACGAACTGGCGGAACTGGCCGAAAGCCTGCGTCTGCAAATTGAACTGTCTGTTGATGCCTTTCCCATTGATGAGAAGGCACGGCAAGAACGTGTCCAGACGGTGGCTGATCCGGCAACCGGCTACCGCTATTTTGCCGAGACCTACTTTCCCCATTACCTGACCAGCCCGCCAAGCAAGCTGCATCTGGACCTTTACCAGAACCTGCCGCTGATCGTTACAAGTGAAAAGGGTGAGCGCGAGCTGATCACCGCTCCGCGTGGCTCTGCCAAGTCCACCCATGTCTCACTGATCTTTCCACTGTGGTGCGTTGTGCGCGGCCTGAAGCATTACATCATGCTGATTATGGACGCCTTTGAACAGGCTGCCGTCATGGTGGAAGCTCTGAAAGCGGAGTTGGAGAGCAACCCACGCCTTGCTTATGACTTCCCCAGGGTTGTCGGTCAGGGCCGCACATGGCGCGAAGGTGATCTGATCACCCGTAACAACATCAAGGTGGAAGGCTTTGGCACGGGCAAGAAACTGCGCGGTCGCCGTCATGGTCCTCATCGCCCGGATCTGGTGGTCCTGGACGACATTGAAAATGATGAAAACGTTGAAAGCCCTAAACAACGCCAGAAGCTTGAGAACTGGGTGGAAAAGGCAGTCCTGAAGCTGGGCTCCACCGATGGGCGCATGGACGTGCTTTATGCGGGCACCGTGCTGCACTTTGATGCGGTGATTGTGCGGTTTTCCAAAAAACCGCGCTGGCGGGTTGCCGAATATCAGGCCCTTCTCAAATGGCCTGAGCGCATGGATCTGTGGGACAAGTGGGAAGAGATTTACCTCAATGACGGCGAACCCGCTGCTGATGCGTTTTATGCGGCACACCAACAGGACATGAACAAGGGTGCCGTGCTCAACTGGCCGGAACTGCATCCGCTTGACTTCCTGATGAAGGAGCGGGCCGGATCACACTGCGCCTTTGAAAGTGAATATCAGAACAAGCCGATGAGCGAGGACAACCCGTTCCGCACTCTGACCTACTATGTACAGGTTAAGCGTGACTGGCTGTTTTTTGGCGGGATTGATCCCTCCCTTGGCAAGAACAACAAGAACCGCGACCCGAGCGCCATCCTGATTGGCGGGTTTGACCGGGACAGCCAGGTTATGGACGTGGTGGAAGCTTCCATCCGCAAACGTCTGCCGGATGTGATCATAGAAGATGCAATTGCCCTTCAGCGGATATATGGCTGTCAGGGCTGGTTCGTGGAGAGTGTGCAGTTCCAGGAGCTTTTGCGCACGGACCTGATGAAAGCGGCTGCCAGGGCAGGCCTTGCGATGCCGTGTTTTCCAGTCATTCCGATTGCGGATAAAAACCTGCGCATTGAACGCCTGCAGCCTCCTGCTGCTGCCGGACTGATCCGCTTTAACAAGGCCCACCAGACCTTGATTGAGCAGCTGCAGCAATGGCCCAATGCCGCCCATGATGACGGCCCGGACTGCCTTGAGATGCTGTGGACCCAGACACTTTCCATGGCCTTTACCACATTGACTTCCCAAAGTGTTGCCAGCGCCGCGCAAGACAGCAAAGACGCGTTTGAAGGATATTACCTATGAGCCGCAAAGACAGAAAAAGGAACAGACGTAGCCAGAGCGGGCAAGAGCAGAGCTTTGCGGATGTAAAGCCCGCAGCTTTGCCGAAAAGTGGCGGCAGACTGATTGCCACGGCGGAAAATGACATCTCCATTCCGTTTTACTCAGACATCCTGCTCCCTCAGGACCCGACCCTTGATGCCAAAGGGCGCGGTAAGGGGATAAAGCTTTTTGATGAGGTGCTGCAGGATGGCCGGGCTCGGGCAGCCTTTAACAAGCGGATCAGCAAGGTTACGCGCTGCGAATGGCAGATTGAGCCTGCTAGTGAAGAGGAAAAGGACGTTGAGATTGCTAGTCAGGTTGAGGCAATCTTAAAGAGCCTGCCGTTTGATGACATTTGCAAACAGCTGCTGAAGGCCATCCTGAAAGGCTTTGCCGTTGGTGAGGTGATCTGGGGACGCAATACAGAGGGGCTGGTGGCTCCCAAAGCGATCAAGGATATTGATCCTTACCGTTTTGTGTTTGACAAAAAGTGGCAGCCCAGGCTTTTAACCCTGAGCAACACCATTGAGGGGGAAGAACTTCCCACCCGCAAGTTCATTGTTCATCGCTTTGATGCGGGCGGCAACAATCCTTACGGTCACGGGCTTGGCTCGGTGGTCTTCTGGCATGTTTTATTCAAGCGTCAGGGGGTGGGCTTCTGGATGAAGTTCATGGACAAGTTTGCCTCTCCCATTCCCTTTGGCCGCTATGCCCACGGCACCGATCAAAAAGAGCAGGACAAGCTTTTAGGGGCTTTAAAACGCATGGTCACGCAAGGGGCTTTGGTGGCCCCAATTGGCACAGAGATTGATTTTCTGGAAGCCACCCGCGCAGGCGAAGCAGGCTATGAGGCATGGCTGCGCTACTGGGATGAGCAGACCAGTGAAGTCGTTTTGGGCTCCACTTTGTCCACCGGGGTGAAGGGTCAGGGCTCCAGAGCGGCCAGCCAGACCCATGCAGATGAAACTGATGCATTGGTAGATGATGATGCAGACGCTTTATGCGAAACACTGAATGCCACTTTGCTACCATGGATTGTTGACATGAACTGGCCCGGATATACCGCTCCTCAGGTGTGGCGGCCACGGCCTGTAAATGAAGTACTGGAAGAAGAGCATAAGAGCAAAACCCATGAACGGCAGCAAAAGGGCCTCAAGGTCTTAAGCGATATGCGTGCCCAGGGGTTTGAACCGGATAACATAGAAGACTGGCTGCATGATCTGGCGGGCGTCAAGGTTAAGCCCGTGCAGGTTAAAACGCCCGCTGCTGCCGAGACTGAAGACACTCAGGATTTTGCAGCGGGTGAAGACCTGGTACGTGATCTGACCCGGCAACTGGAGGAGCTGGCAGGCCCTGCTATCCATAACTGGATTGATGGCATCAAAGACAAGCTGGACGGTGCGGAGAACTACCAGGAAGCCTCGGCAGGCTTGCTGGAGGCTTATGGCGAGCTTGAAGTGGACCCGCTCGGTAATCTCATGGGGGATGCCATTGCACTTTCTGAAGCCGCGGGCCGTCTTGAGGTGATTGAGGAAACCGGGATTTCGCCATCCGGTGCAAAGTCTGGCGGCTCAAAAAAAAACTAAAAAATCAGGGTGAGGACAGAGCCGAGTTTGCTGACCCCTTTGAAGAGGCGCTGGAGTTCCACCGCCAGAAGGTGCGCCTTCCAACAAAGGCCTGGAGCGATGTGCTGCATCAGGGTCACGAGCGGGCCTTTGTCGTTGCAGGGGCAACAAAAGATGCGCTGCTGGAAGATTTTCAAAAGGCCATTGATGATGCGATTGCCAGGGGCAAGCCCTTCAAAGGCTGGCTGGATAAGGATGATACTTACCATCCCGGTTTTCTGGATGAGTTTGATAAGATCGTTAAACGCCACGGCTGGGACCACAACGGTGACCGGCTGTGGCGGGCACGGGTGATCTATGACACCAATCTGCGCACCGCCCATGCGGCGGGCCGTTACAAGCAGATGCAAGATCCAGCCACCCTTAAGGCATTCCCGTACTGGCAGTACGTTCATGCCTATGAGCGTATCCCCAAGACAGCCAGAGCCTCCCATAAAGCGTGGGATGGTATGGTTCTGCGGGCGGACGATCCGTGGTGGGATACCTGTTACCCACCCAATGACTGGCTGTGTAGCTGCGGAGTACGCACGCTCTCCAAAGCCAGGCTCAAGCGCCTTGGCAAGGATGGTCCGGACACAGCGCCGAGTGTGAAATACAAGATCACATCTGATCCGGCGACCGGAGAGTTGATCAACTATCCCAAAGACGTTGGCATGGGCTGGGGTTATGCACCAGGACAAAGCTGGTCGCAGGGCCTTGTGCCCAAAGAACTGCAAAAGCCGCTTAAGCCTAAACCAAAGCTGCCGGATCTGGTTCCTGATGAGGCTGGCATAATTAAGCCGGTTCGCCCTAAACCGGTGCCCGAACCTGACCTGCCTGCACTTGACGAGATTGCGAAACCTGCACCGGACCTCAAGCCGTTGCCGCCAGAGCTTCCCGAGGAAGACTATGTGGAGGCGTTCCTGAAACCGTTTGGTGCCGAACAGGGCAAGGCCAAACTGCTACGCGATAAAGCGGGCCACGTGATCACCGTTTCCGATGATCTGTTTAAGAACGGGGCTGGTGCGTGGAAGGTGAAGAAGTTTGGCCGTGAGGTGTTTGTCGCCTATCTGGCCGCCAGCTTAGCCGATCCCGACGAAATCTGGGTAGACTGGAGCGTCAATGAACTGGGGCAAGCCATCCTTGTGCGCCGCTACCTGCGGTATTTTGAGGACGCGGCAGGCTTTGTCTCCTTCAGCTACACCCGCAAAGGCTGGCAGGGCCAGACGACGTTTACCCCGACAAGGGGCACGAGTGATAAGCCACGTCCGAAGTATCTTGAAAATCATCGGGCAGGAGCGCTGCTTTACAGAAGAAGGGAAAAAGAGTGATGAGCAGGCTGTCTGGCGTGTCGGCTGCCACTTCATTGGTCTTTACGATACAGCCATCGCCGCTGTTCATACACCAAAGAAGCATCATCACTCCCCCTCAATATAAACGTAGAAGGCGTTCAGTTCAATGATTACCTTATCTCTGGATAGCAAGGACTTTAAAGCGGCCATTGAAGACACCGCAGGGCGCGTGGAAGACACCGCCACTGTGCACGATATTATCGGGGAAGTTCTGCTGGATGAAACAAAAGAACGCATCCGGGAGGAAAAAGCCCCGGACGGCTCAAACTGGCCCGCTCTTCACCCTGTCACACTGGACAACAGACGTTCCAAATCCGGCATACTGCGCGAGACTGGGGAACTGTTCCGCTCTATTCATAAGAATGCTTCAGCGGCGAAAGCTGAAGTGGGCACCAATCTCAATCACCCCAGGGTCTGGGTGAACCAATACGGCGCAACCATCAAACCCCGCCGTGTGCCGTTTCTGCTCATCCCCCATATGGGCGGCAAACTTGCAACCAAACAGGTCAGCATTCCAGCACGGCCTTACATCGGCATCGGGCGCGAGGATGAGGAGTTGGTGAAGGAAACGCTGGAAGGGTATTTTGGGGAGTGATTGTGGGTGTGTTTTTTAATACTTTTTCGAGTATGGTGTCAATCAGCATTGAAAATTGACCCACCTTTTGCATCCAAAACTGACCCACCCTGTGGGCGAAAAAGGCCCTGTC
>CANNAV010000107.1 GCA_947502585.1 uncultured Pseudovibrio sp.
GCCCACTCATTCATCCTAATCCGCCCTCTGGGTTAAATAGAGACAAATAGAGACGCGGACAACTTCCCTGACACAGGAGGGAGGTGCCCAATAGCCGGCCGCCTCGGGCATTCTTCAGAGAAAATGGGAAAGACATCAAAATCAGCTATGCATAAAAGTTGCGTTTTGCACTTGACGGGGGTATTGCTCACTTCAGAGGTAAAAACGTGGGAAGAGCGCTGAATTTATCGTGTGATACTTCACGAAATATGTAATACCTTAGTTTAGTGTTTTGTGGGAGGTATGGTTAATTTTCTAAGAGTATAATTCAAATTTAAACTGTTTTAAATGAAATATCTGCGGGGCTTTAGCACGTGAATAGTGCTGCTATTTCTTAGAATATATATTTGAATCAGCTTGTTAAGTGAATAGACATGCAGTTTGATCGTTAGCTGCAGCTTTGAGAGTTTACTGGTAATCCAAGTAATAGATGTATACGTATTTCCCCGCTTTCAGCATCTTTCATTCTGTGCCAGTGGAAATAGGACTGTCTGATGGTTAAAATACCTAGATTACTATTCGCGGGACCCAGAGTAACGGGGATGCACAATTACAACTTAAGTGGAGGTTCGTATGAAACTTAGCAATGTTGCAGTTGGAGCTGCGCTGATTGCGGTTAGTGTAGCAACTGGAGCTTCGGCAGAAAATCGTTTCGTATCCATCGGCACCGGTGGTGTTACCGGTGTTTACTACCCAACCGGTGGTGCGATCTGTCGTCTTGTAAACAAGACACGTAAGGAACACGGTATCCGTTGTTCTGTGGAATCTACTGGTGGTTCTGTTTACAACATTAACACCATCCAGAATGGCGAGCTGGAGTTTGGCGTTGCTCAGTCTGATGTTCAGGCCAATGCATACGAAGGTCGCTCCCAGTGGGATGGCAAGCCTTTTGGTGAGCTGCGCTCAGTATTCTCCGTACATCCAGAGCCGGTAACAATGCTTGCCTCTAAAGGTTCAGGTATAAAAAACTACACCGATCTGAAGGGTAAAAAAGTCAACATCGGCAACCCAGGTTCCGGTCAGTACGCGACCTGGCAGATTCTTGAAAAAGAAGGTGTCGTCAACAAGGCTGATCTCTCTCTGGCAACTGAGCTGAAATCTGCGGAATCTGGTTCAGCGCTTTGTGACGGCAAGATCGACGCTTATTACTGGCTGGTTGGCCACCCATCCGCATCTACTCAGGAAACTGTAAGCACCTGCGATGCACAACTTGTAAAGTTTGAAGGTAAAGAAATCGAAGATCTGGTTGATAAATACTCCTTCTACCGTAGGGCAATTATCCCGGCAGGCCTGTACAACAATGCAGATGACATCAACACTTTTGGTGTTGGTGCAACTTTAGTTTCTTCCGCAACGGTGCCTGATGATGTTGTTTACACCATTGTAAAGTCTGTTTTCGAAAACTTCGACGACTTCAAAAAACTGCATCCTGCATTCAAAAACCTTAAAGAAGAAGAGATGATCAAGGCTTCATTGACAGCTCCTCTGCACGACGGTGCGGTGAAGTACTACAAAGAACGTGGCTGGATGTAATCTGACCAGGATTTTTTATGATGCGGGGCTATTCTTGCCCCGCATTTTGGTTTCTATAAATATAGTAGGTTTCTTTCTCTGCCTTTACAGCTAAGGCAAAGGGGGGATTTGTTTTTGGGGGGTGCAAATGAGTCCAGAACGACACAAAGCGCAAGTTGATGCGCAAGAACTGGTCGCTCAGGCGGATACCGGTGCACGAAGCCTGGTTGGTGGTTCAGGCGTGATGATTGCTGCTATTGCCTTTATCTGGTCCGTGTTTCAGCTCTATGTGGCATCGAACCTTCCATTCTGGTTGAATGACACCTTCGGCATCAATCTCATTTTCAACAATTCCGCTATTCGAAATATTCACCTGGCATTTGGCCTGGTACTTGCTGCTTTTGCATACCCTTTGTTTTCCCGTAGCCCGCGTCATACCATACCGTGGTATGATTGGGTCCTTGCATTTTTAGGTGCTGCGGCTTGTCTCTACCTTGTGATTATGCGCTCTGACATCGCTGATCGCGCCGGTCTTCCAACTCAGATGGATCTGATTGTAGCCACAACTGGCATGACTGTGCTTACGATTGCGGCGTACCGGAGCCTTGGTCTGCCACTGGTTATTGTTGCTGCGGTTTTTATCGGCTACGCAATGTTTGGCAACTCGCCCTGGTTGCCAGACGTAATTCAGTGGCGTGGAGCTTCCTACAGTAAGGCCATGTGGCACTACTGGATTCAAGAGGAAGGCGTCTTTGGGGTTGCCGTTGGCGTTTCAGCTTCCATGATCTTCCTGTTTGTGTTGTTTGGCTCGCTGCTGGAAAAGGCGGGGGCGGGTAATTATTTCATTAAGGCAGCTTTTGCGCTTCTCGGGCATTTGCGTGGTGGTCCCGCAAAAGCTGCGGTTCTTGCCTCTGCAATGAGTGGCCTTTACTCCGGTTCTTCTATTGCGAATGTTGTGACAACCGGTACTTTCACTATCCCGTTGATGAAACGGACTGGTTTTCCTGCTGAAAAGGCCGGGGCGGTTGAAGTGGCTTCCTCTGTAAATGGTCAGTTAATGCCACCTGTTATGGGTGCTGCAGCATTCCTGATCGCGGAATTTACTGGTACCAGCTATCATCAGGTTGTTATTCACGCCTTCATTCCAGCAGTCATCTCATATATCGCTCTCGTATACATCGTTCATCTTGAAGCGCTGAAAATGAATCTGAAAGGCCTGCCTAAGCCTCCGGTTCATGTGACTGTTTTACAGCGTCTGATAGGCGTTCTGACCGGCTTTATCGGCATCACCATTGTTGGTGCAGCGGTATATTATGGTCTGGGCTGGACTAAGACTGCATTCCCGTCCCTGACGTTTCCAGTAGTGTTAGGTCTGTTTGGTGCTGGCTATTTGTGGCTGGTATATATCGCGGCTCAGGTTCCGGACCTTGAAGTGGACGATCCAAATGCGCCCATTAAGGAACTGCCTGATGCTGGTGATGTTGGCCGCACCGGGTACTACTTCATCCTGCCAATCGTTGTTCTGATATGGTGTATTCTGGTTGAACGGTTCTCACCGTCTCTGTCTGCGTTCTATGCGACCATGGCGATGACCTTCATTGTTTTGACCCAGCATCAGTTGAAAGCTTTCTTCCGTAAAGAATCTCAGGCTGGCCGAACATGGTCAGGTATCGTGGACTTTGTGGAAGGTATGATTGGCGGCGCACGTAACATGATCGGTATCGCTGTGGCGACTGCCGCTGCGGGTATCATTGTTGGTACTGTGTCTCTGACCGGTATGCACCAGATGATTGCTGCATTGGTTGAGTTCCTGTCTGGCGGTAACCTGCTGCTGATGCTGGTGTTGGTTGCGGTGATGAGTCTGATCCTGGGTATGGGGCTGCCAACCACGGCTAACTACCTTGTTGTGTCCTCACTGATGGCGCTGGTTGTTGTGGACCTTGGTGAGCAAACCGGATTTATCGTTCCGCTGATCGCAGTTCACTTCTTCGTCTTTTATTTCGGCATTATGGCGGATGTGACGCCTCCGGTGGGGCTCGCGGCCTTCGCTGCAGCGGCGATCAGTCGTGGTGACCCGATTAAGACCGGTGTTCAGGGCTTTATCTACTCGTTGCGTACTGCAGCTCTGCCGTTCCTGTTCATCTTCAACACTGATCTTCTTTTGATTGATGTCGAGCCACTTCAGGCGATCTTAGTCTTTATCGTCTCTGTTGTGGCGATGATGTTGTTTGCAGCGGCAACTCAAGGATACTTCTTTGCGCGCTCTCGCCTTTGGGAATCCGTAGCTCTGCTTCTTATTGCGTTTACACTGTTCCGTCCGGGCTTCTGGCTCGATCAGGTGCAGGATCCATACGTAACTTCCAAAGGTCCGCAGATCATGGAGATGATTGGTGATGCCCAGCCGGGTGGTATGGTGCGTCTTAACCTCGCAGGTCCGGATTTTGATGATATGGATAAAATCATGACGCTGACATTGCCTCTGTCTGTTGGTAAGGAGCAGGGGGCTGACGCACGACTTGATGCATCTGGCCTGGTTACCATGCAGGATGATGGGGCTGTCGTGCTTGATGAACCGTTCCCTGGCACGACGTTTGCTGAAAAGCTGCAGGGCTTTGACTTTTACGGAGATGTTCCGGTTGTGATCGTGAGCTCCCAGGTAGATGCAGAACGACTGCCAAAACAGCTGTTCTATATTCCGGCTTTGCTTCTGCTTGTGCTGGTTATCTCGCTTCAGCGCCGACGCCAAACACAGCCCGCTTTTTAAGTGGGCTGTACCATGAAACTATAATTTTTGAGGAGCTGGGAAATGTACTCCAATATCTTGCTGCCTTTGGATTTGAATGAAGAAAGCAGCTGGAAAACTGCGCTTCCCGTGGCTGTTGATCTGGCGCGCCATTACAAAGCACAGCTTCATGTAGTGACAGTTCTGCCAGATTTTGGCAAATCTATTGTTGGTGGCTATTTTGCTCGTGAGTTTGAAACTGAGGCTTTAGAGCGTACGCGTGAAGCTCTAGAAGAGTTTCTCGATACACAGCTTCCTGATGATGAGCTGGATGTGAAAGGGCATATCGCTCATGGAACAATTTATGAAGAAATCACAAACGCGGCGGATAAGCTGGACACGGATCTGATTGTTCTTTCTTCGCATCGCCCAGAATTAAAGGACTTCCTGCTTGGGCCGAATGCGGCACGTGTTGTGCGCCACGCCAATCAGTCTGTACTGGTTGTTCGTGACAAGTAAAGATCGCAGTTGATTATTCCCCTTGACGGCAGATAGTGGTTCCTAGCTGCCGCTCTCCAAAATGTATCGCAGATTTTCTTGCCTGTTTGACAAAACACATCCAACTTTCAACAAAATTGTATATATAAACCTTGATGATCTGTTGATGGGCTATGATGTTGTCACGCTTCTGTATGCGCGAACGTCAGATCCATGGATGCACTTCAAGTGGAATTAGGATAGCTAAATGTTGCAAGACATCACCCTTTGGGGGGCATTTTTCGCGGGCATTTTGTCTTTTGTTTCTCCCTGCGTTTTGCCGCTGGTGCCGCCTTATCTTGGGTATATCGCTGGTTTGTCCATTGAAGAAGTGACGAGCGAGAATAAGAGCGCTGCACAGAGCAACCGGGTTATGATTGCTGCGATTTGCTTCGTCGCAGGTTTCTCGACTGTGTTTGTGTCGCTTGGCGCGAGTGCATCATTTCTTGGTCAGTTTGTTCTGCAGTATTCTCAGTATCTTGCCTATCTTGCTGGCGGCATGATCATTATCATGGGTTTGCATTTCCTTGGCGCTTTTAAAATTGGCTTCCTTTACCGCGAAGCGCGAGTGCAGATTGATCGTCAGCCTGGTGGCTTTGGTGGTGCTTATCTGATGGGGCTTGCGTTTGGTTTAGGCTGGACGCCGTGTATCGGTCCAGTTCTGGCGAGTATTCTCCTGATTGCCGGTACGCAGGCCTCTGTAAATCATGGTATTATTCTACTTACTGCCTATGCATTGGGTATCGGGGTGCCGTTCATGGTTGCTGCTATGTTTGCAGGCCCGTTTATGGGCTTCATGGCACGCTTTCGTAAGCACATGGGCATGGTAGAAAAAGTTATGGGTGCATTTCTTGTGCTCACCGGTGTTGGTTTCCTAACCGGGTACATTCAGTCATTTTCTTTTTGGTTACTCGAAACGTTCCCGGTCTTTTCGCAGATCGGCTGACTGATGGGGCAGATCCATGAGGTGTTGAGTATCATCCTGTATTATCGATAGCAGCCGTCAGACATATCATTACACAAAGCTTTGAACCGTTTGTGGGTGCGAATGGCAATGCGCTTAAATTTTTTGTGGTTGCAAAAAAGTGTTGCGTCATCCGTGAAGTGCAACATACGACTTTTATGCAAAGCTTATTTTAAGATCCCTGCCATTTTCCATGAAGAACAGCTGAAGCGACGTGAGCCAGCCCAGGCACTTCCCCGCTACCAGATTACGGCTCACAACAATATCCTTTATGGGCCCCTCTGGCATTTCATCAGGATCACAGTTTCGCGGGAACCGGATCCGCATTTGTCCATTGTAATTTTCAACCCCGCCTTTTTGCTAGGTCAAGTCCCAGGTCTGCTGTAAATTAGGATTACTTTTCAGATGGTAGTGTAACCTGACTTCTGGAAATTTGTATAAGGCTTGTGCTCGAAGGTGTCTTACCGGTAGCATGCTCCCGGTAAAACATGAACCGCCCCGGGTTTACCGGAGACTTTCCGGCTCAAGACTCAGGCGACATTATCAAGGGCATTCTGGGTTGCATAGAATGCGTCCTCCACTTCGTCTGGCGGCCGGTGCCCGATGGCACTATATAGCCGCTCGCTGTACGGTCCGGGGGGCCTCATTTGACTTGTGTCACCGTTTTCCATGGCTGGAGGAATTCAGGACTTCGGTCCTGAACAGGCCAATGATGCTTTCGGCCAGAGCGTTGTCACAGCTGTCTGCGACGCTGCCGGCCAAGGCGTTGATCCCGGCCTCAATCAGCCGCTCGAAATAGCGGACTGACAAGAACCGACTGCCGCGGATGCCCTTCTGTTTGTCAAGCAGCAATTTGAGTTTGGTAGATTTCATTATAGCGATCCCGGATCAGGTTGGAGGCCTCACGACAATGTAACGTTTCAGGCTGCGAATTGCCTCAAGTTTCGACAGGTCGTCTGCGAGCCGCCGCTTCAAGTATTCCTGTGCTTTCTCATCGCATCCCAGATGGCAAACAGCAATGATATGATGGGCGCTGTTGGCGGCTCTGTCTCCTCCACAGTTAAGCCTATCGCGATCGCTTTTTCCTGAGGAGGCGGGTATAGGACAAACCCCGCCTAATGCTGCAAAGCTTGCTTCCGACTTCAGACGGGTGGCATTGTCAACGGCTGTGATGCGGAGCTGCGCAGCCGAGCCGTAGTAAATTGAATTGCGCCAACCAGATCCGGAGCCAGCTCATCTGCGATGGATCTGATCATGGCATCAAGGTCACTACAGTCAGCGATTTCGTCGTGGAGTTCCAGACACTGCCGCGCCAGGCCCCCCTGTGTCAGGGAAGTTGTCCGCGACTCTATATCTTTCTATTTAACCAGGCGGGCGGACCACGAAGATTAAGTGGGATATTCACCTGAACGAAAGGCAGCTGTGCTTAAGCATATGCTGCCGCCGAATACCATAGCCATTCGGCGGCTGTCGAAAGAGGAAGGTATCAGCGAAGCGATACTGCATAAGTGGCGCGGGGAGGTTCATGACATACACCAGATTCGGTTATAGCTCATGGAGCAAGACACAACTTCAAGTCGATCTTATTCAATTTATGCTGAAGAAAGTATATTTTCTCATCAGAGCATTTTCAAATTACACATTTACGCACACCTTATTAATTCGCCCTCTTGCTAAGTACTACATAAATTTAGTCATTATGAATAATACCATATTGGCTTGAAATATATTGATGAATAGCAGTCATCAAATGTAAACCCCTCAAAAAGACAGTTGACTTACGTCAAGTTATTTTAATTAATTTTATGTTTTATTTTAATGGCAACTTCCCTTTATTAGCAAAATAAGTGAAAGAGAGGAATACATTTATGGATATACGCGAGCTTAATAAAACTAGCTTGACGCCTTTAAGTAACATGAGTGTTATTGAAAAGTACTTTGCCGCAGTGAAGGAAATGGATGCTCATGCAGTGAAGGGTGAAAAGTTTGATACTGACACTATTATGGAGCTGTGGCACTCAGGCGGAACGCTTTCCATTCACGGCAAAGAGTCGATCGGCGAAAAAAGCTTTACGAAACATGATGAAATAGCAGGGTTCTACCAAAACCGTGCCAGAGGCGTGGATGGTATGCTGGCAACCAACTTGTCTAAGGTAAATGTAGCCAACGCCAAGAATGATGAGCACATTGTTGTAAGCGGCCTGCGCTACATCATCAACAAAAAGGGAGAAGGCCTTCAGGCGCCCTTTACCCATAACTTCCGCCTCCAGGATGGCCGTATCAGCTCCCTCGACATTCATGTGGGAACGCCAGGTAAAACTGAAGTAGCTCCTGTCGGAGCACTATCAATTGACGATCTTGGCTCTCTCTCTGCCATGGCGTGGATGGTTGCCTAATCTGCCAAACCTATCTCTAAAAACTGGTTGAGGACAACGGCGTTTTGGCGCCGTTGCACCCCTTAATTGAGGTGTCGCGATGAAGCTATCTTCCCCTCTTTATGTTGTTTGGGAAACAACACTGGATTGCAATGCCCGTTGCGTTCATTGCTATTCCGACGCTTTGTTTGGCAGAGGGCCTGACTATTGGCCCCTTGAGGATGCTTTGGAGTTGATTGATCAGCTTGCAGAGGCCGGAGTCTTCATTCTTGCGCTTTCTGGCGGTGAGGTGCTGTTACGCCCGGATTGGGAACAACTGGTAGACCACGCTATCTCCTTAGGTATGCGGGTCACGTTTGCGACCAATGGAATATTGGTAACTCCGGAGGTGGCGAGACGATTGCAGCAGCTGAGGGTTTCCAATGTGAGCGTCAGTTTAGATGGGGCGACAGCCGAAACTCATGATACAGTTCGTGGTCTGCCGGGTATTTTTGACAAGGCCTGTGCAGCAGCACAACACCTGACTGAGGCTGGCGTACGAGTGACCATAAATTACACCCCGATGAAACCAAACCTGCACGAGGCGCAGGACATGATTGCGCTGGCACATCGCCTTGGCGCGGAAAAAATCAACCTCACGGAATATGTTTATACCACAAGGGGCGGTGTTGACCTGATGCCCTCACCCCAAGAGCTTGGCACGCTTTTGGAGGCCTGGATCAAGGCTGGTGAGACGTGGAAAGGCAAGCTTGAAATCGACTGGCACGATTGCCGGGTTGGTTTGCTGCTCCCAGAGGCTGAAGCAGACCCCTACAAGGGGTGTGGGGCTGGATATACCCACTGCCGCATTACCGTAAACCGGGATGTAACCCCTTGCGTTGTTCTGCCTGTTGCTGTTGGCAACCTCACGGAACAGAGCTTTGCGGAAATCTGGCGTAACGCCCCTGAACTTCACAAGATCCGTTCCCGTGACAACATCAGTTCAGGTAACTGCTCTGTGTGCGAGCACAAAGCGAAATGTGGAGGTTGCCGTGCAGCCAGTTATGCCTGGTACGAAGATGCATACGCAGGCGACCCAACCTGTTGGATCAAACCGGATATGCCAGAGTTCGGCTCCGGTACCAGTTGTAAAAGGGAGGAAGGAGTTTGAGCGAGCATTTTACAACAGTGCGGAACACCGAGGGCGTGCGCTGCCGAACCGAGGAAAAAGGCAATTTTCTGCTCTATCACCCCAAAACCGACCAGCTTCATATTGTCACCAGCAGCGGCAAAGCGATCTTTGATCAGTGTGATGGCAAGGAAATAGATGAGGTTGTTCATCTGGGCGGTAAACTGCTCTTGCAGGAAAGCGACTTGGAGGAAGAAGTGCTGAGAAGCTCAGTCCTTTCCTTTTTGCAAGAGTTAAACAAGCGTAATCTTGTTGAGTTCGGGTGAGCCATGGTGCAGCGTGATCGGGTTTTATTTATCCAGCCGCCGACTTCCTTTAATCAAACTTCACCGTGTCTGGATGACAAGCAATTTGGACTTGGTTTGCTGGCCAATGCCGCGTGGCTGGAAGCGCACGGGTTTGAGGTACGCGGTCTGCACGTGCCTTTAGCGCTGCACTATGGGTTTGAGGAGGAGGACGTGAAAGCGTTCATTCTCAAAGAAGACCCGATAGTCATCGCCATTGGTCTCAACTGGGTTCATTTCAGCTCTGGTGCACTTGAGGTGGCCCGTCTTGTAAAGGCTTTGCTGCCTCATGTCCCTGTCTATATCGGCGGACAACACGCCACGATGTTTGCAGAGGAGATTGCCCGCACCAATGCACCCTATGTGGATGGGGTGATCAAGGGTGAGGCAGAGCATGCGCTGCTTTCCATATGCCAGCAGGTTGCCCGATCTGGAAAGGTCACTGAAGACGTGCCGGGACTGGTAACAAGCACCGGAGACAGCGAGGCGCCGCAGGTGCTTGAAGATATGGATGAGCTTCCGGTTTATCGCTACTCCGTGCTCAAACCTCGCTCACTTCGACCGGATGCGGGTGCAATCTCAACCACACGCGGCGCATGTCCATTCAAATGCGCCTGGTGCATTGAGCCCGTTATTGGCCGCCTCCAGGGTCGGCGCAAGCTGATGTTCCATTCCGCAAGGCGTATCGTAGACCAGATTGCAGCGTTGATGAGCGAGGGCATCACCAGATTTACCATTCAAGACAATTTTTTTGTAGGCGGGAATGTCAAACTCATTGAGCTGAGCGAGGAATTGGTCCGCCGCGATATTCGCCCCGCTCACCTTAACATCTTTGCCCATCCGGAAAGCTATGGATATGAGGGGTACGCTGCCCTTACTGCATGTTGTGAGCTGGCCAGCATGGATTTCGGCGTTGAAACCGGATCTTACGACGTGGCGCGGATAAACAACCGCCACCTCGACCGCGAAGAGGTGGTGCTCAGTGTTTCCGAAGCGGTGCAGGCTAAGGTCGAACCGTTTACATGGTGGATGGCCGGCCTTCCCGGTGAGGATGAAGCTGCGCTACGTGATACGGAGCAGTTGATCCTTGAAACCATGAAGGTCGGTGGCATTCCGCGTTGGGTAAGCCCAATGATCCTGTTTCCGCACACGCCTATTCATGAGGATTCCGCCCGCTTTGGCATAGAGCCACGCTTTAGGAACTTTGAGGATTATTCGAAGTTCTCTCAGGCGACGCTGGCAGAGGCTGTCTTATTTTCAGACACCATCACCCACAAAAACACCGGCGCCCGTTATGAAGATATTTGCAATGCTTCGCAGCGACTGCGCAAGTTTATCGCTCAAAATCTGCATCTTGTTGAAGAGTTTTATGAAACCAGCGGCATGCAACCGGATTTGAAATCTGTCGAAAGCCGAATCCTGCAATCCTTTTTCTGAGAGGTGGTCATGTTCAAGCCCTCCTATCCTTTGCACGTGGTATTCATTTTAAGCAATCATTGCAATCTGTCCTGTATTCACTGTTCTTCCAATGCGGATAAGGAGGGTAACAAGGGCTACACCACCAGCCGCGCAAAAGAGATTTTGCAGCAAATGAATAGTGTTGGCGTTGTGGATGTTGCATTTTCAGGCGGAGAACCATTGCTGCGCCGTGATCTGACAGAGTTGGTGGCATATGCCCGCAGCCTGAACATGGTTGTAGGTACCAGCACCAACGGATATCCTTTAACGGAAAAAACAGCTGAAAAATTGAAACAAGCCGGTCTCTCACGGTTGCAGGTGAGCATTGACGGCACCAAAGAGGTGCACGATGCCATTCGCGGGCCTGGCTCCTTTCAAAAAGCGCTGGAGGCGGTTGAAACTGCCCTTAAGGCAGGGCTGAAAACACACATCTGCTTCACGGCCATGCGCCGCAATGCGCATCTATTGCCGGATATGCTGGAGCTGTGCGCATGGTTCGGAGTTGATGGGTTCAATCTCTCCCAGTTCATACCCACCGGACGTGGTGCCATAAGCGAAGGTATGGAGCCTGATATAGCACGCACCGTGTTGCGGACATGGCTGGCAGCCAAGGCCGATCATCCCGATATGTATCTGTCCGCCCATTCTTCGGGATTGGCTTCACTCGCACCCGATGCTGATGTGTGCCGGGGAGGTTGTCAGGCCGGGATCAGCATTGCATGTGTCACTGCTGAGGGTGATGTGACGCCTTGCGTTATGTTCCCGTTGTCATTGGGAAATCTCAAGGATGCCCCCTTTGGCGAGATCTGGTCAAACTCCCCTCACATCAACGCACTACACAAACGCGATGTTAAGGGTGGATGCGCTTCTTGCACTTTCAAATGGCAATGCGGCGGGTGCAGAGCCGCCGCTTGGGCGGTGGACCAGGATATGATGGCAGAGGACCCTTACTGCTGGCTCATACATGATAAGCTGAACACTTGACCTTCTCAATGAGAGTACTCTCACCTTAGGAAAAGAAAATACCATGCCACACATCATTGTTTATTCACCGCGCCTTCCCAGAGAGAAAAAGGTTACTTGCGTGGCCGCACTGACAAAAGCTTTCGAAGAAAGCACAGGGTTGGACGCCGACCTTCTGACCATCCATATTGAAGAGCATTCCTACGACAACATCGGGGTCGGCGGCAAACTGCTGACAGATGCCTATCCGGAGATTGCAGAGCGTGAAAAACAGTTTCAGAAAATGGATCAGTAGTTTGATAATCCATCTGGAAGCTAAGGGCGTATGAAAAAAACATAAAGCGGCTTTATAAGGAATATGGGTTGTCAATCAGCCAGGGCGATTTATTAATGTTAATTAACATATTGATTTTTTGTTTGAATTCTGAATCTATGGTTTCATGACAAATTA
>CANNAV010000108.1 GCA_947502585.1 uncultured Pseudovibrio sp.
GACTGGCAGGGCCGCAAATATTTCGATATGGACGAATTTCATGAGTGGATCGCGCTACGACAAGAGGAAAAAAAGGATAAAAACTACATCTAGATCTGATCAACCCGCCAAACCTGAAATCCGAATTTACAGCAGACTTGGGACTTGACCGCATAGACTTTAATGAGTGAGTGACTGCTCGAACACCTGATTATAATAAGGATTTACAATATGGTGCGGAAGTTAGTGGTTGTTGTGTTCAGTGGCTTCCTTCTTCCAGCATTATTGCCAGGCTGGAAGTGCAACTTACAGAATATCTGGTGCAAGCCGGGTCTGAACGGTGGCACAGCCGTTGGCATTCCGGGCCATATAGAGGTCAATATGCCGGTTTCATGCAAGAGGCCTGGAAGTTCATTTGTGCATCATATTCAGGGATTAAGTTGATGATTATTTCAAAGGATGGAAGCGGTTGCGATGTGTGATGGAGGGCTTTTTTTGAGTATTGCTTATGATTTATAAATGGCGGAGTTCTTCGACCATTCAAACAAATGGTCGATAAGCTTCTCAAACAGCAAAAAGCCAGGTACTGGACCCGGCTCAAAACTCATTCTGTCAGTCTGGGTTAGCTCGCGCGTCGATTGCGGCGGTCGCTGACAGGCTGATAGGCAATGCTGCGGTGGTGCGCACAATAAGGTGTGCCCCCATCTGACTGACGACCACAGAAATAGAAGTCGTCAGAACTCGGATCACCAATTGGCCACTTACAGGTACGCTCATTCAACGTCAGGATGGAGGCGCGCTCTGATACCGGAATAAAGATATCTGAGGTTGGGAGTGGAGAAATTTCTGGTTGGATAGCTTCAATTGGCTCAACTTTAAGGGCATTGGCGCCCGCTGTTGTTGGCTGAACTGGCAGGGGAACGGGGGAAGGGGCAACAGCCGCGATTGCTTCAGCCACCGTTGGTTTGGTTGATGTAATGCCCCTTGCCGCAGGGGCAGGTGCCTTTCTCGTTTTGGTTGTACCGCCCCCCGGCTTGGCACGACCTGAAAGACCAAGGCGATGAACCTTTCCTATCACCGCATTCCGGGTCACATCGCCCAGTTCCCCGGCAATTTGACTGGCGCTTAACCCGTCTGCCCAAAGTTTGGTTAATAACTCTACACGTTCTGCTGTCCAGCTCATTAAAGGGCCCCGTCTTCCTTCAGTGGCGCGCAAAACAGCAATCGCTCAGTTCGGATGTATCCGAAAGTGCCGCTTACCTGAGCGTGTGCGCTTGCAGCGTTAGTAACTACGAGATGGTGTATAACTCTTTTCACACAGTACTATATGGGCGTTGATCCGAGCAATATCCTCAAAGAATTGAGGTGGGGAAGACTCTGGTTTTCCCCAGAATTGCCGTGCTACTACTTACCTGTAACAGCCTTCATGTGGTGGGAGAAGATTATCAATCTAAAGAATAGGAGCTGTTTTTTCAGCCAATTTTTACTGCGTTCTTTCCAACACAAAGTAAGAGTTGATAGTGTTAGCCCATTGATAGTCAAAACATATATACACCACTGAAAAACAACTAGTAAAAACAACTAGTAAACTACAGGCTGAACAATACAGGAACTGAGCGGGAAAACTCAGTCATATGGCGCAGTACACGCTGGAGGTGTATTGAAAAAACCTTAAGAACCGTGGAAAAAAACTAATCATAGAACAGGGAATTTAATCTCTACTCTACTTTCTGAAAATGCCACAATGCATGCTTCTTCCCGGTGCAGTCTGTCTGTGGTGCACCGGAGGGGAAACATAAGCCCGGCCGCAATTCCTGAACATAAGTAAGGTATTGCTGACAATACGTGTTATTGACTGCCCCTGGGGAATACGGTTTATATGTCGCCTTTCCTGATTTGAAAACGCCACTCGGCGTTTTTTTGTTTTGCAGCCACTACGACTTTTGAGCATATCGAAAGAGCTCAATCCACGAGGAGTAAGAAATGACGACTTCGTCGCTAATGCAGACTTATGCACGCTCAGACCTCGCGTTCGAGCGTGGGGAAGGTGTCTGGCTGATTGCGGCTGATGGTCGACGATACATGGATTGTGCCTCAGGTATTGCCGTCTCCGGCCTGGGTCATGCACACCCAAAGCTCGTTGATGCGCTGAAAGGTCAGGCTGAAAAGCTTTGGCACATCACCAACCTCTATACAATTCCGGAGGGCGAGAAGCTTGCAAAGCTTCTGACAGACAACACCTTCGCTGATGTTGTGTTCTTTACCAACTCCGGTACAGAAGCAACCGAAGGGGCGATGAAGACAGCCCGTCGCTATCACTTTGCCAGGGGCAACCCGGAAAAGAACCGCATTATCACCTTTGAAAATGCTTTCCACGGCAGAACCATGGCAGCACTCGCCGCTGGTGGCCAGCAAAAGTACCTCGAAGGCTTCGGTCCGGCACCGGAAGGGTTCGATCAGGTGCCTGTTGGCGATCTGGAAGCAGTCAAAAAGTGCGTTGGACCAGATACCGCTGCGATCATGCTGGAGCCTGTTCAGGGCGAAGGTGGCATCCGCAGCATGGACCCGGCCTTCCTGAAAGGTCTGCGTAATATCTGTGATGAAAACAACCTTTTACTGATTTATGACGAGATCCAGACAGGCGTTGGCAGAACCGGCAAGCTCTTCGCGCATGAGTGGTCAGGTGTAACGCCGGACCTTATGGCGGTTGCAAAAGGCATTGGCGGTGGTTTCCCAATGGGCGCGTTCCTCGCAACCACTGAAGCGGCAAGCGGCATGGTTCCAGGTGTTCACGGCACCACCTTCGGTGGCAACCCGTTGGCGATGGCTGTTGGCAACGCGGTTCTTGAGACTGTTCTGGAACCAGGTTTTCTGGAAGCTGTTCAGGAAAAAGGCTTGCTGCTGAAGCAGAAGATGGCCTGCGTTGTCGATAAGCACAGTGATGTGTTCGATCTGGTGCGCGGTGAGGGCTTGATGCTTGGCCTGAAGTGCAAAGTGCCAAACACACAGGTTCTGGTGCATATGCGCAACAATGGCCTGCTGCCGGTCGGGGCCGGAGATAACGTGCTCCGCATTATGCCGCCAATGACCATTACCGCTGACGAAATTGATGTGCTCCTCCAAAAAATCGGAGCCGCTGCTTCGGACATGGAAAACGAGCTGAAAACGGCCGATACTTCCAAATGAGCACTATGACAAAACCACAACACTTTCTCGATATCAGTGACTTTTCAGGGGATGACCTTCGCCAGATTATGAAGGTCTCCAGTCAGCTCAAGGCCACCCGCAATGGTGTTCATCGCGGGCAGGGTCCATTGGCTGGTAAAGTGCTTGCCATGGTCTTTGAGCAACCTTCCACCAGAACCCGCATCTCCTTTGATGTGGGCATGCGGGAACTGGGCGGCGAAACCCTGATGCTGACAGGTGCGGAAATGCAGCTTGGCCGCGGCGAGTCCATTCCAGATACCGCCCGAGTACTGTCCCGCTTTGTGGACATGATCATGATCCGCATGCTGGACCATAAGGCCGTCAGAGAACTGGCAGAACACGCAACCGTTCCGGTCATCAATGGTCTGACCAGGCTGTCGCATCCATGTCAGATCATGGCGGATATTATGACATTCGAAGAGCACCGCGGCAGCATTAAGGGTAAAACCGTTTCCTGGGTGGGCGATAGCAACAACGTTCTGTATTCCTGGATCGAAGCAGCAGCAAAATTTGACTTTAAAATTACCGTTGCCGCACCAAATGAACTGACAGTCCCTCTTGACTGGATCGAAAAGGCCTATACATCCGGTGCAGAACTGGTCGTAACAGACGACCCGTTTGCTGCTGTAAAAAACAGTGATTGTGTCATCACCGATTGCTGGGTGTCCATGGGAGATGATGAAGCACAAGCTCGTCACAACCTGCTGGCTCCCTATCAGGTCAATGAGCGCCTGATGAATGAAGCCAACGATTCATCATTGTTTATGCACTGCCTGCCCGCGCATCGTGGGGAAGAAGTGACAAATGAGGTGATTGACGGCCCGCATTCAGTGGTATTCGACGAGGCAGAAAACCGGCTTCACGCCCAAAAAGGTATTATGGTGTGGTGTATGAGGGCTTTGCCTGAAGGATAGAGCATATTGGTGAAAAGTGGCTGCCGGTTTTCAGATAACGATATGCGCAAGGATAAAAACAAAATGACAAATACACCTGCTCAACCGACCGCCGCTGGCATTGACGCTGTTGTTCCTTTCGCTGTTGAAGCACTGGACGTACGTGGTCGGGTTATCAATATGGGGCCGGTGCTGAACAGTATACTGGCGCGGCACAGTTACCCTGCGCCAGTCAACAAGCTGCTGTCAGAGGCGATCGTCCTGACAGCCATGCTTGGCAGTACCCTCAAATTCGAAGGGCGCCTGACCTTGCAGGCCCAGACCGATGGTGCCGTTTCCACACTCGTTGTTGATTTCAACGCGCCTGGCGGGTTACGTGCAATGGCGCAGTTCAGTGATGACAAAGTTGCCGAAATCGCCGCCAGAGATGGTTTCAGGCCAGACCACCTGCTCGGCAAAGGACATCTGGCCTTCACCATAGATCAGGGCGCACACATCAGCCGCTACCAGGGTATCGTCGTTCTCAATGGCACCACCCTGGAAGATGCTGCTCATGAGTACTTCCAGAAGTCCGAACAGATCCCGACATTCATTCGCCTCGGCGTGGCTGAAGTGCTGACCAAAGCAGAAGAGGGGGGTGCGGATCACTCCTGGGCGGCAGGCGGCATCATGGTTCAGTTCCTGCCGCAGTCTTTGGATCGCATCAAACAAGCCGACATCCATCCGGGCGACGCACCGGATGGACACGAAGCTCACGAAATTGACGAAGACGATGCCTGGGTTGAAGCGCGCTCGCTGGTTGAGACCGTGAAAGATGATGAACTCATCGATCCCGGCCTGACTGTCGAGGGTCTTCTGTACCGCTTGTTCCACGAACGTGGTGCATCCGTCTTCACCCCGCAGGCGGTGGCTGATAAATGCACCTGCTCTGAAGAAAAGATCACTGCCATGATGCAGAATTTTTCTGATGCAGACAAAACTGAGATGAAAGCGGAAGGAACCGTCCGTATCAAGTGCGACTTCTGCTCCAAAGAGTATGCGCTGGACGCCACCAGGATGTTCGAAGACTAAAGCGCGTTCCACTTGATTGGATTCAATCAAGCGACAGGAAGTCGCACAGCCAGAAAGTTGCAGCAGGCAGTGAGAATGAAAATCAATGCTGCATGACGCAGCCATTCAAAAAAAGCGTAATAAACGCAAACCAGCGCATTAAAAAACGCTGTCAGAAAACCTCTGGCAGCGTTTTTATTTAACTCATTGATATCAATACAGAACCGCATCTAAACGCGGTCAAAGATCGACCCCATGCGTGGGCTGAACAACCGATCATAGGTTTTTAGTAGTGTCATGTCCGTCATACTCGCCACGTAATCACAGACGATCCGTGAATCTACTTCAGCCTCAATGAAGTCCGCATAGATCTCTTGCGGCAAGAAAGCCTTTGGATCGCTCATCAGGGTTTCAAAGACAGCCACCACCATAGTTTGCCCCTTAAACTCCAGATGCTGTACGTTCGGAGCTTGAATAACCCGTTCAAATATAAATCTTTTCAAGTTTTCCAGCACCATGTTATGGCCGTCAGGCAAAACCGCCCTGTATTTCAGAAGCGGTTCACTGAAGACCTCGCTCTCCTTGATCTGAACAGCCACGATAAAGAAGTGAACCAGCTTTCCAATGAACTGCTTTCGCCGGTTGGCATTGCCAAAGAGCCCTGCAATCATCTGCTCATAGGCATTGTCAGAATATTTCTCCGGATTGCTCTCAATCAGATCATTTAAAAAAGCTGCGCAAACCTCTGCGGAGATATCCTCCCGGAACTGCTCTTCCCGAACCAGCCCTAAAGCAATGGCATCTTCAAAATCGTGGACCCCATAAGCGATGTCATCTGCCAGATCCATGATGGAGCAGTCCCATGATTTAAAAAGGGATTTTCCATGTTTGCCGCCCTTGCGCTCAAAACTGCAAAACAGTGATCGAGCCCGGTCACTCAAAGGCTTAAGAACCCAGTCGACAATCTCTTGTTCCCCGTCCATGAAGCATTTGGGCGGAGCAGAGCACTTACGATCTATCAGGCTCACCGCAGAGGTGTTGGCTTTAAGCCGCGGGGATAACTCAGGATTATGAACCTTTGAAAAAGCCACCGGATACTTCATCATGCCCATTAATGCCCTCCGGGTAAGATCAGCCCCATGCCTGGACGACATCTTCTCAAGCCGCGAAACAATGCGCAGAGTTTGCCCGTTGCCCTCATATCCGCCAGCATCGCGCATGCAGTAATTCAGAGCCACTTCACCCCCATGCCCAAATGGCGGATGGCCGATATCATGGCAATAGCTGATTGTTTTTACAAGGCTTTCTTCCGGGATATAAGCGTAGGCCGGATGGTCCTTGAAGAACGCCCGAAACTGCCGTGTGATGCCGGATGCAATCTGCGCCACTTCCAGTGTGTGTGTCAGGCGTGTGCGATAGAAGTCACTGTCTCCCAGATTGAGGATCTGGGTTTTGCCCTGGAGGCGGCGGAATGCATGAGAATGAACGATGCGGGCATAATCCACGTCATAGGGTGTGCGTGCATCATCTGACTTGGGAAACCAGCCACTTTGACGCTCAGTCCAGACAGCATCACTCACTTTAACCACTCCACAATAATTGAGCAAAACAACCCCAAACAACACTGTGAAGGGTAAAATATATCAAAAAATCAGCGACTTAAAGAACTTTTTTGTCTCGCGGGCAGACTGTTCAATATTGCCTTTCCAGGTCGCGGGAGAAGCACCGCGCGGGGCAAGGTCATGATTTCCGTCTTCCAGCCAGACAAGCCGAACAAACTTAGGTAAATCAACAGCCTCCACCTCAGCCCGATGCCCCATCTGATCCCGGTCACCCTGGGCAATTAAAATAGGACGAGTGGATTTCTGCAATGGCTCAAGCCGCCAGTCCGCAAGTTCTTTCTTCGCTTCTGTATGAAACGGATATCCAAGACAAACAACACCGGCAATACGCTTCGGCAAGCTCTCTCCACCCGCCAGCATAGCTGCAACGCGTCCCCCCATGGACTTGCCTCCAATCAGAGCAGGGCCTTGAGTTTGTTCAAGAATCTCCTGCACAGCGCTCTGAAACTCGCCAATGAGCTTGTCTGCGCGCGGAGGAGGAGCCTTCTTGCCTGTCATCCTGCGCCTCGCCATGTAAGCAAACTCAAACCGTGCAACAGCAATGCCATATGCAGCCACAGCTTCCGCAAATCGGTTCATAAAATTGGCATCCATCGGCGCACCCGCGCCATGAGCCAACACAAGAGTGCCATGGCACTCACCTTCAGGACGTGTCCATAAAATCTCAGTCATGAAGATATTTTAGCGCCTCTTTCACGACAAAAGTGACAGGAAATTTACTTGTCCCCGTCTTCAGTAAGACCCATATTCCAATTATCTAATGTAATTGTGTAATAAATGCGCCAATCGAATGGAATACATCATGGAAGAAGGCGTTATTCGCCTGGGTATATTTGCAGGCGTATTCCTGGTGTTTGCATTCCTGGAAATCGTCATACCCCGACGGTCGGAAAGTCAGGAGCGGCCGCGACGCTGGTTAACAAACCTTCTTTTGTCACTTATCAATACACTGATGTTGCGGTTCGCGTTGCCTTTTGCTGCGGTATCAACGGCTTACTGGGCACAGGTGGGAGGATTTGGACTGGCCTGCTGGCTGGCAATCGACCCTGTTTCAGCGGGTGTTATTGCGTTCTTCACGCTCGATTTTGCAATCTGGGCCATGCATGTAGCCAGCCACAAAGTCCCGTTCCTGTGGCACCTGCATAAGGTCCATCACACCGATCTACGCTTCGATGTCACCACGGCTTTGCGCTTCCATCCGCTGGAAATTGCAGTCTCCATGCTCTGGAAAGTGATCGTTGTTGCACTCCTGGGTGCGCCTGTTCTCTCCGTGGTGATTTTTGAAGTTGTCCTCAACGCAGCAGCTATGTTCAATCATGCTAACATCAAGCTTTCTGACAAAGCAGATCGCGTCTTGCGCCGGATGATCGTTACCCCAGACATGCACCGTATCCACCACTCCACCCGTCCGATAGAAACAGACAGCAACTACGGCTTCAACTTCCCCTGGTGGGACAGACTGTTCTCTACCTATGTGAATGATCCCAAAGGCGGCCAGGAGAACATTACTTTCGGTCTGAGCGAGTTTCAGGGCAAAGAGCCACGCCAGCTTATTTGGTCATTACTGTTACCCTTCAAGGCTTTAGCGCATGTGAGAGGATGGCTGTCCAGCCACGTTAACAAAGATGGCACACCCAAAGAAAGATGATCAGAAGAACCCACGGGGGAAATATCTGAGATAGAGTTCCCCAAGGCGACCGTTGGACTGAAGGCGGGTAAGAGCAAGGTTGATCGCGTTCAACATCCTGGTATTACCTGCCTTTGTTGCAATCGTCATCCCACCGCTAAAATAGCCGGGGTCCAGCCATGGCCCTCCCGCAAACTTACAGCATCCGTCGGCAGTGCGTGTATCCAGCCAGAATGACAACCTCATTCCATCACCAAACAGGGCGTCTACATCAGACCTGGACAAAGCATTACGGGCAAGCGCTTCATTTTCAAATGAAACTGCAACTGCGTCTGTAAAAAAACGCTCCAGAAACGCTTCATGACGCGATCCCTTTACAACAGCAATTCGTTTTCCACCAAGAGTTTCGGGTAAAGGTTCCAGTGTGCTGTTCCTGCCAACGGCAAAGCGCCCCGGAAACCGCATGTAGATCTGAGAAAATGACAGTTTCTCGAGGGTTTCCGGTGTCATGCTTACGCCCGCAATGACGGCATCGGCTTCTCCATTAAACACCGTATTGGCCAGGTGATTAAATGGAATGATCCTGAGACTGCAGGCAGCTTTGAGGCTCTGGCAGATCTCGCGGGCAAGATCCACGTTGTAACCCATCAAACGCTCTTCTCTATCGCGAAAAATGAAGGGTGGAAAGTTATCTGCAGCAATAAAGCGGATACGCTCAGGCGTCTTGCCAGTAGTTGCAAGACCAGACTGCCCACCGGAAAACAAAGGAATAGTTACCGAAGAGGGGCCGGAACGGGGCAATATTCCAATTTCTAAGCCATTGTTTTTCCCTGCCAATAATGGAGATCTCTGAGAAATCCCCCAGTTATTTGAGCCATTTGTATTTTGTGCCATAGCATTTGACGCCGCGAAAATGAGCGGCTGGGCACTACATAAAATCAGCAATATGAAGAATATGGGGAAACGCAAAAGCTATCCAATCCAATTTGCAACAAAACGTAAGCCTAACGGGAAATTCTCAAGGAGATACTAAGTGAATGTATGCGTAAGGGGAAGACCTGCAAACCAAGAAGAGCCTCCTGGATTAACAGGGAGAGAGCAAGAATGCCCCGAGATATCAGTAGGTAGTGGATTGCCATTCTCAGTGCGACAGGCCAACACTCTGCGCTCTTTAGCTCTCTCGACTGGTCGCATTGAAAGCACCTGCGCTGTTGAAGCGGGACAAGCTCTGCGAAACCGCATGACGGCGATTACCCCCCTGGAGCAGTCCGTCGATGTTTCTTCTTCTTGTGAAAGTGCGCGAATTCTGGTCCAAAATGTCTGCAGGCCTGTGCTAAAAGAGCGATATGCCCCGGAATTAATCCCTTTGAGAAATACGCTGGAACGGGAAGTGCTGTTGCAATGCAATTGCTCGGATGCCTTGATTGACTTTGCAAAGTCAAGGATCTCACAGGAAGACAGATGCACCAGCAATTATCTGATTGAACAAGGGTTTCTGGATGCCTCTGTGTTTTACTGGGGGATTTCCGGCAAAATGAATATTCGCTATGCGCCTGATGGTAGCCTGTCGGCCATTGCTCCAATCGATGAGAATCTAAAGCCGTTTGAGACTGAAGGCATTTTGTTTGTCCCGGCACTGGACCTCAATCAAAAAGTCGTCTTTGCAGCAGCCCCACCAGGCCATCAACTGGAGGCTTTTGAATGGGTTCTTCGTTATTTTGATGAAACCACGAGCAAGATTGTGGTGGTGACACCGCAATACCAAAAGGCTTTGACTGTAACGACGGCCAGCTCCAATGCCCTGGTGCAAAGCGATGTTTCAATGTCGGCGGTATATCGCTTCTTGCCTTCGCAGCGAAAACTGCTGACAGTCTCACCAATCATTTTCGTGGGTGCCGCTGGTTTCGCGTTTGACGCATTCTTATGGGGACTCTTTATCCTGTTAACCTTATCACTCGGTGTCACAGGATTGCTTCGCCTTGCATCCTTTTTTACTTTTTCTGACCGGCAAGAGTTTACGGTTCCAACGCTTGAAAAGTGGCCACACTACACCGTGCTTGTCCCTCTTTACAAAGAGTCGGCAGTCTGTCGCCAGCTGGTTGATGGGTTGGATGCGCTGGATTATCCGAAAGATGCGCTCGATGTCATCTTTCTGGTCGAGCAAGATGATGAGCTTACACAGAAAAGCCTCCGCAAACTGCTGAAAAAATCAATGCGGATGATAATCCTGCCACCCGGAAAACCACAAACCAAGCCCCGTGCGCTTTCCGTTGGTCTTGCGGCGACAAAAAGTGAGTTCGTAACGGTGTTTGATGCCGAAGACAGGCCTGAAAGACAGCAGTTGAAGAAAGCTATATGCCAGTTTGCTCTTGAAGGTCATGATGTCGCCTGCCTGCAGGCTGCCTTGTCCATCGACCACGCAGACGAAAGCTGGCTGGTCCGCCAGTTTGCCTTTGAATATGCGGCACTTTTTGATGTCTTCCTGCCATTCTTATCTCGTAAGGACCTTCTGCTGCCTCTCGGGGGGACCTCCAACCACTTTCGTGTCAGCGCATTGCGGAAAGTTGGCGGATGGGATCCATTCAACGTGACAGAAGATGCAGACCTGGCTGTCAGATTTGCGCGGCAGGGATTTAAAACACGCACTTTGAACAGCTCCACCTTTGAGGAAGCACCGCTCACACTCAAAGCGTGGCTACATCAACGCACTCGCTGGCATAAAGGATGGATACAAACACTGGCGGTTCATCTGCGCAACCCGGCACTGACCTGCAGGCAACTCGGCATGACAAACTTTGCTTTGCTACTTCTCACGTTCTTTGGCGGCATATTGTGTCTTTGGGCTGCTCCGCTGACAGTACTCATGTTTGGAAAGATTGCCCTGAATTTTTACAGTACCGGATTGCAGGCCTTTGATGCTTTCAGCATCTATGCCATGTTCTGTTTTCTCTTCGGTCTCGGCGGTACCGTCGTCACGGTTCTGCAAGGCAGCGCGAAGCGTGGCTTTCGCCCTCAGGCCTGGGAGATTGCAAGTATCCCACTCTATTGGCTTCTTGGGTGCATAGCCTCTTATAAAGCTCTCATCGAGTTCGCTTTAAAGCCGCATTACTGGCGGAAAACGGAGCACGGCATTGTGCGCCATCGGGGCAAAATGAAACGTGCTTGAGTTTATGGGACTTCTGAGAAACTAAGCCTTCCATGGCAACCCAGGAGCGTCCACAGTGAGTTTACACGGCTGTCCCTGATAAAATTGATCCAGAAACTGATGAAACACTGTTGGATCATCAGCAGCATATGCAAAGAGCGTTGCACAGCTGCACACTTTCATGCTGTCGCTGTCACCAGGGATTTGCCTGGAAGTGATATCAGTGTGCCTGAGCAGTAGCCCGACGCATCCACGCAGCCGTGTGGCAAGCAGAGGATAGGTAAGATATCGCTGAGCTTCTTCAACATCGGCAATGCCAAAGAAATGCGCTGTTGAGGAACGCCCCAGTTCCCGGAGCTGAAGAAATATAAACCAGACCCGGTGCGAGGTCTTCCGGCCATGCGAGAGTTCCCGCACCACGTCGTGAAAAACAGACTCTTGCGCAATTACAAACCGGGTTATGTCATCCTTGGCTGGTCTTACCACCTTATGGTTCACCACGATTTCTCTTGAGTCAGCACGCCTCAGGTATGCCTGGGTGAAGTTGAAAGGGCCGCTCCATAGGAAAACGCCCCCTCCCCCCAAATGTAAATGCGATGGAAAATAAACACAAACTGGAAAGTCAGCGCTTCAGCGAAAGCCTGGAGCGGGTGAAGGGAATCGAACCCTCCTTGATGGGAGACACTAGAAGTTAGAGTAGACGGGAATATGCGGGATTAGTCGAACACAGACGGGTTAAGTGGGGTATTTCTGCCGTTTATAGGGTGTT
>CANNAV010000109.1 GCA_947502585.1 uncultured Pseudovibrio sp.
AAAAAAGACAAAAACATCATCCAGATCTGATCAACCCGCCAAACCTGAAATCAGAATTTACAGCAGACTTGGGACTTGACCAGCGTGACCTGCGCCTGCCTGATTTGAAGGACTGGCACACGCCAGATCTGTCGGATAGTGGTTTTCCCGAGGTTAGATAGGCTCTCCTGTCATTGTGCAGGAGCTCTGACCTTGTAGTATAAGGGAAAAATGAGCTCCACAATTTTAAAATTGTTACATTTTATGGCCGAAATTAATATCTCATTCGACATGGGGCCCTTGAAATAATTTCACAAGCAATTGATAATTAAGGAAATATCCTTCTTTAGGTGGGGCAGCAATGACCACAGTGCCTGCCATAACTGCGGAAAACCCGCAACAAAACGCAATGGAACAGCACCGGTACGCACTGTCAGGCACCGCTCGATTTTCGACAGAAGTGTATATCTGCGCAATACACCGGTTAGCTATCTATGCGAGCACTGCTACGACCGTCCCACGACAACAACGTAAAGCCAGTGTGGCAAAAGTTCCGGAAGCCTGCCTGCTGGGAAACCTGATCCATAGCACCGTCGAAGACGTTACCATAAAAAGAAAACTGGGAGTCGGGCTTGTTCAGGCTGTTTTGGCGCGCCAGGTGAGCACTGGTGCAGACCGGAGCATGATTACCTGCTTTGAAACAATCGGCGTTGAGAAGACTGCCCTTCCGAAAGGTCATGACTCTTATGTAACGAAAGCGAACTGTGAAGTCGGGCTGCACCGACATGTACGATGGCAATCTGTTTGCTGCAAAGGATGTATGTGGAGAGCACAAGCTTATCGCAGAACCAACCTTTGCCGATGCCATCCTCGATCGGCTCGTACACAACGCATATCGCATCGAACTCGAAGGCCAGTCATTCCGAAAAACGCATGTTAAAACGGGTGACGAAACGCACCAAAGCTGATACCTAAATCTTCAGGCCTCAAGACGGATCGCCAAAGGTGGCCGGATACTCCGGATTAGTCGGCCGGATGCTCCGGAATGCGCAGGCCTTGCTGCGCAACCATGAACGCCTGTCTCGCTCTGATCAAAACAAGCTTCAGATCTTCTGTAAACACTCGCGTGCTTTGAAGCCGGCCCGGCACTATGCGCTGAAACTGACGCATATTTTCAATAGCCACAGCACCGGAAAGTCAGCAATGGCGAAGATCAATCGCTGAATTTCCAGAGCGCAGAACAGCGGCCTGAGCTATTTTGACCGCTTCATTAAAACCCTGAGCAGGTACAAGGGGTCTGTCGCCAACTATGTTAAGGCGAGAAAGAACAGTGGTATTGCTCAGGGCCTCAACAACCAGATTAAGATCCTCAAACGCAGATGGTACGGTCTCTTCAGCACACGGACCATATTTCAACGGCTGTTCCTTGATCTGCAGGGCTACGAAAAATACGTTTGAGATACATTCCCACAGAATGGATGGAGCGCTATTATAGTTGCTCATCGTTGGTATCTTCCCGCTCGATATAACGTTGCTGTGTTCGCCAAACCGGTCGGGATGGGTATCTCAATTCTTCAAAATCTATTAGTGAGGAAAGTGCTATCCTGCGACTTTTTGCGCCAATGACTCAAACAACGGGTTTGCCGTGTGGAAGACGTAGTCCAGCGGTGTCACCGTCACCATTTGTGCTCCTTCCGTGCGAAGCTTATCCGCACATTCCGGAACTTTGGAAGCCGGGCAATGAAGCACTAAAGAAGAGCCTTTTATGCCAAACGGTGCAACACATCCCAGAGCAGCAACCTGCCTCAATACCTTCGAAGGATTTGCGACAACGGTCCTCATTTCTTTGAAATTGTGAGCGTTATCCTGAGCAGTAATGCGGTCCAGCATCAGGCGTGCAGCCTGCAACGCTTTTTCATCCCAGTTGGCCGTCGTAGATGCCACAAGGTGCGCCTGTGACCGGGCGATTACCCCACCCTCAGGGATTTTCAGGTTGTTGGCTTTCAATGTAGAACCGGTAGAGGTAATGTCGACGACAAGCTCGGCAGAACCTGCGACAGGTGCACCTTCAGTCGCTCCTGCGCTCTCAACAATGCGGTAATCCGCAATGCCTTTCTCCGCGAAGAACTGCCGTGTATGGTTTACATACTTGGTTGCAATGCGCAGACGGCGACCATGCCGCGCCCGAAAATCCGAAGCAACATCAGCAAGATCAGCCATGGTGGATACGTCAATCCACGCCGTTGGAACCGCAATCACAACATCCGCATGACCAAAGCCAAGCGAAGTAATGATGTGTGTCTTCTCCTCGGGGCGGTCGATGTTTTCATTGACCAGATCCGTTCCGGTAATGCCAAAGTGAACCGCACCAGCAGCAATTTCACGCGCGATCTCAGAGGCCGAAAGGAAAGCGATTTTAACACCGTCTACGCCCTTCAGGGTACCACGGTAGTTGCGATCACCACCTGGGCGTTTCACCCTCAAACCAGCACGCGCAAAGAACGCATGAGTCATTTCCTGGAGGCGACCCTTGGAAGGAACCGCAAGAATAAGATCAGAGCTCATCAGCTTGCTTCCTTAAAAGCGCGGTCCAGCCAGATTGTAAACCCAACAGCAGGAACAGTACCTGGCGCGCCAAGACGTTCAACCAGCTTATTGTAGCGACCACCACCTATCACCTGTCCCAGATACTCACTGGCTTCATGATGGATTTCAAATACAAAGTCCGTGTAGTAATCAAGACGACGCCCGAAATCACCTGAGTATTCCAGCTTCGAAACATCAATGCCACGCTCCGCCATCAGCTCGGTACGCCTGGCCAGCCGTTCAATGGGAGCATCCAGATCAAGGCCGGTTTCTCTGGCAAACCCGTGCAACGTCTCAACCGCTTTGCCTGGCGGAGGACCAGACACATTGAGGTATTCTCTCAGGCGCGAAATCACACCTTCATCCACGCCAGAGCCAGCTGATAGAGCAGCCTGTTCCATGAAACGCTCTGCAATTTCATGAGCCGTACGCCCACCAACTGCAGAAATTCCTGCCAAAGACAGCACATCTTCAACCACAGCTACTGCGGCTTCCGGATCGCGGCCTTCAAGAGCAGCAAGGAAGCCCAGCTTAGCGTCAGGTTTGGCCTCAGAGCCGCCCATGCGCTGGAGAACCTGATCAAGACGATCACGCTCACCAAACACATCACGTAAGCGGCGCCGCCAGACTTTTGGAATTTCAAGCGCTTGCAGAACTGCCGTGAACAGCCCCTCATCCCCTACGCGAATGCGAGGGGAGGACAGACCGAGGCTGGAAGCAGCTTCCAGCGCCAGCGCCAGCATGTCAGCGTCTGCTTGTTCCTGATCCGTACGGCCAATGGATTCAGCGCCCGCCTGCATAGTTTCACCCAATTGCCCGGGTCGATGTCGGAAAATTTGTCCAACGTAGGAGAACGCCGCAGTGCGACCCGCTTCACCTGTTTCCAGATAATGTCGGGCAATCGGAATAGTAAAGTCCGGACGCAAACAAAGCTCTTGTCCGTCTTCTCCTGTGGTCAGAAAGAGGCGCCGCCGCAGGTCTTCGCCAGCCAGATCCAGAAAAATATCGGCTGGCTGCAAGATTGGAGGGGTCGCCTCTTCATAACCTGCATTCCGGAAAAGCTGGCTTAAAGCCACGCTGCGGTTATCCCCCGATGTCATATTAGTTCTCGCTTTGGTTCTTGCGATCGTCGTCCTGAGCGGCCAGAAGTTTCTTGACTTCAGCAACAAGGTCGTTTCGCTTCACAGCAAACTGTGCAGGACGGCTTTCACGCCATGTCTTGTTATCTTCAATCACAGCAGAAAGGCGTTTTCCTTCAATAAGATCTTTGACCTGTACTTCGCCTGCTTCCCGCTCCTGGGATCCCTGAATAATGGCACATGGTGAGTTACGGCGGTCAGCGTACTGAAGCTGCTTGCCAAACTGCTTTGGATTACCCTGATACATTTCTGCACGAATACCTGCAGTGCGCAGATCCTGTACCATGGCCTGATAATGTGCAAGGGAGTCAATGTCCTTGTCCATCACACATACAACCACAGGGCCCACTACATCCTCCTGACCCAGCTTTCCAAGGGTGGTCAGTGCCGCCATCAGACGTGAAACACCAACGGAAAATCCGGTAGAAGGCACTGGTTGGCTCATGAAGCGGGAAACCAGACCGTCGTAACGTCCGCCACCACCAACAGAGCCAAAGCGCACTGGGCGGCCTTTTTCGTCTTTCACTTCAAAGGTCAGCTCAGCTTCATAAACAGGCCCGGTGTAATATTCCAGACCGCGCACAACAGATGGGTCGATCAGAACACGGCCATCGGTGTAGCAAGCTGCATCAAACAGCTTGGCCATGGTCGCCAGCTCTTCAACGCCTTCCATACCGGTTTTGCTGTCCGCAATCAAAGCACGAAGGTTTTCAATGGTCTGGTCTGTGGTCTCAGCACCTGCTTCAACAAAAGCCAGTACCTTTTCAGCTTCAGATTCACCAAGGCCGGCACCTTTTGTAAAGTCGCCGGAGGCATCCTTACGGCCTTCGCCAAGGAGCAGCTTAACGCCGTCAATACCAAGCCGGTCCAGCTTGTCGACAGCACGCAGAACGGTCAAACGGGTGTCTGCATGTTCGTCACCGACCAGGCCGATCACTTCCATCACACCATCCAGAACTTTGCGGTTGTTTACGCGGATCACATAGTCACCACGAGCAATGCCGAGACGCTCCATGGTGTCAGAGGCCATCATGCAGATTTCTGCGTCAGCAGAGACGGATGGTGCGCCAATCGTATCTGCATCAAACTGCATAAACTGACGGTCACGGCCTGGTCCAGGCTTCTCATTACGGAATACATAACCCGCGCGGTAACTGCGGTAAGGCTTTGGCAGGGTTTCGAAATTAATAGCCACATGACGAGCGAGGGGCGCGGTCAGGTCGTACCGCAGGCTCATCCATTGCTCGTCATCATCCTGAAGCGAAAACACACCAGCGTTCGGACGATCCTGATCTGGCAAGAACTTGCCAAGAGCATCAGTGTACTCGAACATTGGAGTCTCCACGGGCTCAAAGCCGTAAAGCTCGTAGGTCTGTTTTATAATGGAGAGCATCTGCTCCATTGCCTGTAGTTCAGCTGGCCCGCGATCTACAAATCCACGCGGTGTACGAGCTTTGAGCTTGGCACTTTTCTTTTTTGCCATGAGGCCGTCTCATCCATGAAATAAAAGGGTTGTTTCAAGGCTTCCTGCAATAAGTCCCCCACAACGCACCAAGGGAAGCATGCTGTTGTCAGTCTCCTAGCCCATTGAGCTGGGGAGAGCAAGGCGGGAAGGGACCACAATCCGGCGCAAATTTCCCAATCAATACTTGCAATAGCGTCAAGAGAAGCTAAGGTCGCCCAAAAAATGAAAGGACCAGTCTCTTATGCATGCAAAGGAAGGTCTACACACTGGAGAAATCATGGTGTCAAACACCGATTACGTGCCAATAGAAATCAGCAAATCCAAAGATCGCATTACAGGTCCCGCAGAGCTGACCGTTGTATTGCCGACTTATAACGAAAGCAAAAACGTTCCCATCGTTGTCGAGCTGCTGGATAAAGCGCTCGTTGGCATCGCTTGGGAAGTTATTGTTGTTGATGACAATTCTCCAGATGGGACCTCTAAAGTCGCAGCAGACATTGCTCAGCAAGATGCACGCGTTCGCCTTGTTCAGCGTATGGGCCGCCGCGGTTTGTCCGGTGCATGCATCGAAGGCATGCTGGCTTCCAGCTCAGGATTCGTAGCTGTGATGGACGCTGACCTCCAGCACGACGAGAGCTTGCTCCCCAGGATGCTTGAAGAGCTCCGTTCACAGAACTATGATATCTGTGTTGCCTCCCGTCATGTGGAAGGTGGAGACGTTGGGACGGGCTTGTCCTCAATCCGTGCATGGGGCTCCAGGCTTGCCAACAACCTGGCGCGCAAGTTCCTCAAGGTGGAACTGTCCGATCCAATGAGTGGCTTTTTCATGCTGCGCCGTGACAGGTTTGTTGAGCTCGCTCCGCGCCTGTCTTCTCAAGGCTTCAAAATCATGCTCGATATAGTGGCCAGCGGAAAAGGCGCCTTGCGTGTGAAAGAACTGCCTTTCGTTTTCCGCGAGCGAAAGCACGGCGAAAGCAAACTTGATACCCTGGTAACTATGGACTACCTTGGGTTGCTGGTTTCCAAAATCTTCGATGACCGGATTTCAGTCCGCTTTCTTATGTATTCCATGGTCGGTGGAACGGGGGTGATTGTTCACCTTATCGCACTGAAGATCTTTCTCGCCGTCTTCAGCATGCCATTTGGCCTCTCGCAGTTGATCGCGACCTTTGTGGCTATGTCTTCGAACTTTTTTCTCAATAACCGTCTGACCTACCGTGATCGCCGTTTGACAGGGCTTGCATGGGTCAAAGGCCTGCTCACATTCTATGTGATATGTAGCTTTGGTGTTTTAGCAAACGTTGGTGTGGCGGAGTTGATCTACACAAACAAACCAATCTGGTGGTTTGCCGGTGCAGCTGGTGCTGTCATGGGTGCGGTTTGGAACTACGTTGTGTCCAACGCTCTGACATGGCGTAAAAGCTAAAGCGTTTTTCTGAATGGTGAAACCACTTTTCGGAGAAAGATACGCAAGAAACCAAAGTTAAATCACTTCGAGGAAAGCATTTAAATGCAGGACAATCCCGCAGGAAAGCCGTTGAGCTTTTGGTTGCGCCCAGGCAATCTGATCCTGATAGTCGCTGTGCTGTCTTTGGCGCGGCTGGTAACTGGAATGAATGTCGATCTGGTAGAGGATGAGGCCTATTACCGTTTATGGGGACTTTATCCTGCATTTGGGTATTACGACCACCCGCCAATGGTGGCCTATTGGATCTGGCTTGGTCAGTCTTTGTTCGGTGACACAGCAGTGGGCGTTCGCTTTGTCAGTATCCTGTCTGCTGCAATCGGCTCCCTTGCGCTCTGGCGAATTGCAAAGATCCTGTATGACACCCATGTCGCTGGTTGGACAGTCCTGTTCTTCAACGTCAGCTTGCTGATTGGTGTGGGCTCTTTGTTAGCGACGCCTGATGCCCCATCTGTTTTCTTCTGGGGCCTTGCTTTATGGGCCATGGCAGAGCTGGCAGTCTCCAAAAATGCCAACTGGTGGATCCCGGCTGGCATCTTCGCAGGACTCGGCCTTCTGTCAAAATACTCTGTGTTGTTTTTGGGGGCGGGGATAATTCTCTGGCTGGTGTGGGTGCCGGAGAACCGCAGATACTTCCTGTCTTGGCAGTTATGGCTCGGTGGTGCGCTGGCAATCGTGATTTTCTCTCCTGTATTATACTGGAACTCTCAGCATGAGTGGATTTCTTTCGTAAAGCAGTTTGGGCGTTCGGTACCAGAAGGTTACTCCGGCAAATACATTGGCGAGTTCATAGGTGCCGTTGCGGGCCTGCTGAATCCGCTCGTATTCATTATTGCGATGGTTGGTGCGTGGAGGGTGATCCGCAAAATGATAAGGCAAGACAACACGGCCAGTTTGCTCTTTCTAACGATCCTGCCTTTCCTGATCTATCTGATCTTTCATTCACTGCATTCGCGTGTTCAGGGCAACTGGCCGGCGCCCATGTACCCGACGCTGGCACTGTTCGCAGGCATTGCAGCAGCTTATCCGCCAGCCAATACAGGCCGCTGGTTCAAGGCCCTTGCGTCGGCTGCGGTCGGGTTTGGTGTCGTTATCGCTGGCCTGGTTTATGTCCACTCCTACGCGCCACTTAACACGTCTTTGGGTCGTAAAGACCCGACACACCAGATGCGTGGATGGCAAGAAATCGCCGATGAACTGACTGAGCTGGCATATGCAAATGGCATCAACTGGATTGGCACAACCAGCTATGGTCTGACTGGTCAGATGGCAAATGCGCTCAGGAAGACAGACCTCAGAGTCTACGGAATTCCTGAGAGAATGCGCTATGCAATGATTCCCGAAAATCTCCAAAATCCTGGGAAAAGCGACATGCTGTACGTTACCGAGGAAAGAAGAGATCGCTCACTAGAGCTGAAAACCAATTTCAATCAGGTTGAGCTGCTGAAAACCATCCCCCGAGAGAATAAAGGAGTATTCGGGAAAACAATTATTGAAAATGTACGGGTCTACCGATTGTCAGACCCCAAACAGCCCCTGAAATCCAACTGAAACAGCTGAGATTCCGTTGCGTTAAATTTGCAGGCTTTGTTAAATGTACTCCTGAACCTTTTGGATTGGGAGATCCGCGCGATGAAGCGCATCCTCTTGACGAGCCTTGAATTTGGGCAAAGCTACGGTGTTGACCGGGCGATCTGCGATCTTATCATCGCAGGACGGCTTTCTGCTGTAGGTTGTGTTGTCACTGGTAAGATGTGGTCGAGGGAATTCTATCAGCTGCGTGACGTGGTTGCCTGGGCCGAACATGAAACCATGGTCGGTCTGACAGTCACGCTGACAAAACCCGCCGGACCACTCACCGACTTTGGCCGTAACGTATTCGGACGAACGTTCCCTGCTCCGTGGTGGTACGCAATGCGAAGCCCCATGAAGATGCTGCCGGAGGAGGCGATCGCCGCTGAGATTGCCGCGCAGGTAGATCTGTTCGAAGAGGTTTATGCCCGTCCGCCGGCCTTTGTTGCCATTCAGGGGAAGCTCGCAAAGCATCCTGCTGTGCATTCAGCGCTCATCACAGTCCTCAGCATGATGACGGGGCGAGAACCCGCACTGGTATTGCCTGCCGGTGTAAACCGATCAGGTAACCCCATTTCAAGGCGTGCAACTAAAGCCGGATTGGAAACCATCTGCTCAGGACCTGATCTTCCCATGGCTGATGAGGACACGGATCTGAGAGATTTCTTCTGGCACGGAATCCATGAGGCGCAGGATTCGGCTATGGTTTTGTGTCGGCCATCCTATCCTGAAGAGCAGTCTCAGCCAGTCAAAAAGAGAAACGGTCGCCAGAGCTCATCCCGTGAGAACCAGCTAAAGTTCCTGATAAGTGAGGAATTTCCGTTTCTTTTAATGGAAAAAGATATCTTCTTGTTCTAAGAACGATCTCTTCCTGCTGTCGAAGAGATCGTTCCTTTTGAATTTGCCATAAACGTTGGGGTATTTATGAGCATCCCTAGTTTGCCTAAAACTAAAGAGCATCTCTGTGACGCTGATCACAAAATGGCCGCATGATAGACCTAATTAAAATCATCAATTATATAGATGCGGTATCACTAAAAATCTGAATCTACGGCGCGTCAGGATCTTATAGCGAGATGACAAAGTTCAAAGAACTCCTTCAAAACAGCTTTTCACTGTCGGGTTTAGCGGAGGAACACGCACATGGACTTTCTGAGATAGCACAGCCTATGTTATTGAAACCCGGTGCAGTTCTCTTCAAGGCCGGAGATCCGGGTAACGGATGTTACGCAATCATCGAAGGCAGTATGAAGGTCTCCGTCGTTTCGCTGGATGGGAGCGAGCAGCTGCTTGCAGTTCTCGGGCAGGGCTCTCTGGTCGGTGAAATTGCTTTGCTTGATGGCAGTGAACGCTCTGCTACAGTTACGGCACTTAAGCCGGGTCAGCTTGCATTTATCTCCAAAGCTGCATTTTATCGCTACGCCGATGAGAACCCCGCTGTATACCGCCACATGCTACAGATCGTAGCGACTCGCCTGCGTCGTTCAAACGATGCACTTGCCGCACGCTCCTTCTTGCCACTCAATGGCCGCGTAGCACAGACATTGCTGCAACTCTCCGAAACATTTGGCAAAAAAGTCGACAGCAACAAAATCCTCGTTCATTATAAAATTTCTCAGGCCGAAATTGCCAATATGGCTGGGGGTGCCCGTGAGAACGTAAGTCGCGTACTTAATGTCTGGAAGAGAGAAGGTGTTATCAGCCGCCTCTCTGGATATTACTGCCTCGAAAAGCCGGAGGTGCTACGAGCTGCCGCAGAGCTTTAAAGTCGGCATTTAATTAAAAGTAACCCGAATGATCAAAAAAAAGCATGGGCCTTGCCCCCTGCAAGGCTCCCGAGACATCAAATTTACTTAACGGCAATTTGACATTCGCCCACAGGACGAATGTATACAATCCACCCTGACCTGACGTATTCTCAAGTGCGTGCTTTGGTTGCCAGACATTCAAAAAACTCCGTAATAATAAACTGGCGTTGTTTACCTGAATAGGATGAGGTGCGACTGGGAGCATTACGAAGCAAAGGCAGTGCGTTTCTGGTGCTCCGCTCTTATCAAAGACAGAGGCTACTCTGGCCTTCCACTTGGCAAGTATCCCGATGCTACAAAACAGGTATGCAGCGATGATATTGCAAGCTGGTTGAAATTGTTCGAAAATGCTGTCGGCGAATGTGTAGCAGAATCCGCTCGGGCAAACACCAGGAAGCGTGTGACCCAGGTTGTTGATTGCTTCCATATGGCGATGGTCCCTGCTTGAGTAATTGAGCTTCGCCATGCATTGCATTTCGCTTGACGGATCTATGGAGCTTAAGAACTATGAATGATACAAGAGACGCTGTCGAAGGCGAGAATCCAATTGGCGAGCTGACCACGCGCACAATGGCGATGCCAGCAGACACCAATGCTTCTGGCGATATCTTCGGCGGTTGGGTTGTCTCTCAAATGGATATTGCTGCCGGAATTGCAGCCAGTCAGTGCGCTATGGAACGTGTTGTAACAGTTGCGATCGACAGCATGACCTTTATCCGCCCTGTTAAAGTGGGCGACGTGATGTGTGTCTATTCCAATGTACTGCGTGTTGGCAGAACCTCTGTAACGCTTGCCATCGAGGCCTGGGCCTTACGCCACCGCTTTGGCTGCCGCGAGAAAGTCACGAATGCACAGTTCACGTTTGTTGCTGTCGATGATGACGGCAAGCCGATTGCAATATCTGAAGAGCAACGTGCTAAATACAACAAAGTTTAAGTGGATTACGGATCAGGAACAGGAAATCAGCTGTGCCATCAAAATTTCCCGTTATGTCAGCGCGTGAACGTACACCGCTTGATCCTTCCATCACACCTGCCCAGATTATCCACCTGGTCGAGAGTTTTTATAGCAAGGTCCGCCAGCATGAAACGCTTGGGCCAATCTTCCTTAGGGAAATGGGAGAGGACTGGGGACCACATCTGCATAAGATGAAGCACTTTTGGGCGTCGGTTCTGCTGAAAACCGGCTCTTATAAGGGCAAGCCTGTTCAGGCGCATGCTAGAATCCAGGGGGTCACCACTGACAATTTCCATGAGTGGATGGATCTGTTTGAAGAGGAAGTCTACGCAATCTTCTCACCAAAAGCCGCATCGGTAGTTTTGACAATGGCACAACGCATCGCTCAGAGCCTGTGGCTTGCAATGTTCGCAGACCCGTTTGCCTCGCCTCCTGCAAAATTTGGCGGACGTGGAGTTTAAAACTCACATTTTATTGTAGGGCTGCTTACTTGGGTGGGTAATTTTCTTTTTCGAGCGTAGCGCGTTTTGTCTGAAGTACTCGCGCAGTGCTTCCAGTTCTTCGGGACGACGGCGCGCAGTATCTGCAAACAGGCGCTCGTCGACAACCGTATGGCAGCCTTTTGCCCAAAGGCGAAGCAGCACAACAAACCGGTCGGAGCGTTCATCATTGGTCAGCGGCGTATTCGGCTGTCGTGTTGAGTTGGAAGGCAAGCGACTCCGCAGCCCCTTTTCCAAAATCAGACAATCCAGTAAATAGGCAGCTGTAAACTCGCCGGAAAGATGCGCGACGGCTTCCCTCAAAGAATGAGGTACATATTCAAATACATACGATTGCCATGCCGACTGTGGCTGACCAGCAATATCAAACATTAAATCCTCCATCGGTTTCCCGAGGAGGACTGGCGCAAAATCCATTGAAACTACCGCTTGGTTGTTACGAATGATGAAGACAGTGTCCTCATTTCGAAACCACATCCCTTTTGGCGGAGACCACCTTGCCCGGTCAGGCAGGTTGGCGAGGGCGCCAGCCCTTCTCTTGATGATGTGTAGGATTTGGCACGAAAATGAGGCAATTGCAAGAGGGCACCTTTCCTGTGTTCTTTGTCCACACTTTCAAACTTACGTTATGTCGTATTTTAGCACCACAAAACGCAACTTCCCCTAAATGATTATCTTCAATTTTTGTGGTTCTATACTCGTTTCACGGTCAAGTCCCAGGTCTGCTGTAAATTCTGATTTCAGGTTTGGCGGGTTGATCAGATCTGGATGATGTTTTTGTC
>CANNAV010000110.1 GCA_947502585.1 uncultured Pseudovibrio sp.
AAGACAAAAACATCATCCAGATCTGATCAACCCGCCAAACCTGAAATCCGAATTTACAGCAGACCTGGGACTTGACCCTCCTTGGTAACGAACCGCTCTTTCCTTACGCTCGCCGTTCCCATGACACTGGCGTATATCTCCACCCCTTTATTGGGGCTGGTTGATACTGCGGTGATCGGTCAGTTGCATGATGCAGCCCTTTTGGGTGGTTTGGCTGTTGGAACTATTCTTTTTGATGTGATTGGCGCCTTCTTCTACTTCCTGCGTGCAGGAACAACTGGCCTTGCGGCCCAGGCTCTTGGTGCCAACAATGGCAACGAACTGCGTGCAGTGCTGGCCCGTTCCCTTTTGCTGGGACTTGTTGGCGGTGTAGTCGTCATCTTTTTGCAGTGGCCGCTTCTGAGGTTTGGCTTACCCATTATTGGCGGGACGAATGCGGTTCAGGACGCTGCGGCGACATATTTTGCGATCCGTGCGTTTTCAGCACCGTTTGTGCTTGCCAACTACTCCATTCTTGGCTGGTATCTGGGCCTCAGCAAAGCTGGCATCGGGCTGCTGATCCAAACCTTCCTGAATGTCATCAATATGGTGCTTTCTGTTGTATTCGTGCTGGGGTTCAACTGGGGCATTCCCGGTGTTGCTGTGGCGACCTTTATTGCCGAGATGCTGACATTCGCCCTCGGCCTTTATCTGATCAAGCGCGAACTCCGCGGCGCACGCCTGCCCTCCTTTTCTCAAATCATCATCTGGGAGAAACTGAAGCCTATGCTGGCTCTGAACCGGGATATCATGATCCGGTCCATGGTGATGCTGTTTGCATTCGGCTTCTTTACCTCACGCAGCGCGGCTCAGGGTGAAGTGGTGCTTGCTGCCAATGCTGTGCTTGAGAAATTCATTATGATTGCCTCTTTCTTTCTCGATGGCACAGCATCAGCTGCAGAACAGGTAATTGGGCAAGCAATCGGGGCCAGGCACCGTGCTGCCTTTCGTAAAGCTCTGCGACTGTCCGTCAGCTGGGGTTTTGGACTTTCCTTTGGTGCAGCGGCTGTGTTGTGGCTGACTGGCGGGCTGGTTATTGACCTGCTGACGGCGCATGCAGAGGTGCGGGAAACAGCGCGCACCTATATGATCTGGGCCGTGTTAACGCCGATCATTGGCACACTGGCTTTCCAGATGGATGGCGTATTTATTGGCGCAACATGGTCTCAGGATATGCGGAACTCTGTTGTGGTCTCCACCATACTGTTTCTCGCCAGCTATTACCTGCTTTATCCGCTCTATGGAAACCACGGCCTGTGGTTCTCATTACTGGTCTTCTTTGGCGCACGTGGACTAACCCTTGGCTATCTCTGTGTGGTGCGCGAACGCCAGCATTTTGAAAAACATCAGAAGGCATGAATGCGGGTCTTCCTCCCTTTCGGGAAACTTGTCTTGCCCGACTGGTCCGGACCGGACAAGACGCATGTCTAATGCCAGACAATATCAACTAAAACTTTGCCCGTATGCTGCGCCTGATCTCACACCCACACAGCGAGGCTGCCTGTGGATGGTCTGATCAGTAACGAGAACAGGTAAGGTCCTGCTTTTAACTGGCGAGTTTACTTGCAATTGTGGCGACATGACGCCCTTGATCACGGGCCAGTTTCAACTCATCCCCGCCTGGGAGGCGCGAACCATCCGGGCCGGCAATGGTACTGGCGCCGTATGGCGAACCACCGCGCACTTCAGTGATACTGGTCAGTTCCGGGCTTGAGTACGGAAGGCCGACAATCCTCATGCCGTGGAGTACCAGGGTCGACCAGAAGCTGGTGATGGTTGTCTCATTACCACCCCCGGTTCCGGTGGATGTGAACACCGAGCCGACCTTGCCAATCAACTTACCACCAGCCCACAATCCTCCGGCCTGATCCAGAAAGTTGCGCATCTGCGATGCCATGTTGCCAAAGCGTGTTGGAGTTCCAAAGATGATGGCATCATAGTCCGCCAGTTCAGCAGGCTGTGCAACTGATGCCTTTTGATCAAGCTTGAAATTACCGTTTTCAGCGACCTCTTCCGGCACAAGTTCAGGAACGCGCTTCACAACCACGGACGTCCGGCGACGTCTTCAGCCCCCTCGCGGATAGCCTCCGCCATGGTTTCGATGTGGCCGTAGCTTGAATAATATAAAACCAGAACTTTGGTCATCGGCCTTCCTTTACGTTGTTCTTACTATGAAGGTAGAGCACAATTTAAAATGACCGATATTACATTATATGAAATGTCTGTTCATTAAATATTGACAGATGCAGGAAGTTTCATGCCGGTCAGAAGGACGGCGGCTAACTTTGACTGCTGTTCTTAAAAAAAGCCTGGCTTCACTCGAAGCCCGGCCCCATTTAGCGATGCGAATGCGCCTTTAGCTTTCTAGCGATTTATCGGCCCAGATGTCATTATCAATGCCGACAAGTTCCTGCAAGTTGGAAACACCTCGGGCGGCGACCAGACGCGACAAATGGTGGTTGATGTTCTTCACCAGCCCTTGTCCCTCATAGACCATGCCGGAATAAAGTTGGATCTGATTTGCGCCTGCGAAAATCTTCGCAGCAGCTTTTTCTGGTGTATCTATGCCACCCACGCCAAAGAGCGGGAGATCCGGACCAACTGCGCGGCGGGTTTTTGCCAAGGCGATGGTGGCACGTTCAAACAACGGTGCGCCTGACAGGCCGCCGGCTTCCCTCGCCTGTTGCTGGTCCTTCAGTGTGGATGGGCGGGTGATGGTGGTATTGGAGACAATCATACCATCAATTTTGCTGGTCAGGACGACTTCTGCGATTTCCCTGAGCGCTTCCTCGGTGACGTCTGGGGCGATCTTGAGCATGACTGGCACTTTGCGGCCCAGACGGTCTTCCTGCTCGTTACGCGCCTCCAAAATGGCTGTGAGCAGTTTCTCCAGCGCATCCTTCTCCTGCAGATCTCGCAGTCCCGGTGTGTTGGGAGATGAGATGTTGGCCGTCAGGTAGTCCGCCAGTTCTGCAAAACGGCTGACACCCAGAACATAATCCGCAACACGGTTTTCTGAGAGTTTGTTAGCACCAATGTTAATGCCCAGTACGCCCGGAGTCCGTCCAGCCTTTCGGATGCGCTCGCAGACAATATCGTGGCCGTCATTGTTGAAGCCATAGCGGTTGATCACAGCACGGTCTGCACTCAGGCGAAAATTCCTGGGCTTTGGATTACCTTCCTGGGGCAGCGGTGTCACCGTTCCCACTTCGACATGAGCGAAGCCAAGCTTCATTAGCGGTGTGATGACTTCAGCGTTCTTATCAAAGCCTGCAGCCATACCCACCGGGCTCATGAAGGTCAGGTCGCCCAGTTTGTATTCGAGAGCCTTGTCCTCAACCTGGCCGAAAGTCGGCGCGATACCTGAGGCCAGCATCTTGATAGTTGCGTTGTGGGAGGTCTCAGGATTCAGACAATGCAGCGCCCGGATACCGATTTTGTTTATGAGGTTTTCAATGGACATTTACAGCTCCGGAAATTCGTGATTGCCACTTGCATCCAATGGCAGAGGTTTGACCCATCTGGCTTTGGAGGCAGGAAACCTGCCATGAAGGTGCGGGAAGAGCGTTCCGCCCCGGGAGGTTTCCCACTTCATCTGATCTTCAGGGAAATCGTCGCTTTCGACGGCAATCAGCAGCAAGTCAGTTTGTCCCGCAAAATGAAGCGCTGCTGTTTCCTTCACAGTCCCGGCGCTGGAAAAGTGGATGAAACCATCGGCCAGATCAATCGGTGCGCCCGCAAAGAAACCGGCTTCTACAGCTTCTTGCCAAAGCGCCTTTGGGGCGATCTTGAAAATCAGGGACATGGTGTTTGCCTTTCAGGAGAGACGTCTACTCAACTGAAGTCATGCTCTTACATCCACAAATCAGTGACTGGCAACCCCCTCTCCTTCGACCAGGGCTTGCAATAGGATTTTATTCACCACATACAGGGTTTCTTTGAGGCGCGGTCCTATGTTGCTTATCAAGCGAACCCGCGCCTGTTTCAGGCACTGCTGTCACCGCCGCTGGAGGACAAATGCTGGATCACACACACCTATGGGCCGCACTGGATAAGCTGGCTGAGCAGCATCAGTTGACACCCTCAGGATTGGCGCGCAGAGCTGGTCTTGACCCGACCTCTTTCAATCCTTCCAAGCGGTTCGGCGCAGATCACCGCCCGCGCTGGCCCTCCACAGAGTCTCTTGCCAAGGTGCTTGAAGTCACTCAGATGAGTTTCGTGGACTTTGCCGCGTTGCTGCAAGGTAAAACAGAGATCTCAAATACACGCTTCAGGTCTTTTCCAGCTTATCTGTGCACGAGTGATGAGTTGCGGGAAGTTGATCCTGTGCGGCTTTCTGATTTTCAGTTGGATAAATTCTGCGATAGCTTCATTTTTCCCATTTCCCAAAGTGAGAAATTCTTCGCACTGGAAGTTTCGGGTAACGGTTTTGAGCCATACTACAGGGAAGGACAAATTCTCATCGTCTCTCCCGAGTCTTCATTGCGACGGCATGATCATGTTTTAATAACAACTAAGTCCGGAGATCTTCATTGCGGTGCTTTGCTGCGGCAAACAAACGAGCGCATTGAATTTCGACGTGACGCCCCTGACGAAAAGCCAAGGGTGGTTCAGGTTGCAGATCTGGTCTGGGCAGCAAGGGTTTCATGGGTGAGCCAATAAGCAAGCAGGGCGCTTATGCGGATTACCGTGACCACATGTATTCTTCTTGGAGCCTTGCTTCTTGGCGGCGGGCTTTATGCGCTTACACAGTTCAATGCCGTAACGGCCTTACGTGGGAATGCCCGCACTTTGTATCGCCCTTCCTCCTTTCCCGTTGAACATACGAAGACAGCAGAAGAGCAGCAGCAGCAGCAGCAGCAGCAGCGTCAACTGTCTGCTGTTGAAGCTGCGGCGAAAATTTTCATAACGCCGCCAAGGCATCCTGGCTCCCTCCGCAATGTTGGTGGCAACCGAACGCCCCCTCCTCCGGTCACAACACCTCTTAAGCGTGTTGCACACGTCAAAATGCCTCGCAAACCAACACCCTCCCTGGCGAAAGGGCTGGTATTATACCGCCCGGTTGCAGTCGATGGAGCAACGTTAAGAGCTAAAAAGAGGCGAATCTCTCTCCACCACGTTCAACCTGTACCGCTCAGTACAACGTGTCCCAGTGAAGATGGTGAAAGGTGGCCGTGCGGTATCAGGGCACGGACGGCTTTGCGTGCTTTTATCCGTCAAAAACGGGTCACCTGCGCAAATGTGAAAACTGTTCAATCAGATGAATACGCTGCTTCCTGCAGCGTGGGCAAACATAATCTCGCCACCTGGCTGATAGAAAATGGCTGGGCAAAGGTCGGCCGCGACGCACCGGGTACACTGAAAGAGATTGCAGCACGGGCACGTCGTGCTGGACGGGGTATCTGGCGCTCCAGGCAGGTTCAACTGAACGGGGAAGAAACCGCAACACTGGTGAACTCCTGGGAGGATCTGAATGATGACAGCACCTCAACCACACCACTGGTGATGGAAGGTGAGCCTGCAATTATCTGGCGCCCACGCAATAAAGCGACTGCAGGGACGCCTGCCACCGAATAATTATATTTTACAGAGCCTTGGAGAATAAGAACATAATGTCAGGGTTTTGGAATACGCTTAAACGAGAGGCCTGTTTTCTTGCAGGTCTGGCAACCACAGCCTTCTTCTTTCTGACTGGGGCGGATTTATTACAGCCGACCTCCGGTCTCCTTGTACAGATGTTCTGCTTTGTCTGGCTCTTCGGTATCATGCTGTGGTGCGCCTTTGGTGTGGTGCGCCATGCGGACTGCCTGGCAGTTATCCTTGGTGAGCCTTACGGAACATTGATCCTGACACTCTCGGTGATCGGTATTGAGGTCTCCCTCATCATTTCCATTATGCTGACAGGCGGGACAAACGAACAACTGGCGCGGGACACTATGCTGGCGGTACTCAATATCGTGCTGAATGGCATGGTGGGCATCAGTCTGCTTTTGGGTGGGCTAAAGTACGGAGAACAGCCTTTCAACACACAGGGCGCCCGCTCTTTTCTTTCGGTTCTTATTCCACTTGCCACATTTTCTCTGATCCTTCCCCGTTATACGACCTCAACGGTTGATCCTTCTCTTTCAACGGGACAGCAGATCTCGTTTGCGGTGACGATCAGTCTGCTTTATGCGATTTTCCTTGCCACACAGAGCATCCGGCACAAATCCTTCTTCATTCAGCCGAAGCTGCACTCCGGTGGAGCTCTGTCTTTCCTGATGGCGAAAGACGAGGCGGAAGACAACAAACATGCTCATGACGACGACGATGATCACCACCATGATCTGGAGATCTATTCAATTGGCTATCACGCCCCATTCCTGATCTTGACCATGCTGCCAATCGTACTGCTTTCCAAGAAATTCGCGGTACTGGTGGATTTTGGTATGACAAGTTTCCATATGCCGGTTGCGTTTGGCGGTGTTCTTGTTGCGCTGCTGGTTCTTACACCTGAGGGCCTGGGCAGCTTCCGTGCGGCACTGTCGAACAGGCTACAGCGCTCCATTAACATCTGTCTGGGATCAGCTCTGGCGACTATAGGGTTGACGGTCCCGGCCGTTCTGATTGCAGCCGGGATCTTTGATATACATATCGTGCTGGGTGTGAAGGATACGGACATGATCCTGCTCCTCCTGACGCTCATATTGAGTATTATTACCTTTACAGGTTCCCGAACCAACGCCCTACAGGGTGCCGTACATCTGGTCCTGTTTGTCTTCTACTTCATTCTGATTTTCCAGCCCTAGCAGATTGCGTTGGACCAGCTCGCCGACCACATGATCCACCCAATGCTGATTGCCTGTCGGCTTTGCGTGGATTCCATCCTCACAAAAACCTTCTGGTGTTATCCCCGGTGTGACAGAGATGGCAAAAGCACCGCGCTCATGGCATAACTGCGTGCCAACACGGTTGATCATCCGGCGACGCGGTTCCAGAACTGCACCCAGTGCCCGCGACAGCGCGGGCACATTCATCGGTGACATGAGATTGGACCAGTAAATCCGTGCATGAGGGTACCTGCTCCGCAATGCGTAAATCAGCTCGCCAAACCCTTTCTTCCAGGCTTTACCTGAGCGGAAATTCTTCAGGTCGTTAAAGCCGATACTGATGTAAATATGTGTGTAATCAACGTGTTGCAGATTGGGTACAACTACATCGCGGATTTGGCCGGAGGTTGCAGAATTGCTGCCAGCAGCCCGCCATTTAACTGGATTGCCGGTCACCTCCGCGATTTTGTGGGCCATCTTGCAGGTCAGGCCGTTGGTTGTGTGGTCCAGCCCCACCCCGGCAACCGAGGAATCCCCGATTACGAGCAGATTAATTACCTGGCCCTGACCGGACACCACACCAAATTGCGGTCCTGGTGCTGGTGACAGCCTTATTGAGTTTGCACGGGCACGTAAGCCTTCGAAAATGTAGACGGGTAAAAGTGCCCAAGTTAACCAACTGGAAAAAAACATAAGAAGCCCTCTCGTATGAGAGGGCTAATTCATCACGCTACAAGCTCTCCTGCAAGTGCTTTGGCAATCAGACTACGTGTCTCCGAAATACCATACAGGGCAATAAATGAACCGAAGCGAGGCCCTCGCTCCTGACCCAGAAGTACTTGATAAATCGCGGAAAAGAAGTTCTGTGCGACACCAGGGCGCCCATCCGGACCCGGCTTCGCGGTGTTCTTATAACGCTCAATATTGCGACCAATGTCGTAAATTGCATTTTGGATATCGCCACCGTCTGTATCTGCTGGCAGGCCAGCGAGCACTTCATCCAGCCTGGTGAGCATATCCGTCTCAACTTCATCCGGTGCTTTGAATACCTTCGTTGGTTTCACGAAGTCATCATAGTAGCGGATTGCGTAACCGACCAACTCATCCAGCATCCTGTGCGTTTGCGCGGAAGAACCCGGTACATAGCGCGAGATAAACGCCCACAGCACGTGCTTGTTTTCTGCATTGGATGCAGACACCAGGTTCAGCAGCATTGCAAAGGAGATCGGCATTTCTTCTTTTGGCGGTGTGCCATAGTGGATGTGCCAGACCGGGTTCATCAGCTTTTGCGCTGCATCCATGTTGTCGAACCTGGACAGGAAGGTGCAGTACTCATCAACTGCTTTCGGGATAACGTCAAAATGCAGTTTCTTCGCAGTTTTCGGCTTCTGGAAGTTGAACAGAGACAGGCTCTCCTGATTGGCATACCGGAGCCATTCTTCCATTGTCAGACCGTTGCCTTTGGACTTGGAGATTTTCTGGCCTTTGTCGTCCAGGAAGAGTTCGTAGTTGAAGCCCTCCGGAGCAGGTCCGCCCAAAGCCTTACAAATCTTGCCAGACAGGTTCACGCTGTCGATCAGGTCTTTACCAGCCATTTCATAGTCAATGCCCAGCGCGTACCAACGCAGCGCCCAGTCAGCTTTCCACTGGCATTTGACGTTGCCGCCCGTCACTGGCACTTCAATGCGGTCACCAGTCTCAGGATCAATGTAGGTCACAGTGCCTTTTTCGACATTGCGGTCGACCATTGGTACCTGCAGCACAATACCCGTGCGCGGGCACACTGGCAGGAACGGAGAGTACGTGGCCTGACGCTCTTCGCCCAGAGTTGGAAGAATGATCGCCATGATCTTATCGTAGACTTCCAGCATGCGCTGGAGCGCCTTGTCGAACACACCGGATTTGTAGTAGTCGGTAGAAGACACAAATTCGTATTCAAAGCCGAACTTGTCCAAAAATGCCATAAGCTTTGCATTGTTGGCTGCTGCAAAGCTTGTGTATTTGTTTGAGAACGGGTCCGGCACGCTGGTCAGTGGCTTGCCAAGAAATGCCGACATCATCTCCTGATTAGGCACGTTGGCTGGCACTTTCCGGAAGCCGTCCATATCATCTGAATAGCAGATAAGGCTGGTTGGTATCTTGTCATCTGTCAACGCACGAAAAGCGGTGCGCACCATGGTTGTGCGTGCAACTTCGCCAAAAGTGCCCATGTGAGGCAGACCAGAAGGACCATAGCCTGTCTGAAACAAGACCGGCCCGGCCTTGGGTTTCTTCTCCAACCGTTTGACCAGTTTGCGTGCTTCTTCAAACGGCCAGGCTTTAGATACCTGTGCCGCCTCGATAAGTTCCGGGCTGAGATCGAGTTGAGGCAAACTGTTCGTAGACATGGACTTTGAGATCCGTAGCTTGAGATTAAATTGTAACTGAGTTTCCGCTTTCTTAAGCACGATTTAATGCCGAAAGCTGCGCGAACTTATGTAAAACCAGCGCCCGCGTCAATGACAGTTCTCGGGTTTTCGGCTCTCCCCCCCTTGTATGAGGAGAAAAGGCCCCTTACCTTTGCAGTCATTCAGCGCCGTCAGATGATTTGGCAGAGCGAAAAACTAAAGCAAACCAAGGGGCAAAGCTTTTCGCTTTGGGGAGATATGGGTACAATAGACAGATTACTTAGCGTAGAAGAAGCTCTCATTCATGTGATGGTGATGGTTTCCGCCGCAGATAGCGCGATGAGCGATGCAGAGCTTCGCCAGCTTGGCGATATTGTGGGCATTCTCCCTGTCTTCAAGGATTTTGACAACAATTACCTGATCAGGGTTACCCAGCAGTGCGCTGAGCGTCTTTCCGGTGAAAACGGCATGAACGCAACACTGGCGCTTGTGGCAGAGTCTTTGCCAACCAAATTACATGACACAGCTTATGCTCTTGGTGTTGAAATTGCCGCAGCCGATTTGCGGGTAAGCCCTGAAGAGGTGCGTATGTTGCAATTGCTGCGTGACCACCTGAAACTGGACAAGCTTACGATTGCAGCGATTGAGCGCGGCGCTCAGGCCCGCTTCCGCACGCAATAACTTGGTTTAATCTTTTTGGCGGGCACGCGACTGCCCGCCAATCACCTCTTTGTGCTGCAAATATTTTCAGCAGCTGTTAATGCACGGTCTTGACCATATCCGGCAGATCCAGTGAGAAAGCTGGAATTTTCACCGCGAAGGACTCCCCCTCATCAGTTTGCATACGATAGTTACCCGTCATGATGCCTGAAGGGGTATTGAGTGGACAGCCTGAGGTGTATTGAAACGAACCGCCAGGTTCGATGACCGGTTCCTCACCAACCACACCTGCCCCGTTAATCTCCTGCGTATTGCCGTTGGCGTCGATAATATACCAGTGGCGCGACCGCAGTTTGATTGTATCAGAACCCAGGTTTTCGATTGAGACCGTATAGGCCCAGAAGAACTGTTCATCTTCGGGAGTAGACTCCTCAGCAAGATAATACGTTTCGACAGTGATCTGTATATTTCGGGTAACGGCACGATACATAGCACAACCCATTTCTAAGGAAAATTCCACTGCAAATACAACAGTTGCACGCATCCTGTTTTTAATAAGTCTAGCCTTTTCACCCCGATCTTCGCAAGAGCGACGATCTCACACCGAAAAATCCGGGTGGTTCAAAACCATATGCCGAACCATAAAAACGCGAGAAATGGCCGAAAGTGTGCAAATCGCAGCAAAAGTCCATGCGACCCATGAAAAGTAAGGGGGAAATATGCAAAATGCGACGAAGACAGCAATGGTTTCAAAGCCTTCAGCCAGCCCCCCCAGATAATAGAAGGACTTTTTGCCACGCAATGAGGTTTGCATGCCTAACTTCTGTGCCAGCGTTGCGAATGCAAGGAATGTGGAGCCGTTAATGTAAAAGCTGAAAAGCAGGGCAGCGGCTGCAAGAGCATTCTGCTCAGGCGCAGCAAATGCAAAGGCCAGTGGGATTGCGCCGTAGAAGATAAAGTCGAATGTGATGTCGTAAAACCCGCCGAGATGCGTTGAACCTGCAGCTCTGGCGATAGCACCGTCCAGCCCGTCAGCAAAGCGATTGAGCAAGATAAACAGCAAGGCTGTGTGAAATTGCCCGGCAGCCACGGCCCCCCCCGCAGCGAGACCAAACCCTAGCCCGGTCAGTGTCACTGCGTTTGCAGTAATTCCCAGATTTGCCAGCACTTTCCCCATTCTATTGAGAAGGGGGGCTATATAGCCGCGAAGTTTTGCATCAAACATATCGTATCCTATCAGATATGCCTTTCGTCTTAGGGCCTTTTTCCTGAAGTGCCTATATCAGCGCACTCGCAATCCACATGCGCGGTGATCAGGAATACCTCATCAGAAGCTGAACACGAGTTTAAGAGCTGACCTCCTGGTTATGAACGTAAGTAATTTTGATGGACCGCAGAATGTTTGCCGAACCAGTTGTCGGGATAACTGCCATCGTGATGATGGAGAAGTCGAATAAATCCTATGATTCTGTGAGGAACCGCGGGCCAAACGCAATGATATGTTATGTCAGTTCAACAACAAAAATCACAAGGACCAGCTCATCGAGAAAGCTCCATAGGCGGTCCATATCAGGCATCAGGCATCAGGCTAGTATCCATGCCAGAACAATAGCATTCAATGATGAACCGCAGCTTTGCCCGCACTTCGACACTTAACCTCACACTTCAAATTCAGGCCCACCCTTAGTAATTATCTGGTGGATTTAATTTGAAAGGGAGCAACGAACTGACGATCACTATAATGAAGAAATCCCAATAACTCAGGGTGGTAGAACCAAAACGGCACCACCAAATTTGACTTATAATTTTCACAGGCTTGATCATTTCCACAAGAGCTAACATAAACTTATGCTAGTTTGGTAAAAATCGCGAGTGTAGCTCAATGGCAGAGCAAAAGCTTCCCAAGCTTAAGACGAGTGAAGCGGGACACTTCGATTTGGAGTATGGGACACTTGAATTTAGAACACTTCAGTTTTAGGGGTTTTTTCGCCCTATAAGGGCGTGAAGCGCATTTTTTCATTCTCTTTATGCTTAGTGCCCACCTTCGAAGATCTAACTTCGAACC
>CANNAV010000111.1 GCA_947502585.1 uncultured Pseudovibrio sp.
CATGGTTGCAGAGCCCTTGTGTTGTAGACAATCAGCCGCATGTCGCACAAGACCCAAAAAAGTTTGCGACAGAACCTCCAAGCCTCCCTAAAAGGAACCTTGAATCAGATGTTTACTGATTTGGGAATCCTGTTACTCAACAGGCCCTAGTTGTTACCGCGTCTTTGACGGGAGTTCGCGATGTAATCGATCTTGAACAGGTCCGGGTTGCTTGGACCGTTCTCAATCACATTATAGATAGCGACAGAAGTGTCGTATCCCTGTGCGTCGCGCACTGTCCATTGCTTAAGCTTGTAGTCTCTTGCATTGAAAATCAGTGTCAGACGGCCTGATGTGAAGCGGGTTGTATCGTCGATGGCGATGGTGATGAGGTCTGGCTCAACAACGACGTTGGTCACATTAGTGTCTGTCTTGAGGTCGATCTTATCAGCCAACAGGAAACGCAGAGGTGTCTGGGAAAGTGGCCAGATATCCTGTGTCTGCAACTTACGGTCTTTTACGGAAACCATGTTACCGTCTGCGATGATGTCGAGTGTGGAAGGCTTGTTGTAGTAGAAGCGGACTTTGCCCGGACGACTGATGAAGAACTGGCCTTCTACACGCCCACCTGTTGGACCAAACTGCACAAACTTGCCGTGCATGCTGCGGACGGAGTTGAAATATTTGCTAACGGCGTCAATGGCTTGAACGTTGGTCAGTGCGACCGGCTGTGGCTGCGGGGTTGTTTGAGCGGCGGAGCGTTCCGCAGTCAGTGGTACAGAACCAATGAAAAGCGCCGCTGCAATAGCAAGGCTTTTGCCGATCCTGCCAAAAGAGATCGCCTGAGATGCAATCATAAATAAAACTCCGCTGTCAAAACTCGTAGAACAACCGTAAGGAGAGTTGATTAACTCTTTTCTAATTCCAGCTTGCGGTTATTTATTAACCCGCATTTTGAGAGGTTATCGTTACCATAAGGCGAAGATGGGGCATATGCCTCAGATTTCATAAGTCGGCCAGAGATCTCCGAAAAGGCTGATCACCTTTCGTGGAGTATTTTTCAAAAGCCCGCGCGTGACTGGCTACAGGCAGACTACTGTAAGATATGTATCAGAACTGCTCGCCGTTTTCAGGGAGCAGGATTTCACGCTTACCGGCATGGTTCGCCGGGCTGATCATGCCTTCCTGTTCCATGCGTTCAATGAGAGACGCAGCGCGGTTGTAGCCAATTGAGAGCCGACGTTGAATGTAAGAGGTGGATGCTTTGCGGTCTCTGGCGACGATTACAACGGCCTGATCAAACAGGTCGTTGGTTGCGTTGCCGGAGCCTTGTGTCAGAGCATCATAACCGTCTTCAGGCTCGGTGTCTTCAATCACATCATCGAGGTAATTTGGTGTTCCCTGTTCTTTGAGATGTGAAACGATGTCTTCCACTTCATCATCAGCAACAAATGGTCCGTGGACTCGTTGGGTTTTACCGCCAGCAGCCATGTAAAGCATATCCCCCATGCCGAGCAGCTGTTCTGCACCCATTTCGCCAAGGATTGTGCGACTGTCGATCTTGGACGTCACCTGGAACGAGATACGTGTTGGGAAATTCGCCTTAATAGTGCCGGTGATAACGTCCACGGATGGGCGCTGGGTTGCCATGACCAGGTGGATGCCAGCGGCACGGGCCATCTGTGCCAGACGCTGGATTGCACCTTCGATATCCTTACCTGCGACCATCATGAGATCTGCCATTTCATCGACGATCACGACGATGTACGGCATTTTCTCCATTGGCAGATCTTCTTCCTCGAAGATTGGCTCGCCAGTATTTTTGTCAAAGCCGGTCTGAACAGTTCGGGTGAAGCTTTCGCCCTTCTTCATGGCTTGTTCAATGCGGGTGTTGTACCCGTCAATATTGCGTACGCCCATCTTGGACATTTTTTTATAGCGATCTTCCATCTCACGAACAGTCCATTTCAAAGCCACAACGGCTTTGTTCGGATCGGTCACAACGGGAGTGAGAAGGTGCGGGATGCCGTCATAGATGGACAGTTCCAGCATTTTTGGATCAATCATGATCATCTTACATTGCTCAGGAGTGAGCCTGTAGAGCAGGGAGAGGATCATGGTGTTTACGGAAACAGACTTACCTGACCCCGTGGTACCAGCTACGAGCAAGTGAGGCATGCGGGCAAGATCGGCGATGACGGCTTCACCATTAATGGTTTTGCCGAGTGCCATGGCCAGTTTCGCCTTGGAGCCGTCAAAATCCTCAGAGTCCAGAAGTTCGCGCAGGTATACGGTTTCGCGCCTGGCGTTTGGCAATTCAATACCAATCGCGTTTTTGCCCGGAATAACAGCCACGCGTGCAGAGATTGCACTCATGGAACGGGCGATGTCGTCTGCCAGACCAATGACGCGGGAAGATTTGATGCCCGGAGCCGGTTCCAGTTCGTATAGCGTTACAACGGGCCCTGGACGAACTGCAATGATTTCGCCGCGCACACCAAAGTCACCCAGCACACCTTCCAGAATACGGGCATTTTGCTCCAGAGCGTCTTTGCTCAGGCGCTGTTTGCCGTCTGCTTTAGGTTTTGTGAGAAGCTCAATGCTAGGAAACTCAAACGGTGGCAGTTTGATAATTGCGGTGGATTTCTTTTCCTGAGTAAACGAGCGCGGCACAAAACGTCCCGGGGCAGGGCGCGGTGGCTGTTGTTGAGGAGCTGCCTGCATTTGCAGTGCGGGCTCTTCCGGGCTGGTAATACCAATTAGTGCATCTGGCTGGGGGCAGCGATGGCGGTTTTCGTCCTCATAGTATTCATCTGGTCTGAGCTCATACCCCTGTTCATCATAGGCAGGTTTGCCATCTGGAGCGGGTTCCCACTGTCCTTCAGGGTAATGCCCGTGTCGTGCAGCGTAATGTTGGGTGTTGCCGTGGAGCGGGCCAAATTGCACATCTGGCCGCTCGACCTGTGCTTCCTGCTGATAATAATCGTTGAGGCCATCATCTTCGACAGGCATAAACTTGGCCGCCAGTTTGCGTCTTAAACGAGAGACCAGGCTCCCCTTTTCAACAAACTCCTCTTCAGCACCTTGCTCCCCTTCCAACTGCTGAACTTCCTGAAGGTCATGGTGTTCTTCTTCGTAGTAGTCGGGCTGCTGAGGCTGGTTCGGGTCGTGCGGAGCAGGCGCGTAATCTGCTTCCTGTTCGTGCCGATATTGCGCAGTGACCAGCCTGCGTTTGAGTAGTGTCCGTTGTATCGCGCTGGTTGCCATAAGTTTCCAATGACTTAGCGCGCCAATAATTGCGTAGTAGCGGCTGTTCTCTGTGTCGTATTCGTCTTCAGAGTCCTCAGAGAAAGGCAGCGCTTCGTGAGGGGCGTATTCATCCTCAACATCTTCGTCTTCGTTGAACTCTGCCGGAGCCGGATCCTTGCCGATAAGACCTGCAGCGTAAGCTAAAAGTACAATCGAAGGCAGGCCAAGACCGACTGCGCCAGTCAGAATTTTTATCCCGGTTGACAGCTCAGGCAGAATTGCGGTTGGGACAGAAAAAACCCAATCGCCAAGGAAGCCGCCAAGTCCTGTTGGCAGCGGCCAGCTTGGTGGGACCGGAATTGCAGCCAACCCACCCGCGAACAGCACAGTTCCAACGAACCATGTCAGGAAGCGTTTGCGGCTGACGCCGGAAGTGTATTTGAGCGACAGGCGCCATCCCCAAATGAAGATGGGTACCAGAAACACGGCTGTTGCGAGCCCGATTGTCTGCATCAGTACGTCTGCAACTATGGCTCCTGTATAACCCAGAGCATTATGAATTCCCGCGTTGGTCGCGTGGTTCAGGCTCGGGTCGTCCGTTGACCATGTTGCAAGGGCTGCCGCGACACAGAGACCTATGACGAGGATCAGTGCGCCACCAATGACGATTATGTTGCTTTTGATAAAGCGCTTTATCGGGCTCTGTGTATCAGCAAATGAAACAGAGTTTGCTTTTGGTCGTTGCATTGCAGCAGCCTGACGCATTCAATTACTCCAGAGAGTCCAAAATTCTTTGGAAAGCTTCATTGCTGACTTCCAAAGATTCAACGAGGGCGAGGCGAATGTATTTGTCACCGGGGTTGGAACCATCCGGCATATCGGAGGTGATGTAAGCTCCGGGGAGGGATTTTACACCCACTTCACGCCAGAGCTTTTCAGCGATCTGTGTTCCGGAACCCCAGCGTGAGACGTCCAGCCAGAGGAAGAAGCCGCCATCTTTACGGACTGAGCCGAACAGAGGCGACAACATTTCTTCGGCCGCATCGTACTTTTCATTGTAGAGGCGGCGGTTTTCTATCACGTGCCCTTCGTCACCAAACGCACGGATGGCGAGCGCCTGCACCGGCATTGGAACCTGAGGCGCTGCCACATTGCGGAAATCTGCGAAGAACTGGATGAATTCCGGATCGCCCGCGGCAAAACCACAACGTGCACCCGGGAGGTTGGAGCGTTTGGACAGTGAATTGAATGTGACGACGTTTTTCAACGTGCCATCAAGGGCTTGTGCTGCTTCCAGAATACCTGTCGGGGGCGTATCGCGATAGATCTCAGAATAACACTCATCAGCGAAGAGCAGAAAATTGTGCTTGCGTGCCAGTTTGATGAGTTTTTGCAAGTATTCCATAGGCGCGATGGTGCCCTGCGGGTTGGCAGGGGACGCAAAGTAGAACGCAATGGTGCGGTCGAGCAAGGCCGGACCGATGGCATCCAGATCCGGCAGGACTCCGTCTGCTGGTTCGGGCAAAAGAATTTCGTCAGCACTCGCAATATGAGCGCCAGCGCCATAGGACTGGTAAAACGGGTTTGGCAATATTACCGCCGGTTTACTATCTTTTTTCAGGTAGTCGCGTGCGCAAACACAGCCAAAGACGAGACCTTCGCGAGAGCCATTGAGCGGAATAACACTTTTGTCCGGGTCGAAGGCATCAGAGAGTTGAAAACGTTTTTTGATCCAATTTCCAACAGCTGCACGGAATTCAACAGTGCCGCGAATTGCAGGATACTTTCGGAAACCATCCTTGTTTTCCGAAAGTACTTCAATGACGTAGCATGGAGGTTCATGGCGCGGTTCACCGATCGTCATGATGATTGGATCAAGACCCGGTTCAATGCCAGCGAGCTGCTGATTCAGCCGCTGAAACGGGTTCCCTCCGCTGGATTTTTTCTCAATTTCTTTCGTGGACACAAGTATTCTCACAGGAATGATTTACAACAAATGCTCAGAGCACCAAAACTCTAATGTTTTTTGGTAAATTGGCTGTTAACCAATTTACTATGCGCTAAGCTGAATTGTGTTTCTTCCGGGGGTTGTCATCTGATTTTTTAGAAGTGTGGGTTTTGATGTGTGTGCCGAGTTAGGACCGAACTTAGGCCGGAAATTATCGAAATGGCACAAACCACTGAAAACATTGAGGCAAGCCATATTCATTTGGGTTCCTCATTTGTCATTGTTTTTTCTAGGTCTAAAGGCATGCGTAGGCTCACGCTGGAACAGTTGCGTGACTATGAGCTGGAGCCTGATGAATTTTATTGGGCCTATTTGCAGCGGGTGGCCGCTCTGAGTCGCGAATTTCTTGAAGAAACCGGGCTGGAAAACAGCGATATTGATGGTCTTCTGGCCCGAGAAGTGCACCCACATTGCCATGGGCGCGCAAAAGGGGCGATTATTGCCATCAATGTGTTCAATGAGTTGCCGAAACAGGAAAGCGGCGACATGGATTTCGTCCAGATCTGGGTGGATGCAAGGCGGATGATCTGCATCTGGCATGAACCACTGGATGTTTTTCGAAGTTTGGTTGAGGGATTCAAGACCCGTGTGCCTCCAGAAAATACAGGAGAGTTCTGGGCTCGGTTGGTGCTGGCAATTGCTGAGCGTGCTGAAGATATGGTTGAGGTGCTGCAGGACCGGATTGATCACCTTGAAGATGTGGTGCTTGAGACAGGAGATCACCCATGGGAAAGTGAACTTGCGCAGGTACGCCGATTAGCGACAATTGTTCGGCGCTGTATGTTGGTTCATCTGGATATCTTGAGGAACTTCGAGATTGAAAAATTTGAATGGGTCAATCGGATCAACCAACGTCGGGTTCGCGAGGCAGGAGACCGGGCGCTTCGGATTGCTGATGAAATGGATGCTATTCGTGAACGCGCAGAAATCGTTCACGACCAGATCATGTTCAAACGATCAGAGACCACCAACCGTTACATGTTAATGATGGCGGCGATTGCCGTTGTGTTTCTGCCGCTTAGCTTTGTAACTGGATTATTGGGGATTAATGTAGGCGGCATTCCGGGAAGCCATGATCCGGGTGCGTTTGCCATTGTTAGCGGGATTTTGGTCATTTTTGGCGTGGGGCTGTTTGCGATCGTCCGATGGTTTAAGATTTTTTAGAGGCTTGGTTCCGTGTCGTTTCCTACCTGAAATCAGGAACCACTATTCGGAAATATGCTCTAAAAATCGCTGGTGATGCCTTTAACTTCCCAGTCGCTGAAACGGGCAGGGTCCAGACCACCGCGTCCATTGAGTTCTTTCGGCATTTCTTTTTGAGCGGCATCAATCCCGGCGCGACGCTCTTCTGCTTCTTTTAAAGCGCGTCGAGCGGCAGGGGGAAGGTCCTCAAACCGGCGTTTTCCTGGTACTTCCTCAACCTGCTTTGTCGTATCGACTTCCTGTGCCTTAAAGTTTTCGACGGCTGACGTATTGTCTTTTTCCATTTCAATCCCCGTTGGCTGAGGCTGTCTTTCATTGTTATAAGCTTGCGTTTGCCATTTGGAGCTACCACTTAAGCTGAGAGTGGTAGTTTCACAATGATCGCGCGGGCTTAGATATAGGCGCGTGAACCGGTGTTTTGCAATGGACACTGCGTTTATCGGTAGACGACCGACTGGCCAGGCATACTATGAAAACAGATTGGAGCTTTGAACCATGAACTATGTACGGACCGGTATGTTGCTTGCGGCGATGACTGCTTTGTTTATGGGTATTGGCTTCATGCTTGGCGGTCAGACCGGAATGCTGCTTGCTCTCCTGATCGCCGGTGGTATGAATATCTTCTCCTACTGGAACTCGGACCGCATGGTACTTGCCATGCACCATGCGCAGGAAGTGGATGAGCGTCAGGCCCCTGAGCTATACTGTATGGTTCGTAGTATGGCTGCCCGTGCAGAACTGCCCATGCCAAAGGTTTATGTGATCAATAATCCGCAGCCAAATGCGTTTGCAACAGGCCGAAACCCTGAGAATGCAGCGGTTGCAGCGACGACAGGTCTTCTCAATTCTCTGTCTAAGGAAGAAGTTGCTGGTGTAATGGCACACGAGTTGGCGCACGTAAAGAACCGCGATACGCTGACTATGACCATTACTGCGACGATTGCTGGTGCTATCTCCATGCTGGCGAGCTTTGCGCTCTTCTTTGGCGGAAACCGCAATAACCCTCTCGGGCTGATTGGTTCGATTTTGATGATGATTCTGGCGCCTATGGCTGCTGCTTTGGTTCAGATGGCGATTTCCAGAACACGTGAGTATGCGGCTGACAAAATGGGTGCGCAGATTTGTGGTAACCCGCTTTGGCTTGCTTCCGCTTTGCATAAGATTGCAGGTGATGCAGCCCGGGTTGTGAACGAAGATGCAGAGCATAACCCTGCAACGGCGCATATGTTCATCATCAATCCGCTGTCCGGCCAGAACATGGACAACCTGTTCTCGACCCACCCGAACACCGATAACAGGATAGCTGCGCTTCGTCAGATGGCATCCGGAGCTGGCTTTACCGGGACGCGTAGTTCTGGTGGTGGTCATTTTAGCGTGCGCGAGATGCCGCAAGCTCAACCGCAACGTGAAACACGTCGGCCAGGTGGCCCATGGGGGCCATCTGGCCAAACAGGTCAGCGTAGTGGTCGTGATCAATCCAGTCGTGATGAACCACGGAAGCCCAAAGGACCGTGGGGTTAAAAAGCAAGCGAAATCTGCGAATGCGAGGCGTCTGTCGGCTTTGCCTTGTTAGTTGTACCGTGTTTACCTGAATAACTATTCGTGCTTCCTAAATTGTCTTTGCAATATTAAGGATTCTGTGTTTAGCCGTGCAGGATTTGGCAGTTTTCCTTTTGTTGTATCTGGCAGTAATCTGCCGAGACTCTAGTGGGACCTGATGAAACCAGTTGGCCTCTGAGTGAGGCTCCTCACACAAGAATGCATCTTTAAAAGAATAGATGGCGCCGAAGGTCTGGTGACACATTCTGGAATACATGGATCAACAATGAGCGCAGAGCGTCAGAATACACCCTCTCAGGACAGAATCTCCAGGCTCAAGGAGAGAAAGCATTCTGGAGCACCGAAGACTCCAAGAGGCAACGAGGGGCCTTCTGAACCGGAAAGCGTCGAGGGGACTTTTAAAGATCCCGGCTATGCGTCTCGTAAGGCCGCAACTGATCTGATTGGTAAAGTTTTGAGCAAGCGCATGCCGCTGGATGGCGAGCTTGATCTGAACAACGGCCATCCGGGCTATAAACGTCTTGAGCCGAAAGACCGGGCACTTGTTCGGGCGATTGTCGGCACTGCATTGCGTCGCCGTGGTCAGATTCAGGATGTGATCGATCATTTCCTCGACCGCCCGATTCCTGAAAAAACGGGTCGCGTTCTGGATATTCTCCATGTAGCGATGGCGCAGTTGTTCTTTATGTCCGTGCCGGACCATGCCGCGGTTTCGCTTGCAGTGACGCTTGCAGGTCGCGATGCACGCGCCAGGCCGTATAAAAACCTCGTCAATGCCGTTTTGCGCCGTGCAACACGTGAAGGTGCAGCGATTATCGCCGAGCAGGATACGGCAAAGCTCAATGCACCTGATTGGATGTTTGCGCGTTGGTGTGAAGTTTATGGTGAAGCGACCGCACGTGCGATGTCCACTGCGCATACGCAGGAGCCGTACCTGGACCTGAGCGTGCCAGTTGACCGTGACGAATGGGCAAAAAATCTGGGCGGTGAAGTTCAGCTGGGTTATTCCGTACGCGTGCAGCCTGATGGCCCTGTCGAAAAACTGGAAGGCTTTGAAGATGGCAAATGGTGGGTTCAGGATGCAGCAGCTGCCGTTCCGGCTCGTTTGCTGGGCGATCTCCAAGGCAAAATGGTTGCAGATCTGTGTGCCGCTCCAGGTGGTAAAACAATGCAGCTTGCCGCTGCTGGTGCCGATGTGACTGCTGTCGATATCTCAGCCCGTCGTTTACAGCGCCTTACACAGAATCTGAAGCGCGTTGGTCTGGAAGCTGAAACTGAAGTTTCTGATCTTCGTGAATTTGTGCCGGTTGGTCTGTTTGATGCGATTCTTCTGGATGCACCTTGTTCGGCAACCGGCACGATTCGCCGTCACCCGGACGTGGCATGGCTGAAGCGCGAAGACGATGTGCTCAAGCTTGCAGACCTGCAATACGAACTGCTTGAAAAAGCATTGGGCTGGCTGAAACCGGGCGGTATTCTTGTTTACTGCACCTGTTCGCTGGAACAGGAAGAGGGGGAGCTGCAGGTTCAGCGCTTGTTGCTGGAGCATCCTGAGGTGCAGCGTGTGCCTGTAACGGCCGGGGAACTGGGCGGTATTGCTGAGGCGATCAATTCTCAAGGCGACTTCCGTGCGATGCCAGCTCAGAACCCATCTTCGGGTAAAACATCCGGAGGTCTGGATGGCTTTTTTGCGGCCCGTTTGCGCATCTCTTGAAAAGAGCTGGTGGAATGTCACTGTGGATTTTCGCAAAGTTGGCATGGTTAACGAGATTTAAAGAGCTTGGGCGCAACCATTAGTTGTTTGTGATGCATGATGTTGCAAGTTACATTCTTGCTAACGCTCTGAATTTTTGTTTTTGCGCGTATCCTTATCTGAAACCGGAACATCTTTTCGGGGATACGCTCTGATGGAGTGCTGAAGGGGTATGACGGGCGCAAAGGTGTCTGAAAGGTTTAGAATCCTTAGCCTTTTTACTCAAAATATGGCTCAAACAAGTCTGAACTGGGCGCGAGGGGGATCTATATTCCGCTTACTCTCGTTTGGAAGTGCGCCATCGCGTCTGCTTATTGCACCTCAGGATCTGCGTACTGCGGATGCAACAAACGCCGCTGATATTTATGCAGGTCGTTTCCTGTTTGCCGGGCACCTGGTTGAGGTTGGCGGGCAGTCTCCATTTGACGTTGAGGCTCCGAATCTCCAATGGGCGAAAGCTCTGCATGGGTTTTCCTGGCTTCGACATTTACGCGCCGCTGAAACCAACATGGCGCAACAAAATGCCCGTGCTTTGGTAGAAGACTGGATCAACACCTGTGGCCGTTGGCACGACATCGGCTGGAAGCAGGAGGTTGTTGCACGCCGTGTTTTGAGCTGGATGGCTCAGTCTCCGTTGTTGCTGACTGGATGTAAGGCCGAGTTCTACCGTGCCTTCATGCGGTCCCTGTACCGTCAAGTGCGTTATTTGCGCCGGACTATGAACAAAGCGCCGGATGGCCTGCCGCGTCTGACGGTTGCTATGGCAAATGCGTGTGCGACTGTTTCCATGGATGGACAGGGGCGTCATGTCAAACAAGCTCTGAAGCGTCTTGATCTGGAGCTGAAGCGCCAGGTCTTGCCTGATGGTGGGCATATCTCCAGGCATCCCGGGGCGATCATTGAGATCCTTGTTGATCTGCTACCAATCCGTCAGGCACTTGTGATGCAAGGGCAAACGGTGTCTCCGGTCATGATGGAATCCATCGACCGCATGATGCCAATGATCCGGTTTTTCCGTCATGGTGATGGGTCCTTCGCTCATTTCAACGGCATGGCTTCGACATCGGGTGATGTTGTTGCGACTATCCTTGCCTATGATGATGCACGCGGGACCCCTCCTGTCAGCGCACCGCATTCCGGTTATCAACGTCTGACTGGTGGCGACAGCCTTGTGGTGATGGATGTGGGGGCTCCACCACCAACCCGTTTCTCGAACAGTACGCATGCTGGGTGTCTCTCATTTGAGTTTTCCTCTAAACGTAATCGCATTGTGGTCAACTGTGGGGTTTCTACACGTGACCGGGTTGCGTGGAAAATGGTGGCCCGTTCCACGGCTGCGCACTCAACTGCCGGAATTGGTGATGCTTCTTCTTGTCGTTTTCTGACGTCCGCTCGCCTCGATAAAATGTTAGGCAATCCTGTTTTGTATGGCCCGAAAGATGTTGAAGCAGAGCGGCAGGATACGGACTTTTCTGACCGGGTGATAGCGAGTCATGATGGTTACGTTGATCGTTATGGCATTGTTCATGAACGCGATCTGACGCTTTCGCGCGATGGAACGGTCCTGGATGGGATCGACCGTTTTAAGCCGATTTCTGAAAAGACAGAGGAAGAGACAGTCACGATCCGCTTCCACCTGCATCCGCAAGTGAGTTGCACCATGCTGCCATTGGGGGAAGCTGCTGTTTTGCAGTGTACTGACGGCGAGGTGTGGGAGTTTTCTGCGGACGGTATTGAGTTCTCCGTTGAGGAATCAATCTATCTGTCAGACGTATTCGGTCATCGCCAGACGCAGCAGATCGTTCTTACGGTTGGTGTAAAAGAAGTGCTTAGCGTGACCTGGATGTTGAGAAAGACAGTCTCTGCCAAGGCACGGCGGAAGACCTGAGATGAATTTTCTCCCGCACATCAGGTTATGTAAACTGCTTCTAAAGGTTACCCGCCAAACCACTCTCACTCCGCACAGGGTGATTCAATGAAAGTTCGGGCTGTTTTCGTTTTTCAGGAATGAAATAGCTGTATTCCGATTGTCCTGTACCTTTTCGATTGCTCTTGTTGGTGACTTTCCGATTTTTTTG
>CANNAV010000112.1 GCA_947502585.1 uncultured Pseudovibrio sp.
TTATACTGCTGAAATGGCAGCCTGAATTTAGCGCTTCCGGCACAATTGCGACCTACCTCAAATAACTTGGCAATGCCCACTCAGGTGATATCCACCACGCCGGATCCACCTGAGCCAAGCAGCGTGCAGCCCAGCACCCGCTCCATCCGAATTTACACCACCTCTCGGGACACTATCATTGGTACCAGTCACGTCTTGGTTGCAATCACGACGATTTTCCTGGAGCCTTTCGGTTTGAAGATCAGGGATTGCCGCTCCAAACGTTCGACCGAAAAACCACAGTGCTCTAGCATCTCACGTATCTTTTGCCAGGAAAACAACCTATGCGTCGCAGTGTAGATGATATCAGGTTCATCAACTTTCGTTATTGTCAGCTCATAGTTCTCAACGCAGGTATCAACAGTAATCTTTTCCTTGAACACCGTGCCAGATACCACGGCCTCGGATGTTCTGACCTCATTGCCATAGAAGTCGTCCGGGTCGATTAATTCAAGAATGAGCCAGCCTCCCCCAGACAACATTGAATGTATCTTGCGCAGGACTTTATAGTCGTGTTCGAGGGCATCTTCATAACCCAGAGAACGGTAAAGATTGCAGGCAAGGTCAAACCCGACATCTTCTTTCACTGGGAGGTCAGCGATGTCGCCATGAATAAAACTCACAGGCAATCCCATTCGCCGGGTCACATTTCGGGCTTCCTCGATGTGGTACGAGATCATGTCGACGCCTACCACTTCATAACCCATTTGAGCGAAGGCGATTGAGTGCCGCCCCACACCACAGCCCACATCCAATATGCGGCTGGAGGGCGTCAGATCAACGATCTTGTCGATTTCCTCGCACTCTTTGGGAGCGTTTTCGATGCGATCAAGGTCAAAGATCAGATTTCTGACATCTTCCCAGAACCGACGCCTGCTGCAGGCAGCAATAGTTAAACTATCGGTCATTTCTGTCCTTTTTTGCTGAGGCCCACAATGAGCATATCTCTGTATCCGAGTTGTTACGGGCTCACCTGCACCACAGGTTCTGCATTATGAAACAGCTTGCTGTCATTCACGAACAGGAGTTCTAGAAAAGACCCTAAGGGCCGCTGAAGGATCGTCTCTTCCTCACTGTTGCCACCGTAAAGGGTTGATAAAATCGGCTGCGCATTTGAGCTCTCGATGAAATGTATGAAGAGCGAATCCTCACCATCCTGATGAATACCCGAAGTCGTTGGACTCACCTTTCCCTGATCTGCCAGAACCCGGAACTGGTCCAAAGCCAGGGCGTATTGTTCACCCTCTTCAAGATAGAACTCCAGAAGAGCCAGATCGAAATCGATCAGCTTGCTTGCATAAGTGGGTTTGCGAACTTTGTTGTCATACTGGATCAGATATTCAGCCCTGGGATGGGCGTGGCTGCCTGGGTTGAGTTTGAACTGACCCGGGTGGGTATAGTCGTATTTCAGAATACGGCTGTACCTGGTGGTGTAGGAGTGGAAGTTCTCATCCAGAACCAAATCATCCCGATACTGCTTAAACGCTGCTTCTTCAGCTTCGCAAACCTGCAGCTGATCGCGCATTTGGCTTAGGTGCAAAAATCCAGTGTCTTCAACTCCGTTTTCCAGGAGGTCACTCATCTCGCTCTCCTCGTTCTCCCTGAAACCAATCCTTGGCGATATTCGAGCCCTCTGCCTCTTACGGGACCTTGTCTGTTTTTGACAGAACGGTAGTGATCGTCATAGCCTGCTCTCAAGCCAATGCTGCTTCTCGCCTTTCCAGCCGGTGAACTGATAGAGCTCTTCTCCGTTTGCTGTTTTCGCGAAGCATGGGTAATCATCTTCCTCATGCGACGGCACCGTATACTTGCCGGTGGGATGAAGGCACACATATTCTGGTACGGCCAGATTGGATTTGTGTCGCTTGATGTCTTGCATCAGTTTGATGGCATTGCGATCCGACGAGCCGAACTGGCTATAGCCCGCAGAATACGGCATGTTGTGGTAGAGGTAATATGGAACCACCCCAATCCGATGGGGTCGCATGAACAGGTCTGAGAGAGTTTCGTGATCGTCATTTTTGTCACGAAGATCACGCAGGTACTTTGCGCTTTTGCAATCGCTTAGCATCAAAGGGTTACCACCATTGAAGATTACCTCTTCAACGTCATCCCCGTCTTTGAGGTAATCGTGCGTGTCCTGCCAAGCAGATGAGTCACAAGTTTTTTTGTCGCCAGCGATCTTAAGCGTTCTAAGTCCCTCAAAGCAAAACTGGCAGTACCCTTTGCCGCTGTTTGTAAGACGTAAGATGACGCAGTTGTCATACTTGTGCTGACAAATAGGTGTCTTCATTTCGCGGTCCGGATCCCGGTTTTCTGAGGAGCCGTCATATCCTTGTACTAGCTCATTTTCCCGGAATGAAACCACTTGCCGGAAAAGGGGATTGTCCATCAAAGTATCGCTTGAACCATACCGCTCAATCAGACGCAGATAGTACGGTGTGACCCGAACTTTTCTGCTTGCAAAGTGTTGACTGACCGTTTCTTGAGGCAACTGTGGAAACTGTTTTGAGACCTCTGCAAATGTCCTTTTGGCGTTGCGTTGTTGCCATTTCCAATCTTGCCATTCGGACTGCATGTCGAGATTCAGAAGGTGTTGCACAGCAGTCGGGGTGTTCATACTCCTATTAAAGTAGCTCATTGGCTGCTCCTCTTTAAGGTGAATCCAAATGCCCAATGGTGTTGCCTGCCTCGCCACGGCTGTAGAGCAAGAAACCAAAGAAAGTGAAGAGAGCAACCGCACCAAAGAGCGGCCAGGTTGCTGCTCCTAAAGGTGAGGACGCAAGGTATGGTCCTATGCCGCCACCAATCGCGCCTCCCAATCCCCAACTCATGTTGAACATTGCGAAGTAGGTTGAGACTGAGCGGCCTACGGCATGGCGCCCAACAAGGATTTCAGTCCCCGAAATCAAGGAGACCTCAGCACAGGTGAAAATCGCAACCAGAATCAGCAAGGAGGTAAGGCCGGAGAACATCCCGATAAGGCCGACGGACAGTCCTACGGTCAGGACTGCGTAAAGAACCACCGCGGCAACACCAAACCGGTCAAGGAGCTTTGTGGTAATAAACAGTGCGAGAAAGCCAAAGATACCGTTGATTATGATCACCGCATTTGCCCAATTTGCATTCTCGCCGCGTGCTGTTGCTTCAAGAGGAAAAGCAGCAAATAACTGCGCAAATATCGCCCACCATGGCAGGAGTACTATGCAGAGCATGATAAATGCTTTATCGCGCAGTACAGTCTTAAGACTATCTGCAATTGTAGTGGGAGTATGAATGCGCAGCTCCTCTGAATTTTCAAAGAACGCCACACCGGCAATAATAAAAAACAGCACCGCGCTGCATAACAGCGGCAAGCCAAAATCGATCAACGCCAATCCGGCCCCGGCAATTGGCCCGGCAACACACGCAAGGCTGAGAAACTGAACGTTGTAGATAATCAGTTTTTCGCGAACCTCTTCGCGCTGCGATCCGATCGTCCCGTATGCGCCTGCTTCGTAAATGGAAGTGCCGAGTCCGAGAATGATCGAGAACAGAATGGGCTGCATCTCACCAGAGGCGTAGTAAATCCCCAAAAATCCCAGGCCTCGCATCAGCAGTCCAATGATGACAGCGTTCCAGCGACTGTATCTGTCCACCACAGGGGCAATAAAAACCGGGGTTGCCCGGGATGCGATGAAATAAACTGAGAGAACAGCCCCGGTACTCGCAAGCGATAGATTGAGAACTGTCGAGCAATAGATGGCAAGCACAGGCATCGCCATAAAATGCGATGCATTCATGATAAACTGAACACTCAACAGCCGCCATAAGGGGGCTGATATCAGTCGCTTCCTATCGGGTTCCACAGTGTTTTTCTGTGTCAAAACATCAGTCTCCCTACATCAAGTTTCAAACAGGTTCTAAGCGACGTGCTGAGCCGCGTTTTGTCTTTGCTTGACCCGGACATCCAGCTTGCGGGCTTCCTCCAGGCTATTGGCTACAGCCATGTACTCGAATGACCCGTGCTCATAGTCTGCGTTGAATGGGATGATACCTGAGACCTGACCTGGCACGTACAGCAGACCTGCCGTACGCAGTTCTTCGATCAGGCTATCTGGGCTGAAAATTTGCCCGTGATTGTAGCTCTTGATGGATTTCTTGCTGAGAACATCATCTCCAAACAAGGCGCGGGCAATTTGTACAATGTGTGTGCATCCACCGCAGCGAGCGTTGATTTCGTTGATCACACAACGTGAACCGGCCACCAATCCATCTACGTTGACAAAACCTCGATGGCCCAGACTGGAGGCAGCCGAAACAATACGCGCACTGTTGTCCAGAAACTCAATACGTTTATCGAGCTCGTACTGACCTGGAATTTCAAAGCCGACCCACAAGGGCTCCATATCCATTGTTCCATCATTTACATGATGGAAATGTCCGGGACCCTCTATAAAGTATTCGCTGTATAAAATCGTATCAGCGGGCAGATATTCTTCGATAACTGACGAGTCATCGGATTGCTCTGCCAAAGAGCAGGCGAGTGCTTCACCTGCTTCAACACTGGTGTAATTCAGATGCCGTGACGATCCGTGCTTCTTGTAGGAGCTGTGCGGGCCATGGACAATAACATTGCCAAACCCGCCAGAATGCCGATCCATCTTAATGATGAAGTCTTTGCCTGATGACATGAAATCAAGAATTGCGCGCTTGAGGTCCTCGGAGTTATCGCAGACCCGTCCCTCGGGGATGGATAGGTCCAGCCCTGCTGCAATCTTCCGGAAAATTGTTTTCTGGTTAAACATGGTCGCACCGCCCTGCTGGTAGAACCCATCAGGAACTTCGACACCAATTTTCTCCGCAAACTCAGCACAGTAATTGTCAGGGTAGTAAGCGAGGACTTCTGTTGGATGTTCATCTGCTTTCATGTTGGACAGAGTGAGACGACACTGCTCGACAAACTCCGCATGCAGCAACCGTTCCTGGCGCAAGAACGCGCTGGAGACTATATCCTTGAGGGGCGGTACAAGTATTGTCAGAGCGTTTGCACCGTGATCGCAACCATTCAGGAGTGCCCAGTATTCCAGAATTTCAGCTGGAGGACTGGCAGGCAACACAACTGTGTCGCCGGGCTTGGCTAACCAGAGCATACGGAAGTTACAAAGAAGGATCTCCGAGTTTTCTTCTACAGTATAATGGGAAATATCTTTGACCTGATGTTCATTATCAACATTGGCGATTATTAGTTTTGACATGTGCAAGTTCCTTTGGAATTCAGTAAAAACCAAGTTCAACGAACGCTGAAGACGAGACGCAGTGGTTTCAACCTTCTGGAAATATCGTGGTTGCTCCGGAAAATTGGAAATTCATAATGTTAATCTGGGAATTGAGTTTGTTAATGATCCCTATTCTTTGGGACTGACGGCTACGTAAAGCCCAAAGAGAACGACAAGAACGCCGGTGAGTTGCAGTGCGGTCATGGCTTCACCTAGAAAAATCCAGCTTAACACAGCCGCAACAGCAGGCTGGATCATCAAAACAATAGAGCTTGACGAAACTGGCAGGCGTTGCAGTGCTTCAGTCACCAACCCCTGGCCCAGAGCATGCCCAATAAACCCAAGGGCGAGCAGCCCCACCCAACTCATGAGCGTTATTTCCAGAAAAATCCCATCGGAAATGGCAGCTGGCGCAAGGGACACCGTTGAAATCAAACTGACGGAGATCATAATATATGCTGATGAAACGCCAATATAGCGCAGCCGCTTGACCACTGTGAGATAGGCGGCATAAAGGGCACCCGCTGTCAGTGCGATGGCATCTCCTCGCAGAGATGAAGTCTCCGCGCTGCTGCTATTGTTGATAATGAGAATGATGCCGAGCAATGCGATTGGCATTGCCTTCCAGAACATTTTAGTGGGCCGATTGGTCAAGCCCAGAACACCGAAGAGGGCAACAAAAAGCGGAGCACAGTTAGTAAATAACGTTGCGTTCACTACTGAGGTGTGCCTGATTGAAACATGCATCACGAACAAGTCCGCAGCAAAAAAGAAACCGGCCAACCCAAGCAGACTGTAGATTGCCAGCGGCCTGGCAGGTCGCTGTACTGTGTTGGCAGATTGTCTGAAGGACAGATGCACCCAAAGCATCACCGGCAAGATGCTTAAAAACACCCGGAGAAAGGCTGTGGTTCCTGCTTCCAGTGGAATAGACTTTACAAGCACGGGAGAAACACCAAGACAGATCCCACCTGCGATAAGGACTGCAAGGGGAAGGTATGTTCTGCGCTTCACCTGTGCGGCAGGGCCAGAACCACTTGTTTCCAAGTTTTTTGTCATTCTTTTCGTCCAGGAGTTATACGGCCGATATCTGGCCGGCGATAGCATTGCTTTTATTGTCGAGTTTGCTCAAAAACCGCTCACGGTTTATGATGGCGCGCACATGAGTGCCCGAGAAAATTTCGTCAAGACTATCTTTGGCTGAAACCTGAAACGTGAGGAAGCTGCTGTCGATTGCGACCAGCTTTGCCTGGATGACGAAATCCCAGTTTTCTGGTGTTGCAGCCAGATGTTTGACATCATGGGAATAACCAACGCTCATTTCCTCCTGACCCAGCACCCCCTCCAGAGCTTCCATACAGGCAAGTTCTGCCAGCCAGAGCAGGATTGGGGTCGCCAGCACCGGGACATCGTTTTTCCAGTTCGTCGCCAGGTACTCCTTGACGGCTGTGTGAGAGACACGTGCGGAAAGACCAGTTTTTAATTTGTGTGTTGGCATGAGAACCTCATTAGGCTTCAAAAAATGTTTTCAGGATTTTGCCGAGCTGCGTGATCATGTGATCCAGCTGCTCGTTCTCTGTGGTGAGGGGAGGGGCAAAGATTATCGCGTCCCCTGCAATACCATCGACAAAGCCATGTGCGGGGTAAACGATGAGGCCAGCCTCGAATGCATTTGCAACCACCTGGCCTGTCATGTTGAAGGACGGATCAAAAGGCGCTCCGGTTTTGCCATCCGCCAACTCGATGCCCCACAACAGCCCGCTGCCCCGAACATCAAACACCTCATCAATACCGTCGGTTGCCGCCAGAAGGCGTTCCTTTACAAAGCCCGACAGTTTGGCTGTTCGTTCAATGAGTTTTTCACTTTGCAAAACATCGAGTACGGCATTTGCGATGGCGCCGCCCAGTGGATGGTTGGAATGTGTGTGCCCCAACTGAACGCCACAGCCCTTTTCTTGCCGGGTCGCCTGAACCTGCGTACTAATGAGTACGGCAGAAATTGGGAAGTATCCGGCGTTCAACCCCTTACCCAGGCAAAGAATGTCTGGTTGAACACCCCAGTGCCAGCTTGCAAGCCATGATCCTGTTCTGCCAAGGCCGGTCAGAACCTCATCGCAAATCAAGAGAACATCGTATTTCCGGCATATGTGTTGCAGTGCCTGCAGGTATCCATCAGGAGGGACAATTGCTGCACCTGATGCGCCAACAATCGGCTCAACAACGAGAGCTGCAACGCTGTTGGGTCCCTCATTCAGCAGCTGAGTTTCAAAGTTTCGCGCGCACTGCTCCGCATAACACTCTAAGCTACTTTCCTCATCCCTGGCAGGATAAGGCGTGCGCACCGACGGCTTGTGCGGCAAGCTTCCGCCATAAGCGCGCCTGCGTGGTCCATGCCCGGAAAGTGAGAGCGTGGCAAATGTGGAACCGTGATAACTGATAGTGCGGCTGAAGATTTTTGTTTTTGAAGGCCTGTCCTGAAGCTTCCAATGATCTTGAGCAAGTCGAATAGCGACTTCGACAGCTTCTGATCCACTGTTCACGAAGAAGGCAGCTCCCATATCAAGTATTGAGCACAACCTCTTTGACAGCCGGTCAATCGGCGCATTTAGAAATTGTGCGCGATAAGAAAAATCGAGCCTCCTGAGCTGGCGTATAGCTTCGTTCAAGACATGTTTGTTGTTGTGCCCAATGTTGCAGGCGATTGCACCAGAGGCGGCATCCCAATACTCACACCCGCTTTCGTCAAAAATCTTCAGGCCCATCGCACTTGCTGCAACTGGAATTGACTTGTCCGGGTGTGTCGTCAACGAGGTCATTTAACGATCCTTCAAATCAGAGATTTATGGGTTTCAATGCCAGCGATACAGGGCTGCTCCAGCCGTGAAACCAGCACCAGCGGCAGCAAACAGAACCAAATCACCGTTGTTGACCTTCTCCTGCTCAACACTTTCATGCAGAACAATCGGAATTGTTGCCGCCGCGGTGTTGGCGTACCGGTCCATGTTGGTTTGGAACTTGCTGAAGCAAATATCTGACTTCTTTGCGATATTCTTCAGCAAGGAGATGGATGGCTGATGTGGAACGACAACATCAATGTGTTCGGAGGAGTATCCGTTTCGAGACAGGACATTTGCGATGCATCTGGGAACTGCATAGGAAGCTGCCCTAAAGACTGCTTTTCCGTCCATCTCGAAAAAGTCGCGATTGGACTTAATCTTGAATGCATCTCTGTCACGGCCATCTGCAAACAGCTCAGCATCAAATACCAAATCGTTGGTACCCCGCGTCTCTGTCGCTTCCAAAATGACAGCCCCGGCACCGTCTCCAAAAAAGGTGCAATCGCGTTCGTTCCAGTTTGTAACCTTGGAGAAGCAATCCGCCCCCACCACCATTACCCGCTTTGAATACCCGGACTGAATGAAGGCTGATGCTGTATTCAGGGCGTATAGGAAGCCAGAACAAACTGCCGAGATGTCAAAAGCGGCAGCATTGGTGAGGCCGGATTTGTACTGCGCAATACATGCAGTTGATGGGGCCTGCACATCCGGCGTAGCCGTTGCAACAATAAGCAAATCAATCGTTTCAGGAGCAACATCACTTCTTTCAAGGGCGTCAGCAATCGCAGAAGCGGCAAGATCAGATGTCATTGTTGGCGCTGAAACCAAACGACGCTCCTTGACCCCGAGGTTTTGATCAACCCATTCAGGATCAACCTCAAAGTTCAGGTATGTTGCAATGTCATCATTTGACATGACTTGCTCAGGCAATGAAATTCCTGTATTAATTATCCTGATACTAGTAGATATTGCCATGATTTCCCCCTTGGAGGTTATTGTCTTAGACCATGGGTATAATTTGTCGTGATTGCATAAATTGGAAATGATTTTCAATTCTATGAGAATGAGTATTTTCAATGAACCTGGTAAACATCGATATAGATCTTCTAAGAACACTAGTAGATATCGCGGAAACGAGAAATTTTACTACTACCGGGGATAATCTGCTGCGGACACAATCTGCGATAAGCCTGCAAATCAAGCGGTTAGAAGAGGTTGTTGGCCAGCATTTATTGTCTCGTGGCCGAGGCAAAGAGATCAGATTAACCCCCGCGGGCGAGCTGGTCAGAGGCTATGCACAAAGAATTCTGCGCTTGAATGACGAGATGCTTGTCAATCTGAATGAAGGTGAAAACAGCTCAGTCATTCGTATGGGCATGCCAGATGACTACGCCAACCTAATACTACCCGAGGTTATCCGACATTTCTCAAGACTAAATCATAGTATTGAGTTTGAGCTGATCTCAGATTCCTCGATGCGCCTGTCAAAGATGGTAGACCAGAAAATGCTGGACGTGGCCTTTATGACGAGAAGCACGGATGTAACCGGGTTTTCGATAGGCAAAGAGGAAATCGCTTGGGTCGCAGCGCATGACATTGATCTGGAGAACTTCAACACCATTCCGCTTGCGGTCTTCCCAAGCGGCTGTAGTGTAAGAGAAAGTGCGATCAAAGCGCTGGAAAGGGCTGGAAAGCCCTGGCGTATCTTTATCAGCTCCAACCAGTTTGAGCCCCTGCGTGCCGCAATTCTGTCAGGTCGGGCAATCGGTGTACTGCCTAGGAGAGCCCGCTGCATCGGTATGAGACATGTGGATAAAGACCTGCATTTACCTGAAGTTGTTCCAGTAGAACTGGTTGTTAAGGTTTCAGAGGAAGTTCCTGATTTTGTGAACCAGCTGGCAGGATGTCTTGCAGATATTTTTCATACAACAGAATAGAATTACTCAGCATTATTCCGGCTAATAAATTGCATTAATATGAGAATTATTCGATTTAATTTCATGTTTTCTCTGAAATCGCCCCAAATTGGTCTGTTATTTAAATCATGCACCATAAGGGGATGACATTATGGATTTTCTGTTCTCCGAACTTCAACAGGGTCTTTATGAGGAATTTGCGCAGATCGGCACGATCGTTGCCGCAAATGTTGAGAAACACGATAAAGATGCAAGCTTTGATTTTGTAGCCTGGCGGGCACTTTCGGATGCCGGACTCTGGCAGATCCCCGTACCCAAAGAGCTGGGAGGGTTGGGCGGTTCCTGGCAGGATTGCATGGTAGCTATTGAAGGGCTTGCCTCCACCGCAAATGACATTGGTTTCTTGATCTCGACCCTGGGTCACATCGGCTCTTTGCGTGTGATACTTTCGGTTGGAACAGACGCGCAAAAAGAGCGCTGGCTTGGCGCCCTCATGCAAGGTGATGTTGCTGTCACCGCCATGACAGAGCCCACTGGCGGTTCTGATTTGGCCAGAATGCAGCTTTCTGCCCATATCGTAGGCGATCACTGGCTCCTGAACGGCGCAAAATGTCATATTACCAATGCACCTGTCGCCAAACTTGGAATGGTTGCAGGAAGAATGCCCGAGCTTGGGGCGAAAAAAGACATTACGCTCTTCTTTGTTGAGACAAAGCAGCCGCAACTGAAACTTGGCGAGTTGGAAGACAATCTCGGCATTCGCACCAGCCCAACTGCTGATATGATTTTCAACGATTACCCATTGGATCGTGAAAACATTCTTGGTGCTCCCGGGAACGGGCTCGAACTTCTCTACGACATCATCGCCTTTGAGCGAGCACTCTATGGGGTTATTGCTGCTGGTGCGATTGAGCAGATGTGTTCAACATCTATGGAGAGGGTTGAGGAAAGATATGCCTTTGGCAAACCACTTGCGGACAACCAGTATGTTCAGGGGCGCATAACCGATATGAAGATTTCTTCTCAGCAATGCCGGCTTATGTCTTATGCAAGTCTGCAGGGGCTTGACTGCGGAGAGAAGGAGGCTTCAATCAATTGTTCCATCACCAAGTTCATAGCCGGAGAGACAATTTTATCCGCAGCAGAACACATGGTTCAGCTTCATGGTCATCTTGGCTTTATGAACAATGACATTTCACGTGCGCTCCGTGATGCTGTTGGAATGCGCATAGCTGGCGGTACCAGTGACATCCAACGCATTAACATCTTCAATCAGCTCCGTCGCCAATATAAAGACCAACGAGATGGAGTTCACAGGGATTACCATTTTATTTTGAGTGAGTTGCAAAAACCCGATTTAGACAGATTTCATGCAGCCATTTCAGCTGCATAGTCTGCCCAAAGGGAAAGGCACCGGATCTTGGATCGGATGATATTTTGGGTATACTCCCAGTGACGTTTGCGATGGGCATTGCCAAGTTGTTTGAAGCTTGAATTTGAGTTATCTAATCCAAATGAAATTACCGAGTTCACTTCCCCGCCTGAAGGGCTATCGTTATCC
>CANNAV010000113.1 GCA_947502585.1 uncultured Pseudovibrio sp.
GTCGAAAGGGAGGTTGATTTGGCTCATAAAAACGCGACAATCTGATTATTTGAAAACTGACTTTAACTACAATAACCCTTATATTACAATGACTAATGCTTCTACACAATGGAAGTAGAGCCGGTCAATTTTCAATGCTGATTGACACTCTGAGCAATGGTTTAAACCAATCCAACTACGACAAACCACCTAAATCCTTGAGGAAATCAACAACCAATAAACAATTGTCACCACTTTTTGCGTCAGTGAACAAAAAGGGCTTGCCCGAACGTTGTCTTTCTGCGTCTGTCGCCATCACACTCAGATTTGCATCTACATAGGGTGCCAGGTCTTTTTTGTTGATGATCAAAAGGTCGGAACGGGTGATGCCTGGCCCGCCTTTGCGTGGGATTTCTTCGCCCTGACAAACGGAGATTACATAAAGTGTTAGGTCTGCAAGTTCCGGGGAGAAAGTTGCGGCAAGATTATCACCCCCGGACTCGATGAATACGATATCAAGTCCCTCATGTTTCTCGTTAAGGTCAGCAATAGCGCGCAGATTGATGGAGGCGTCTTCACGGATTGCTGTATGAGGGCACCCGCCGGTTTCAACACCTATGACCCGGCCCGATGCAAGGGCTTGCATCCGTACCAGTGCGTCGCGGTCTTCTTGGGTGTAAATATCGTTTGTAACCACACCGATCGAAAATGTATCGCGCATAGCTCTGCAAAGTGCCGCAGTAATGGTTGTTTTGCCGGATCCGACGGGGCCGCCGATTCCTACCCTCAGGGGGCCATTGTTTGTCATGATCTGAAAATCCTGGTTTGAAGGGATTCGTGCTGCATCAACGCTATATCCGCCATAACCGCACTACTGCCGAGGTCTTCCAAGGTGGCCTTAGATGCGCGAAGTGAAGTTTCCACAGTCACTGGTTCCAGGTCAGCCAACAGATTTACCCCGCCTTGCTGCCCCAGCCTCATGAGCCGCAAAGCCGCCTGAACCTGATTGGACACGTAAGCATGCACAAAGGCAGCAAGTGTTGGTTCCAAACCGATTTTGTGAGTTCGGGAAGCCACACCAACAGCGATAGGTAAGGGGCAATCTGCCGGTAAGTTTGGAATTTTTCCCCAGGCCATGACCGCAGTTAGAAATGCATTTCCCTGTGCTGTCGTTTCGAGATGACGTTCGCGCGAAAAATTCATTGCGATCGCAAGGTCCACAAGATTAGCCAGCTTTTCGCTTTGTTCAGCGATACGCCAGCTTTCTGTCAGAAGCACGCAGTCATTCCAGCCGGGGCCTTGTGTGACCAGGCCAGTGAGCCATCCACCAAGGGATTTTTGGTCCCATATCCAACCTTGAACGATTGCTGTTTCCAATCCGGAGCTATAACTGAATGCCCCGATTGGAAATGCTGGAGACAACCAGGTCTGCAGGCGTATGACAGACTGTATTTCACTCATGAGGATGGCCGCTGCCGTGATGTGTATGCCCACGCGAATAGGCCCCGCCTTCTGGATCAAATGAGTCTGTTATTTCAGTAACCACCGCACCCAATCCTTCGAGCATTTCCTTGATCACGCGATCCTGCCTGATGCGCAAATGATCTGTCGAAATCTGCGTTTGAAGGTGACGGTTGCCAAGTTGCCAGGACAATTGCAGCAGGTGGTGAGGGTCTTTTGCCCTGACTTCGTACAGTGCTTCCGGCTGAGCAATAACTTTGATTACTCTGCCATCGTCCAGCTCAATGCCTTCACCATGGCGCAGTAGCCGCGCTTGTGCCAGATCAAGCAGAAATTCTGTGCCTTTATCCGATATCATCTTCACACGGCGACGATGCCGGGCGGCCTCATCCAACGTTATCGTGTCCTGCGGATTATGTGTATGTGAATGAATTTTACTTGCTCGGATCATGACTAAAACAGAAAATACCTCTGGGCCATTGGCACTACTTCAGCAGGTTCGCAGATTAACAATTCTTCATCGGCACGCACTTCATAAGTTTCTGGGTGTACTTCGATTTCCGGTGTTGCTGCATTCAGAACCATCGAATGTTTCCCGATGCCGTCTCGCGTGTTCTCAACAGCAAGCGTGGTTTTTTCGACGCCCAGTTTTGAAGCAAGGTCGTCTTCCTGAGCTGCCCTTGAAACAAAGGTTACAGATGAGTTAGTACGCGACTTCCCGAAAGCACCGAACATCGGCCTCATGTGAACCGGTTGCGGTGTTGGAATGGAAGCGTTCGGGTCTCCCATCGGTGCCGCAGCAATTGTACCTCCAATCAGAACCATGTCGGGCTTCACACCAAAAAAGGCTGGCGACCACATCACCAGATCAGCACGTTTGCCCGTTTCAACCGAGCCGATATGTTTGTCGATCCCGTGGGCGATAGCCGGATTTATCGTATACTTCGCGATATATCTGCGTACGCGAAAATTGTCATTGTCTCCTTGTTCTTCAGAAAGGCTGCCACGCTGCCGTTTCATCTTATCGGCTGTTTGCCAAGTGCGGATCAGCACTTCTCCGACCCTTCCCATTGCCTGGCTGTCTGAAGCAATGATGGAAAACGCGCCCATGTCGTGCAGAATATCCTCTGCAGCAATCGTCTCTTTTCGGATACGGCTTTCAGCAAAGGCGATATCCTCCGGAATCTTGTTGTCGAGGTGGTGACACACCATCAGCATATCAAGGTGCTCATCCAGTGTGTTGACCGTATAAGGTTGTGTGGGATTAGTTGAGGAGGGAAGTATGTTGTTCAGCCCGCAAACTTTGATTATGTCCGGTGCGTGCCCACCTCCGGCACCTTCCGTATGGAAGGCGTGAATGGTTCTGCCATCAATCGCCTTGATGGTGTTTTCTAGAAAGCCGGATTCATTCACTGTGTCTGTGTGGATCATCACTTGCACATCAAGATCGTCGGCCACTGACAAACAACAATCTATTGCGCCTGGCGTGGTTCCCCAATCCTCGTGTAATTTGAGGGCCGACGCACCACCTTTGATCATTTCCACCAATGCCCCCGGCAAAGAGGCATTTCCCTTTCCGGCAAAAGCTAGGTTCATTGCAAATGCATCTGCAGATTGAATCATTCGCCCGATGTGCCACGGCCCGGGGGTGCAGGTAGTGGCCAAAGTGCCGTGGGCAGGTCCTGTGCCTCCTCCGAGCATTGTCGTCACGCCAGACATCAGGGCTTCTTCAATCTGTTGCGGGCAGATGAAGTGGATGTGACTGTCAAAACCTCCAGCGGTTACAATCTTACCTTCAGCGGCAATAGCCTCTGTGCCTGGTCCTATAACAATGTCTACGCCTTGTTGCGTGCCTGGGTTGCCTGCTTTTCCTATGGCTGTAATCACTCCGTCTTTCAGGCCTATGTCCGCTTTGAATATACCGGTGTAATCGACAATCAGTGCGTTTGTAATGACCGTATCAACAGCCCCCTGTGCACGGGTAATCTGGCTCTGACCCATGCCGTCCCGGATCACTTTGCCGCCACCGAATTTCACTTCCTCGCCATAGGTCGTGAGGTCTTTTTCAACTTGGATGAAAAGTTCAGTATCCGCAAGGCGTACTTTGTCGCCTGTTGTCGGGCCGAACATGTCAGCATAAGCTTGTCTGCTGATCGTTGCAGGCATCACAGACCCCCCATAATTTTCTTATTGAAGCCGTAAATCTCCCGGCTCCCACCGAACTGAACCAGTGTCACGTCACGGGTCTGGCCCGGCTCAAACCGCACGGCTACCCCCGAGGCGATATCCAGGCGCATGCCCCTGGCCAATTCGCGATCAAAATCCAGTGCCGAATTCGCTTCGTAAAAGTGATAATGACTGCCAACCTGTACTGGCCTATCGCCTGTATTGGCAACTTTCAGGGTAACTGTTTCCATGCCTTCATTAAGGACAATGTTACCAGCAGCCGTGACAAATTCTCCAGGTATCATGGGTATTCCTAACGAATGGGTTCGTGGACCGTGACAAGCTTGACGCCGTCGGGGAATGTGGCTTCAACCTGGATGTTGTGGATCATTTCTGCAATTCCCTCCATTACCTGGGCGCGAGAAATGACATGGGCTCCGGCTTCCATAAGGTCAGCAACAGAACGGCCATCGCGGGCCCCTTCGACAACAAAATCCGTGATCAATGCTATTGATTCAGGATGGTTCAGTTTTACACCTCTCTCCAACCTTTTTCGGGCAACTTCCGCTGCCATGGAAATCAGAAGCTTGTCTTTTTCCCTTGGGGTTAAATGCATGAACTAAATCCTCCATAGGCTCGGCAGTTCTGAGCCGCGCAATATCTTCAACACCGATGACAACATGTTCCGCAACTGGTAGCTGTCAGGTGCAAGAATGCGGCCGGTTATCTTTCCTCCAAAAGTGCTGAGGCCTGCAAAGTGTGCAGAACATGCCTGCCGCATTTGGGCGACCAGTGCCTGTGACATTTCCTGATCTTGCGAGCTGACATAGAGAAGACTGCAAAGTGCCCGGTTCTCCCCAAATCCGGTGAGAGTGTTTTCCAGACCACTCAGTCGCAAGTCATCGGCGAAACACATTTTACCACTTTTACGGATCCGCCAACGGTCGTGAAACTGAACTTTACTGATAGTCTCACCCATGGCTTGCCGGCCCAGCACAATAGACTCGATTGCCAGAAATTCAGCATTGGCTTCCATGTCTGCGGTAAGGTTACGCCGTAGCGAAGATCCATCATATAAAATGGTTTCCTGGGGAAGCCAGTGCAGGGTACTGTCCGTTTCAAGTTTAATCGAAGTCTGAATCTGGGCTTCACCAGATGCAGATTTATAAGACTTCTCGCAGGCTTGAGTTGTCACCACTACATTGCAGTGTTTGCCAAGTGACAGGTCCCAGCCGATCCGGTCTCCTCCGGTCAGGCCACCTGCGGTATTGATCATTACGGCCTCTGCCTGTTCACCATAATGTTTTGGAAACCGGATCTTTGCACTGCCCTGTTGATACAATCGGTCCAGCTTCGTCTTTGAATTACCCGGCTTGAAAGACACTGCTGCAGCTGAATCCACCCTTTGATGATGGGCAATTTCTTGTGCGGGCGGGGATGGTCTAGACTGACAGGTGTTTACGTACATTTTTCTCGTCCAGATCGCTTGCCGGACCCTGATGAACTATCGTGCCACGGTCCATTATATAGATCTCATCTGCAAGGTGACGACAAAAATCAAGATATTGTTCCACCAAAACAATCGCCAGACCGACAGTATCACGAAGATATTCAATTGCCCGTCCAATATTCTTTATCACCGAAGGCTGAATGCCTTCGGTCGGTTCATCAAGCACCAGTACTTTCGGGCGGGTAACCAGGGCCCGTCCGATTGCTAATTGTTGTTGTTGCCCACCAGAAAGGTCACCACCCCGGCGTTCCAGCATCTCGTTTAAAACCGGAAAGAGTGTAAACACCTCATCGGGAATGGTTCGCTCGCTGCCAGGCAGCAAAGTAAATCCCGTTTCCAGATTTTCCTTAACGGTTAGCATCGGGAACACATCGCGTTCCTGTGGTACATAGGCTATACCATTTACAGCACGTGTATGCGGTGGCAAACTTGAAATGGTAAGGCCATCAATTTTGATGTCGCCATCAGAAATCGGATGATAGCCGATAATCGCCTTTAACAAGGAAGTTTTTCCGACACCATTACGCCCCATCACACAGGTGACAGAAGCAGGATTTGCGTCAATTGACACATCATTGAGAATTTTGGCTGCCCCATAATGCAGAACGACGTTCGATACACTCAACATCAGGAACTCTCCTTATCGACCAAGGTAAACCTCGATCACTTTCTTGTTGTTTGTGACATGGTCGAGGCTGCCTTCGGCAAGGACAGAACCCTCATGCAAAACGGTAACGCGGCACTCCAGGTCTCTTACGAATTCCATGTCATGCTCAACCACAACTACTGCGTGGTTCCTTGCAAGTTTCTTTAGAAGTCTGACAGTCTTTTTGCGTTCATCGCCGGTCATACCGGCCGCCGGTTCATCGACCAGCAGGAGCTTAGGGTTTTGAGCTAGCAGCATCCCAATCTCAAGCCATTGTTTTTGACCATGTGAGAGCTCACCTGCAGGACGTTTGAGCGCTTGTGCCAGGCCGACATTGCTTGCAATGTCGGCAACTTTTTCCTGATCGACTGGGGTATAGTCGTAGAACAGGGTTTTGAACGGGTTCCGGTCGTTTTCAAGCGCCATCATCAGATTGTCTTCAACCGTCTGGTCTTCAAACACAGTCGGGCGTTGGAACTTTCGCCCGACCCCCATGCGTGCAATCTCAGATTCCGAACGCTGCAACAAGGAAGTATTGTTTTCCCCCCAGAGCACCATACCACCGTCGGGGCGTGTTTTGCCGGTGACAATATCCATAAAGGTTGTTTTGCCCGCACCGTTGGGTCCAATAATGGCGCGCAATTCCCTCTCTCCAATCTGGAAACTCAGATTGTTGATCGCCTTGAAGCCGTCAAATGATACAGAAATACCGTCTACCTCGAGCAGGCTATCCATCACCAGACCTCCTTTTTGGTGCAAACAAATCGAATAATCCGCCTAACCCATTGGGCGCATAAAGTGTTGTGGCAACAAATGTAATGCCCAGCAGGACAAGCCACCAATCAACCCACTGAAACTCATAGATTCCAAGCGAAATGTTGGGGGCTTGTCCGCCGGTGAACAAAGAGGAAAGCAATGAGACAAATGCAGCACCTAAAACCGCACCATACAAGCGGCCGCGTCCGCCCATCGCTACCCACACTGCCAGGTAAATCGATGCAATCGGGGTAACTTCTGCCGGATTGATGATGCCCGCCTGAGGGTAGTACAACGCACCCGCGATGGCAGCGATGATTGCAGTGAGCACAAATACGAAAAGTTTGTAAGCCTCAACATTGTAACCCAGAAATCTGACCCGGCTTTCATCATCACGAATGGCTCGAATGACATTTCCAAATTTCGATTCCACAATAAGTTTGATTGTTATATATCCTAAGCCCAGTGCAAATGCTGAAGCCCAAAGAAACCATATTGAGACAACCGATTGAGGTGTACTTTCCAGGCTAGGCAGATTTTGCAGCCCGGACAAACCATTGTTACCGCGCAGTCCGCTGTCGTTTTGAAACAGGTACAATGCCAGTGCCAGGGTCATTGCCTGCGTGAGGATGGAGAGGTAAATGTCCGTAACCCGGCTTCTGAATGCCAACCACCCGAATACCCCTGCAAGAAGACCGGGCACCAGAATAACAAGCAGGAATTGCAACCACAAGCTGTGCGCGAAAGTCCAGATAGCCGGAAACTCCGAGCCACCGACAACACCAAAAATCTGTGTTCCGATGGCGCTGTCTATCTCGTCTTTTGTCATCGGAAGTGCAGCATAAGCGCCTGCGGTTACGACAATTATCTCGGTGCGGGCATACATCAGCCACATGCCAATCATATAACCGCCGAGACCGAAAAAGGCGAAATGGCCAAGGCTCAATATTCCGCAATAGCCCCAAACAAGATCCATTGCGAGCGCTACAAGACAAAAGCAAAGCGTCTTGCCGAAGGTTTTGACAAGGCTGGTTGAAATCAGATCCAGGCCAAATCCTTCACTCAAGACCGTTATTCCGAGCGTAAAGAGGGCAAGCAAGCCCAGAAACCAAATGCCTGAAGGGTGACGGATCAAAAAGCGGGTAAGCGGCCCGCCGAATTCGTTTCCCGGACCAGGAGTGGGCATCGTCAAATCTGTCATGTCATGCTTCCGCAGCCCGGCCCTTAAGGGCCATCAGGCCTCGTGGCTTGAATTGGATAAATATGATGATGAAAATGATCATGTAGGTTTGAGCCGCAAGCGTATTGGATGGATTTACGCTCTCTATCAGCTTTTGAAGAATGCCGATCAGACCCGCTCCCGCCAGCGTTCCCCATATATTGCCAACCCCGCCGATCACCACCGTCATGAAGCTTTGAACGATGTAGTCATTGCCCAGTTCTGACGTGACTTTCGCATACAGTCCGATTGCAATACCTGCGATCCCTGCAATACCGGAACCAAGTCCAAAGGTCAGCATGTTAATTTTATCCGGATTGATACCCATCGAAGCAGCCATGCGGGGGTTTTGAACCACTGCCCGGGTCTCAAGTCCAAATCTTGTTTTATTGAGTGTCCACCACAGGCCGGTAAAAAACAGGATGCTCAACCCAAAGATCGCTACCCTGATCCAGCTGATGGAAACCACATCGTTCACCACAAGTGCGCCATCCAGCCATTCAGGTGCTGTAAGCGGGCGGGCCTGGGTACCGAATATGTTTTTGGCCAATTGCTGAAGTGCGATGGAGACACCAAAGGTCGCCAACAGAGTTTCAAGCGGGCGATTGTACAAATGGCGTATTACAAGACGCTCCAGCGCCACGCCTGCAGCGAAAGTTACCGTAAAGGCAACGGGAACAGCGACAATAATGGACGCTGTGTAGTTCGGCACAAACTGCTGCACAACATAACCGGAATATGCCCCCATCATGATGAATTCACCATGCGCCATGTTGATCACCCGCATCACGCCGAAGGTAATTGCCAATCCAATCGCTGCAAGAAAATAGATTGACGCGAGGCTGATCGCATCCAGTGCCAGGTCAAGGAATTTGTTCCAGCGGACAGAAGCGTTAATCGAATTCAGCGTCTCGCGTATGGCTGTTGTAACCTCTGCATCCGGTTCATTGTATGCCGCGTAAAAGATGTAACTCCCGACTGCTTCTTTTATATTTGCATCTGTTACAGTTTGCGAGACTTTGCCAGAGCGCGCAAGGCTGCTGTAGGCAGCATCACGCACCTTTTCGCTGTTCAATTCGGAAATTTCATATCCGCCGACGCGCCCATCTTTCATGTGAGCAATCAGCGCTGCATCACGCTGTTGCCTGTCAATCAAAGCAGGTGCTGCCTTTTCCTTTACAAGAAGTGCATAGGCTTCATTCAGTTCGAGTTCCGGCTTTTGTTCGGTGAACCACCAGTCGAGCACAGAAAAACCGGTAGCGGAGCCATCATTTGCAATGGTCGTTTTTCCCGGAACAATAACTCTGGCGAGATTAATGTCTCGGGGCAACGCTTTTGCGAAGCCGACAGATGTTTGCAGTATGGGATTGAGCTTTGCTCGGACATCCAGATCAAGGCTTCCGGCAAAACCTTTGGCTGTAGAAATGCGCTCCTGGGAGGCTTGCCCGAACTGCAGTGTGAGCAAACGCTCCAACTGAATGAATTGTTGCCGGAGATCTGGATCTATCTCATCTTTAATGGCATTTCGGATCACTGATAAATGTTCTGGCTTCGCATCCCGCTCGATGCTGTCCAGACTGGCACTTCGGACAGATGTATCCGAGCTTGTCAGGCGAAATTGCAAAAGAGCAGAATCCAGAAGGCGGCGGACACCACTGTTCGGTTTGACCTGCTTGATTTCACGTTTGCCAACCCCAGCAGTGGTTTCACCAGTGATTGCATCAATAAGTTCGTAAGTCTTCTTATCCTCGGTTGTCGCATAGAAAAACCGATCGTCCTGTTCTCTGAACCAAAGCTCCTTTGTCTGCCATTTTCCCAGAAATTCTGCTGCCCCATCAAATCCACTTTGCTGGATGGCTTCAAGAACAGGACCGATTGTTTTAACGGAACTGTGCTGTATCAATTTGAAATCACGTGTAAGGATTTCGGAAAACTTTTCAGGCGATGCATTTGCGGGACTGATGGTCCACAATGCGAGCGAAACAAGTGCGCAAAAGAGGCTTGCAATACGTAACATTGAGAATTCCAGAGCAACAGGGGAAAGGCCGGCTGCCTTCCCAGGTTTCATCATTTAGAGTGCTTTGGATCAGTAATTTGACTTCAACTGAACGCAGGTTTTGGTTTGCGTGTTGTACATCCCGCAACCAAGTTTTTTCCAATCCGATATCAACACGGCAGATTCCGGCAGGAAATCTGTCCATGCATCACCAGCTACCTCTTTGGTTTGACTGATGATGTCGAATTGACCGTCTTCCTGTATTTCACCAATCAGCACCGGCTTGGCCAGATGGTGATTTGGCAGCATTATAGCAGTGCCACCCGTCAGGTTCGGAAATTCCTGCCCATACATAGCGCTGCGGACTGAATCAACATCAGTAGTTTTTGCTTGTTCTACCGCGTTCACCCACATGTTAAAGCCGATGTAATGGGCTTCCATAGGATCGTTGGTGACACGCTCATCTCCCATGCGGGCTTTCCAGCTTTCAATGAACTTTTCGTTCGCTTCTGATTCAGCAGACTGGAAGTAATTCCAGGCAGCCAAATGGCCGACAAGGTTTGTGGTATCAAGGCCGGAAAGTTCCTCTTCGCCGACGGAAAACGCCACAACCGGAATGTCATCTGCGGAAATGCCTGCTGCTGCGAGCTCTTTGTAAAAGCCGATATTTGCATCGCCGTTGATAGTTGAAATCACACCGACTCTCTTACCGTCCGCGCCCAGAGAAACCACATCCGCAACGATCTTCGACCAGTCCGAATGTCCAAATGGCGTATAGTTTACAAAGATGTCCTTTTCCTGAACGCCCTTGTCGATCAGGTATTGTTCAAGGATTTTGTTTGTTGTGCGCGGATATACGTAGTCTGTTCCGAGCAAGGCAAACTTTTCGATGCCAAGTTCCTTGAGGTAAAAATCGGTAGCAGGAATAGCCTGCTGGTTAGGAGCAGCGCCCGTGTAAAACACATTCTTTGATGATTCCTCCCCTTCGTATTGAACCGGATAGAACAGAAGGCCGTTCAGTTCTTCAATCACTGGCAAAACCGATTTTCGTGAAACTGAAGTCCAGTTGCCAAAGATCACATCCACTTTATGGACAGTGAGAAGTTCACGGGCTTTTTCCGCAAACAGTGGCCAGTCGGACGCAGGATCAACAACCACCGGAACCAGTTTTTTGCCCATAACACCACCCTTCTTGTTTTGCTCGTCAACCAACATGAGCATGGTGTCTTTCAAGGTAGTCTCAGAGATAGCCATCGTTCCAGATAACGAATGAAGAATTCCTATTTTGATTTCCTCAGCAAGTGCCAGAATCGGTGTTGTTATGGAAATTGCAGCAGCAAGCGCAAGTTTTTTCAGCATAAGATGGTCCTTTTATAAAAATGTCGGCATAATAATTTTCATTTCAGTTTCCCGTTTCCCTCTCTCATCGGTTGCGCCGTAAAGAGTTCTGGTGATTTCTTCAGGACCGGGAAAATGCCAGCTATTGGGTCGTTATCAGAATACCCGGCCTGCACGCTTGCCACTTCTCTTTCAAGGAACATGCCAGTTTTGGGAAATGTCGATCTGTGCGTAGTTTCCGTATGTTTGAGTTTTGGAATAACATTGGAAATTCAGTGGTTTGATTGAAATCGAACTCTCTTGAAGATGTGCTGAACCGGCGGAGACACGCTTAAAGTGACTGTCAAAAAAACAGGCAGAGCTTTAAATTGAATCTGCCTGTTTTGTAATCATGCGCGGATTCAACTCGCCAGTGCAACAGGTTGTTGAGTATCCAAGAATGGCATTTCCAAGTTGTTTGAAGCTTGAATTTGAGTTATCTAATCCAAATGAAATTACCGAGTTCACTTCCCCGCCTGAAGGGCT
>CANNAV010000114.1 GCA_947502585.1 uncultured Pseudovibrio sp.
GGACAAAAACTACATCCAGATCTGATCAACCCGCCAAACCTGAAATCCGAATTTACAGCAGACCTGGGACTTGACCGGCTTGCAGTTACCTTACACAGGGGGTCTTCTCTCAATTGGTCGGCATCCGGTGACTCTTCCAGACGTTAAAGATCTTGCTGAGACAGCAATAACTCCCAAATGTCATCATAACCGGAAAGTTGAGGGGATTTATGTGAAACAGGTGTAAATCCTACGGCACGGGCGACACGGACCGAAGGGTGGTTACGTGAATCTATTACTGCAACGACACGGCGTGTGCGCCTATCCTGTCTCAACAGATCCAGCATCATTGTTACAGCGCATTTGGCAACATTTTGATTCCAGTATTTCTGAAAAACCACATAAGCAATTTCCGTTCTTTCATCTTCCTGATCAATGGTAGCCTAGACATATCCCAGAGGCTGTCCGCTGATCTTAGATTTTATGATCCAGTTAAGCCAAAGCTGTCTGCCGTCCGGTGACAGACTACGCTCCCTCCGCTTTTATGTTTGGCGGAGGGCATCAATACTCGCGGGCGAATTATCATCTGTATATGTATACAAGGCTGGGTCACTCAAACCCTGAAACATAGACTGAGCCTGATCAGAGTTTAGCGGCTCAAGTTCCAAATCAAAACTGTCCATGACCTCGCCTAATGTGGTCGTAAGGCTGTGACTAAGACGTTGTTGCGTAATAGAATATTCTTTCCTTCAAAGCTGTCAAGATACGCGCTCTTTGCACACCAAACGCAAATTTTTGCGAATATACTCTGGTTTGGCCCGTATTATTCTATTATGCAACAACGACTATCCGCGGCTATTTTCCAGGTAATCTTTCCAAAGATCCGGCCGTCGTTCCTGAGTAATTTTTTCAGACATCTCAAGACGCCACTGATCAATCAGTTTATGATTGCCGCTTTTAAGTATAGAAGGGACTTCCTGTCCTTCAAATTCTACCGGGCGTGTATAATGCGGGTGCTCTAACAAGCCATTCTCAAAGCTTTCAGATTCACCACTCTCTTTATTTCCCATAACACCGGGAAGAAGACGAACAACACTATCCAGAACCACATGAGCAGCAACTTCCCCTCCAGAGAGAATGTAGTCGCCAATAGACACTTCTTCGAGCTGACGGCTCACAATCAGACGCTCATCCACACCTTCAAAACGACCACAGACGATAATAACACCCGGTCCATCAGCCAGTTCCCGGGCTTTTGCCTGCGTGAATGGCTTACCGCGTGGGCTCATGAGCAACCGTTGACGCGTATCGCCTTCTTCCGTCACATCATCAATCGCCTTGCCGAGAATATCAGGACGCAGTACCATACCAGCCCCACCGCCAGCCGGCGTATCATCAACGGAGCGATGCTTATCAGTTGCGTAATCACGGATGTTGTTAGCGCTCAGGGACCAGTCTCCACGCTCCATCGCCCGCCCGGACATGCTTATTCCCAGGTTTCCCGGAAACATCTCAGGATACAGCGTCAAGATGGATGCACGAAAGGCCATAGGGAACCCGTTCTCAAGTAAGATCAGTCTCTCAAATGTGCTTGGATGCACAAACAGTAAAAATCACGCTGATGATCTCAGCAATATCTGCATGCGGGATTGCGAAAATCAGTCTGCTTCTGGCTTAGAGCCATCATCAGGTTCTTTTTCACCTTCATCATAAAAGCCTTCAGGAGCATGAATCTCCACATATCCCTCATTGAATTCAATGGTAGGAACAACAGCTTTTGTGAATGGGAACATAAGAGAATTTCCGCTCTTCGGGGCAACTTCCATCAACTCACCTGCGCCAAAGTTCAAAAGAGACAACACAGTTCCAATCTCCTCACCTTTCTCATCTACAGCCTTCAGACCAATGAGATCAGCGTGATAGAATTCGTCTTCGTCTTCTGTTTCAGGAAGTTGTTCGCGGGCTATATAAAGCTTCATCCCGTTAAGAGTTTCGGCTTCATTCCGGTCATTCACGCCTTCAAACCTGGTCACAACCACGTTTTTTTGGAGGCGTGCCTGTCTCACCTTGAACCTACGGCTACCATCAGCATTTTCGAGCTTGCCGTAATTGCTAAAAGAAAGCGGGTCATTACCAAATGGCTTGACCCGCACTTCTCCACGTATTCCGTGAGCAGCCCCTATCTGAGCCATTAGAATGCGGTCTTCAGGCTTTTTTGCCATTGCCGATGTCTCCTCTCAGATCGGGTATGCTTATATTATTCGGACGCGGTTGCTTCTTCGGCAGCTGCTTTTGCTTCAGCTTCTGCTGCCAGCTTCTCGTCAAGACGCTCCTGAGCTTTCTTACCGAGTTTCGCTTTAATCGGGTTGTTGCGTGGCTCACGCTTCATCAGGCCAGCTGCGTCCAGGAACCGGAGAACGCGGTCGGTTGGCTGTGCGCCATGACCAAGCCAATGCTTGATGCGCTCTTCGTTCAGCTCAACGCGGTTGTCAGCGTCTTTGGAAAGCATGGGGTTGTAACGACCAACGATTTCGATGAAACGACCATCGCGTGGAGAACGAACGTCTGCAACTACGATACGATAGAAAGGACGCTTTTTAGTGCCACCGCGTGCGAGGCGAATTTTAGTAGCCATTGTTTTTTACTCCTGGGTATTCAGTCTGTGCTGCGTTCAGCAGCAATAGCTTCATGATGCCGAATGACTTCCTTCACGATGAAGTTCAGGAACTTTTCAGCAAAGTCCGGATCAAGATTGGCCTCAGCCGCCAAACGGCGCAGACGCTCAATCTGAAGTTTTTCACGGGCCGTGTCAGCCGGTGGAAGACCATGGGTTGCCTTCAGCTCCCCAACAGCCTGTGTGCAGCGAAATCGTTCAGCCAACATATGCACCAGAGCGGCGTCAATGTTGTCGATGCTGGAGCGAAGTCCACCAAGGATCCCCCTGGCTTCTTCAGTTTTATCGATCCCGCTCAATTACTTTTTCCCCTTGCCGAGTCCTGGCAGACCAGATGCTCCACCAGAACCGGGCAATTTAAGGCCGCCAGCTCCTGGTAATCTTCCAGGAAGTCCACCAGCCGATAATCCTTTTGGCAATTCCATGCCACCCGGCATCTGACCGGATTTAGCTATCTGTTCAAGCGCTTTAGGATCAATGTTCGGCATTCCACCGCCTATGCCTGGCATGCCGCCACCCATAGCGCCCATCATCTTGCTGAGCATGCCCTTGCCTTGGCCCTGTCCCATGGCCTTCATCATATCAGCCATCTGGCGGTGCATTTTCAAAAGCTTATTGACTTCTGCAACCTGCACACCAGAGCCTGCAGCAATACGCTTTTTCCGGCTTGCTTTCAGCAGTACAGGCTTCGCTCGTTCCTGCCTGGTCATAGAGGAGATAATTGCCATTTGACGCTTGAACATGTTTTCATCAAGGTTGGCAGCAGCAAGCTGCTTCTTAACTTTGCCAACACCTGGAAGCATGCTCATCATGCCGGACATTCCGCCCATCTTTTCCATCTGCTTCAGCTGTTCAGAAAAATCGTTCAGGTCAAAGTGACCCTTCTGCATTTTCCGGGCCATCTCAGCGGCTTGTTCCGCATCAATCGCTTCAGCGGCCTTTTCAACAAGCGAAACAATATCACCCATTCCAAGGATGCGATCAGCAATACGCTTTGGATGGAAGTCTTCAAGAGCATCAGACTTTTCACCAGTACCAATCAGCTTGATTGGCTTACCGGTAACCGCACGCATGGAAAGAGCCGCGCCACCACGGCCGTCACCATCCATACGGGTGAGCATGATACCAGTGATGGAGCAGCGCTCGTCAAAGTTCTTCGCCAGATTGACAGCATCCTGCCCCGTCAGAGCATCGGCAACAAGCAGCACTTCATGCGGGCTGGAGACAGCTTTGATCTGCTCCATCTCCACCATCAAAGGCTCATCAATGTGACCACGGCCCGCTGTATCAAGCATAACCACGTCATAGCCACCAAGCTTTGCAGCCGTAAGCGCACGCCTGGCAATATCAACCGGCTGCTGCCCTTCAATGACAGGAAGCGTATCAATTTCGTTCTGTTCACCCAGAACCTTCAACTGTTCTTGCGCTGCCGGACGGCGCGTATCAAGAGAAGCCATCAGAACTTTGCGCTTATCACGCTGTGTCAGGCGACGTGCAATTTTGCCCGTTGCAGTGGTTTTACCAGCACCTTGCAGACCAACCATCATGATGCAAACCGGAGCCGGAGCATTCAGGTCGATCACCTGAGAGTCTTCACCAAGCATTTCCACCAGCTGGTCATGCACGATCTTAACGACCATCTGACCTGGCTTAATGGACTTAACAACATCAGCACCAACAGCGCGGTGCTTCACCTTATCGACAAAAGAACGCACGATCGGCAGAGCCACATCAGCCTCAATCAGTGCGCGGCGAACTTCGCGCAGCGCTTCACTAACATCGGCTTCAGATAGCGCACCGCGTTTTGTGAGCTTATCCAGAATGCCGCCAAGGCGATCTGACAGATTATCGAACATGTTGTTCCCTTAAATCTCGTTTCTGTACAAACACCTGAAGAAACCCGACTGGCGTTGTACACTCGTTCCATAGTGAATTTGGTCTCACAAGGCCATAATTGCCATGGCAAATCAAATGCACATAGCAAAAAATCACCCGAGGGCGCAACGCGCTGTCGGGTGTTGACCTCCGGGATCTCTTTATACCTTTTCGGGTCCCGGTCAGTGACTCCAGTATCACATAGAAGGAGTTAGCGGGTATGCCTACGGGAACACTGGTGTCGAGTCAAGCAAAACCGTTACTTGCCGGAGATTGTATAAGTCTGGATAAACAGGAAAACTCAAAGATGCATTAGGTTTCCTGCCAAGCCGGGTTACAATCAGCAAATAATGCGGCGAAGTAATGGTACTGTTTAAAAAACTATCTGTCTTTTCTGGCTCTTATTGTGCTGATCAGCACTTGTCGCCAATGGAATCATCTAATGGGTTGGTCCCGAGGCTTACCAAAAATCTACGCTGAATAACGCTTTCAGTTGCTCTGATTTGATCTTTCATTCGAAGATGAAATATGCTGGTACCGCAAGGAATAAAGGCACCCAATATGTTATTTCGTAATTCTATTTTTGTAGTACTGATTGTGCTCATAGGTGGTACGATTGCCTTCATGATCGGCCCAAGAGAACCACGTGATACAGAGATCACCTTCAAATCCGCAGTTATAGGTGACGATCCCGAACTGTATCTTTCAAAGAGTGAGGCCGTATTTCAGGATATCCGTCCTGACACTGCCAAAGAAATCATCTGGTTCAATGGCGAAAAGGGCAGCAAAACACCGCTCTCCATCATTTACATCCACGGCTTTTCCGCCAGCAAGCACGAGATCCGCCCTGTACCGGATCGCGTTGCCAACGAATTGGGCGCTAACCTGTTTTACACCCGCCTGGCGGGTCATGGCCGCTCTGGCGAAGCAATGGCTGAAGTCTCATTGAATGACTGGGTCAACGATCTCGCAGAAGCTGTAGAAATTGGCCGGCGCATTGGTGAAAAGACAATCATCATGTCCACCTCAACCGGTGGCTCTCTTTCAGCCTGGCTTGCCATGCAGGATCACCCACTGAGAGAGGATATCGCCGCGATGGTATTCGTCTCACCAAACTTCGGTGTCAAAGCCGCGGGCAGTTTCCTGCTGGATATGCCATTTGCAAGGCACTACATCCCTCTGATCATTGGCAAAACCAGATCCTCCTCAGAAACACCTTCAAAAGAAGAAAAAATGGGCTGGACAATCACCTACCCAAGCGTGGCCCTCTTACCAATGGCAGCCGTAATCTCAGTCCTGCAGCAGCAGGACCCGGCAAAAGCTAGCGTACCTGCCCTGTTCATCTACAGTGAAAAAGATGAAACCGTCGATGCCGCCCTCACAGATATCGCCTATGAAAAGTGGGGTGCACCAAAACAACGTTTGCTCATCGAAAGCTCTGGCGATGACAGCAACCATCTCATCGCAGGCGACATTGTCAGCCCTCAGAATAACGATCTCGTGGTCTCAACCACAGTCCAATGGATAATCGGTCGCCTGCTTTAGCCTAACACGAAAACCGGGCGAAAAGTTCTTCGCCCTATCAAAACTCAACATTATCAGAAGTGCTTACTGCAAATAGTCACGCGCACCAAAAACTGCGGAACCAACACGCACATGGGTCGCACCATGCTGCACAGCAATCGGATAGTCGGAAGACATTCCCATTGAGAGCTTTTCCATGCCGTTCCGTTTTGCTATTTTCTCAAGCAGTGCGAAATGCATGCCCGGTGCTTCATCTACGGGTGGGATGCACATCAGGCCTTCAATCTCCAGCCCATACTCTTCACGGCACTTCGCGATAAACGCATCTGCTTCCTTAGGAGGAATACCAGTCTTCTGGTCTTCTTCCCCGGTATTAACCTGAATGAACAGCTTCGGTGCCTTGCCTTGCCTGTCCATCTCAGCTTTAAGCGCTTTTGCGATCTTGTCGCGGTCCACAGTGTGGATCACATCAAAGGTGTGGATCGCTTCTTTAACTTTGTTGGATTGAAGCGGGCCAATCAGATGTAACTCAACACCCACGAATTCCTTACGAAGCCCAGGCCATTTACCCATCGCTTCCTGAACCCGGTTTTCTCCAAAAACACGTTGTCCAGCATCTAATACAGGTTTAATGTCTGAAGGCTCGAAGGTTTTTGAAACTGCAATCAACGTTACAGAGCCGCCTGGACGTTCAACATCCTTCTCTGCTTTTTTGATATTTTCCTTAACCTCTTTAAGGCGAAGCGCAGCAGCGTCACTCATTCCTGACTCCAGCAAAAAATCCATGTTGGAGACATGAAATGCGCTCCCCAGGGTCTAAAATCAAGAGTAGTTGCACTTCATTGAGAAAATTCTGACAAATCTTCCGGGTTTTTCCTCTGTATACCGCTTGACCAAGCTGGTAATTTCGGGTGAGTGTCAAAGTAAATGTAATTTGCTTGCGCAAGGCAAAAATCAAACACGGCGGAATAAATGACTACGGATCGGTATAATGCACGCGCTACAGAAGTGCGCTGGCAAAAAGTATGGGACGAGCAGAAGATCTTCGAGACGGACAACGATGATCCGCGCGAGAAGTATTACGTACTGGAGATGTTCCCTTACCCATCCGGTCGCCTGCATGTGGGCCACGTGCGCAACTACGCCATGGGTGATGTGGTTGCACGCTTCAAACGCGCACGTGGCTACAACGTCTTGCACCCGATGGGCTGGGACGCTTTTGGCATGCCTGCGGAAAACGCAGCCGCTGAAAATAAAGTGCATCCAAAGGGCTGGACTTACGACAACATCGCCGCAATGCGCAGCCAGCTGAAGACAATCGGCCTGTCTTTTGACTGGAGCCGTGAATTCGCAACCTGTGATGAAGACTACTACGCACAGCAGCAGGCACTGTTCCTGGACTTCCTGGAAGCTGGCCTGGTTTACCGTAAAAATGCAAAGGTAAACTGGGACCCTGTCGACATGACCGTTCTGGCAAATGAACAGGTCATTGACGGTAAGGGCTGGCGGTCCGGCGCAGTTGTTGAGCAAAAAGACCTGACCCAGTGGTTCTTCAGGATCTCTGATCACACTGAAGAGCTGTTGGAAGCAATCGACACTCTGACCGAATGGCCTGAAAAAGTTCGTCTCATGCAGAAGAACTGGATCGGCAAGTCTGTTGGTGTGAAGGTCAATTTTGAGTTCACTGAAACCGCCCCAACCGGCGATGAGACTCTGGAAATCTTCACGACCCGTCCGGACACGCTGTACGGCGCATCCTTCGTGGGCCTGTCTCCAGATCACCCGATCACGCAGAAACTGGCCCAAACCAGTACAGAACTGCAAGAATTTATTGCTGAATGTCGCCGTATCGGAACCACAGCTGAAGCAATCGAAACCGCTGAGAAACTTGGTTTTAACACCGGGCTGCGCGTAAAGCATCCGCTGGAGCCATCCTGGGAACTGCCGGTCTTTGTCGCAAATTTCATCCTGATGGACTACGGCACAGGTGCTATTTTCGCATGCCCTGCGCACGACCAGCGCGATCTGGACTTCGCTCACAAGTACAAACTGCCAGTCAAACCAGTTGTACTGCCAGAAGGTCAAGACCCGGCAACATTTGAAGTTGGTACCGAAGCTTACACAGGCGAAGGCTCCATCTTCAATTCCGGGTTCATGAACGGCATGTCCATTGAAGATGCTAAGAATGCTGTTTTTGACAAGCTGGAAGCACAGGAAGCTAAAGGCAAGCAGCAGGCACACCGCGAGACCAACTACCGTCTGCGCGACTGGGGTATCTCCCGCCAGCGCTACTGGGGGTGTCCGATCCCTATTATCCACTGTGATGATTGCGGTGTTCAGCCAGCACCAAAAGAAAGCCTGCCGGTCGTTCTCCCGGAAGGCGTCACGTTCGACCGTCCGGGCAACCCGCTGGATCGTCACCCAACATGGCGCAATGTAAGATGCCCATGCTGTGGCAAGGACGCTCAGCGTGAGACCGATACCATGGACACCTTTGTGGATTCCTCCTGGTACTACGCCCGCTTCACTGACCCGAAGAACAGCAACCCGACAGATCCAAAGGTCGCCTCTGAATGGTTGCCTGTCGATCAGTACATCGGCGGCGTTGAACACGCTATCCTTCACCTGCTCTATTCCCGCTTCTTTGCACGCGCCATGCAGATTACCGGACATCTGGATGTGGAAGAGCCATTCAAAGGCCTCTTCACACAGGGCATGGTGAACCATGAAACCTACAAGGATGTCGATGGAAAATGGTTAACTCCAGCTGAAATCAACATTATCAGCACCGAAGGCGGCAGAAAAGCAGTTCATGCAGAAACCGGCGCACCTGTCACCGTCGGTTCCGTCGAAAAGATGTCCAAGTCGAAAAAGAACGTTGTAGATGCAACCGCCATTACCGACACCTACGGCGCTGATACAGCACGCCTCTTCGTGCTTTCTGACAGCCCCCCGGAGCGTGATATCATCTGGACTGAAGACGGTGTCACCGGTGCATGGCGCCACGTACAGCGCGTATGGCGTATCATTGGTGAAGTTTCTGAAAAGACAGAAGCCAACATAACAAAACCTGCTGAGTTCAGCGATGAAGCAACCGGCCTGCGCCGCGCTTCTCATAAAGCTCTGGCTGCCATCACAAAAGACTTTGACGGCCTTGGCTTCAACCGTGCTGTTGCCCGTCTTTATGAGTTCACCAACACTATCAGCAAGGCGCTTCAGGCAGACCTGTCCAAACCGGACATGGCATACGCTCTGCGCGAAGCAACTGGCTTCCTCCTGCAGCTCATGGAACCAATCACCCCTCACCTTTCCGAGGAATGCTGGTCCATACTTGGTAATGAAGGGCTGGTATCCGCATCAAACTGGCCGGTTCTGGAAGAAGATTTGCTGGTAGAAAAAACCATTACGCTTCCGATTCAAATCAATGGGAAGAAAAAAGGCGAGCTTTCAGTAGCAAGAGACTCTTCCAAAGAGCAGGTAGAAGAAGCTACACTGGCACATGAGGCTGTTCAGAAAATTCTGGATGGCACGGCCCCGCGTAAAATCATCGTGGTACCTCAGAGGATCGTAAATGTCGTTGTTTGATCGCCCTGCTAAATCAGGTCGCCCCTCCCGCCGGGATCTGTTCGGCGGGGCAACAATTGTTGCGGGCGCACTTCTTCTTTCCGGCTGCCGGTTCCGTCCGCTCTATGGCGTTAGCGCAACGCTGCCGGGCGATGGCACAGAGCAGGGCCGGACCGTCCAGACTCAAATGGCGGCTATCTCCATAAAATTCCCAGACTACGGGGATTCAGAGTCTATGACGCGCATCAATCAGGTGCTCTACAATCAGCTTATTTTCGCCTTCACACGTGGTGGCGATACTCTGCCACCAAGATATCGTTTGGAAATCCTGACAAATAAGCGCCGTACTGAAGTGGGTGTTGAACAGCTGGCCGACGTACCAACCGCTTACAACATCACAGTCAACAGCAGCTTCGTTCTGGCTGATATCCAGACGGATCGTACACTTTACACTGGGCGCTCGTTTGCCGCTGCATCCTTTGACTTTTCCAGTCAGCGCTTCGCAAATCTGAGAGCCGAACGAAATGCAGAAAACCGTGCTGCCAAGGTTGTTGCAGCTGACATCAACACCCGTATCGCAAGCTTCTTTGCAACTCACCCTGTAGAGCCTGTAGAATAGGACCATCATGGTAGCCCTCAAAGCTGCTGAAATTGACCGATACATCGCCAACCCGCCAGACGCTGTAAACCTCATTCTTGTTTATGGGCCGGATACCGGGTTGGTAAACGAACGCGCACGAGCGCTCATCTCCAAAGTAGCCTCCGGCAATGATGACCCGTTCTCTCAGGTCAAACTGGACGCAGCTGATGTCGCAGCAGACCCTGGCAGACTGACTGATGAGGCCCTGACCATTCCTCTCTTTGGTGGCCGTCGCACAATCTGGCTTCGCGAAAACGGCACCAGGAGCGTTCTGCCAGCCGTCGAACCGCTTCTGCTAAACAACGACTTTTCTGCCTTCATTGTGATTGAAGCGGGAGACCTGAAAAAGACCGCAGGCCTGCGCAAGAAGATTGAGGCCAGCAAAACCGCTGTTGCCATCCCCTGCTTTGCAGATACGGCCCGCGATGTAGATAGCCTGATTGATGAGGAAACCCGGTCAGCAGGCCTGCAAATCAGCAAAGAAGCCCGTATGGCGCTTCACACTCTGCTCGGCGCTGACCGCATTGCAAGTCGCGGAGAACTCAGGAAGCTGTGCCTCTACGCGATGAATGACAATCGCATTGAGGTCCGCCATGTCGAGGAAATTATCGGCGACGCCTCAGCCTTTGCCATGGATGAGCTGATCGACGCTGCTGCAATGGGTGATACGGTCACATTGGACCACGGCCTGGAGCGCCTTTCCGCATCAGGGACAGACGTTGGCATGATAGCCTCTCAGGCCCTCAGACATTTCCAGATGCTCCACCTGTGCCGCTTAAAAGCAAATCAACGTATTGCTCTGGAAGATGTTATTGGCGGTATGCGTCCACCGGTCTTCTGGAAGCGTCGCTCGAAGATTGTCAGACAGGTTGAGATCTGGAATGAAGACCTTCTGGAACGCGCTCTGACCCGTCTCAACGACGCAGTCAAAGAATCCCGCTTCAACGCCAGTCTCTCAACTGCAATTGTGTCTCATACCTTTCTGGCGATTGCACAGGTAGCCAGAACTTCAGATAAACGGCGATAAGGCATGTTCTTTTCAGGAACACATGACAGTCCACACGCTATTGGTGAAAGACACTTCAAGATTGTGTCCCTATAGTGCTGTAAATTATCTGGTTTAGAAATTGAGATAGCCATCGTGGGATTTCTCTTTAGGTTTGGCGATCACAACAACGCTAAACCCGAGCGAGAAGATACCAACGATGACCGAGTACAATATTAAAGTTCCAGCTTCGCTTTTGTCGAGCCTTTTAGGAGAAGGGGGTGGTCTTGGTCCGCTCCTTG
>CANNAV010000115.1 GCA_947502585.1 uncultured Pseudovibrio sp.
CTTGATGGGGCGCTACAAACAAATCTTCGGGACCACTTTCAAGTCCCGTGATTTTAAAAATCAGAAGACGGAAGCCAGAATCAATGTCTCCGTCCTCAACACAATGACACAACTCGGACGTCCGACGTTCGAGCGGGTAAACGCGACCTGAGTTCAAGCGGGTAAGGGCGTGCTATAACCTGAGCTGAATTAATGCAACAACGCCGAGAAATTGAATGAAGTTTATCCCTGTTGCCCCTGACCTGCCAAACCTTCCTCTTGCTCCACGCTTGCTTGCCGGGTTGTGTCAGGAGAAAGGCATCAAACTCGTCCTCGACAGCTCGTTTTTCTATTTCGGTTATATCGAAACAGACAGCGGCATACGCTTTCCCATCAAAGGCGGAGCTTTCGCACTTAACAGTTATGCTGCCGGAGAAGCTGCACGAGACAAGGATTTCTGCGGTCGCCTTCTGCAGGACGCCGGTCTGCCGACACCGCATTTCAAGCTCATTCATTCATACAAAGCCATCAGACAGTTGAGCACCGCCAACCCGCATGTTGTTAAAAGCCTGAACACACTCACAGAAGCAGGTGAGATCGCTCAGTCACTGGGCTATCCGGTTTTCATCAAACCCAATGAGGGCACTCAAGGCTTCGGTGTCCAGAAAATCTGCGGGGAGGCAGAACTCAACACCCACCTCTCCAAAGCTCTGCAATCCAATGACCGTATGCTGGTTCAGGAAGCCGTGTCAGGTCGCGACTATCGCGTGATTGTACTTGATAGAACCATTCTTGCTATTATTGAACGCCGCCCCCTTTCCATCATTGGAAATGGCGCCAGCACTATAGCAGAACTCCTGGCCGGGAAGATCAAAACCCTCAAAACACGCAGTGGCGGTTACAAAGTAGAAAACCATGACCCACGCATCCTCAAATCCATTCAGGAAGCAGGCTACGACCTGAAAACCGTACTACACGACGGAGTAGTCCTGCAGCTCCTCTCCAACGCCAACCTCTCAACTGGCGGTGAAGCAGTCGACGTAACCGATCTTGCCTCTCAACGCTTCAAAAATCTGGCAGTGGAAGCAACGCGTGTGTGTGGCTTGCGCTATTCAGGCGTAGACATTCTTTGCGGTGATCTCAGCAAAATTGATACACCAGCCAATGTCCTGGAATTGAACGCAGGCCCCGGCCTTACCAACTTCTGGCAAGCCTCACCAAACCATCATCATCGCGTTCGGGCCATCTATCGGGGCGTTTTAGAGGCTATGCTGGAAAGTGCTTAAAGTGCGGTCTCAAATGAAAAATGGCGGGAAACTCCCGCCGCTTCCAACATCGATCAACGACGTGTCTTACCAGGCACCGAGTTTGGTCTCTGGCGTGTACTTCTCGCCATCAACATGCTTGATCACAGCCTGACCGCACATGGTGACGCCCTGAGTTGCGTCGTAAGACATAGTTGGAGAGCCATGCAGTTCCCAACCCTTATTGAGCGCTTCAGTCACGCGGTGACAAAACTTTGCAGAATCGGGTTCGGTGATGAGGCGGTAAAGGCGCATGTTTTTCCTTAAGTTCTTTAAGTGCTGGCGAAACCTATCAGGTCCACTTATCAAATACCAGAGCTTTAAACCCGCATGATGTTCAAATTTACGCGTTTACATGCCGGACAATCGCCTCTGCAATCGCAACGGTTTTCCGGCCAATATCCGCATGCAGACGTTCAACCATCTTGCCATCAATCTGCACTGCACCCTTGCTCTGGTTTTCCGGCAGCTCAAACTCGGCAATCATCTTTTTTGCCCACTCAACATCCCCTTTACCTGGCGCAAAGGCAATGTTGCAGGGCCCAAGCTGCTTCGGGTGGATCAACGTTTTGCCATCCAGTCCCATCTCGGCACCTTGCTTGCATTCTTCCGCAAAGCCTTCAAGGTCAGAGAAGTTGTTGTAAACGCCGTCCAGAATATCTGCACCACCAACACGAGCTATTGCAAGGAAGGTCATCAGCCAGGGCATTAAAACAACACGACCGGGCAGGATCCTTGCACCGCTCTCTTTGCTCAGGTCATTGGTGCCGATTACAAAAACGTCCAGACGGTTATGCGGGTCCCTCGCGGCCTTAGCAATCTCAGAGGCATTAAGGATTGCACCCGGCGTCTCAAGCATCGCCCAGAGGCGCACGCTGTCAGCACCCTGTTCTGTCAGATAATCAGCAACAGGCCTGATATCAGCAAGGCTTTCCACCTTTGGCAGAAGCACAGCATTCGGCCTGGCAGCAACAGCCGCTCTCAGGTCTTCCTGGCCCCAGGGGGTCTTCAAACCATTGATGCGAATAACAAGCTCCCGATACCCGTAACCGCCACCGGCAACAGCCTCACACACCTGGGTACGTGCCATCTCTTTGGCCTCAGGTGCAACGGCGTCTTCAAGGTCCAGCAGCAACACATCCACATCCAGCCCCCTGGCCTTTTCCAGTGCACGTGTGTTTGAACCTGGCATGTAAAGCGCACTACGACGCGGTTTGATATTATGAACTTGCTCTGAGCCAGACATGACACTTCCTGTTGCGTTGCAAAATCAGGTTGAGTTTAGAGGTCTTGATCCACTTTCACTACTCACCATTCGTGCTAATTGCAAGATTTGACCTGTCAAATACCAGGTCTTTGGCCGCAATAATGGCATCTACTAAAATCACACATCCCTCAGGAAACAGGGCTCCCACAAAATTCCTGGCCTAAGTGGCTTTCATACCTTGATTTTAAGGGATTTTTGGGATCACTCTATAACGTAAAATCAAACGAAGGAACGGGAAGAGGTATAATGGCGGATCTTTCTTTTAGAGCCTTAAAACCCGGTGACGCGCCAGAATTGGCCCCCCTCATTGCAGAGAATGCGCAAGCTTTAAAGCGCGGCGCTCCACGTCGCCCGGACGAGGTATTTTCCGAGCGTCTGCTCGACGACAAGTCCATCGAAATCATTGGTGCATTTGAAGGCGGGACCCTGATTGGATTTGCCGCATTCTTTGACATTCCTGACCTGATTTCTGGCCTGCGCATTGGTCAGCTGGATGATATCTACGTCATGCAGAACCATCGCCATTCCGGCATTGGTCGCACTCTCGTAGAACAAATTTCCAGGATCGGTAAGGAACGTGACTGGCTTCACGTCCGCTGGCTGGTGCCAAACAAAAACAAGATCGACAACAGCCTCTTTGAAAATCTGGCAGAACCTGGCGACAAAGACAGCTTCATCGTCCCTATTGACCGTCTGGATCTCGCATAAACCAAAGCGGCTCTTAAGAGCCGCTTTTTTTTATGATCAGCTGAGGCACAGGCCCCAGATCAAAGAACGCGATGCGGGCGCGCCCCTTCTCGATGGTCACTGGGATCTGGAGCGTCGGCACTCCATTCACTGCACTTCCCTGCCCGATACTCATTGCAGTCTTTTGTAAACTTTCAAGCATCCTTGAGCCTTGCGGGAACAGTGGGCGCAACACATCTTCCATCTGATGAATGCCAGTAATCACCAGCGGCAGCGTTCCATTCAAACGACCCTCACGGTCAATCACCAGATCGCCACCCGTATTTACGGAAAACTCACCGCTTTTCAACTGCAGGCTGGAAACGTTGACCTTTATCTCTTCATCAACCATAAAATCAGCTATATTGCTAACTTTGCCGTCCAGAAGCCTGGAGCCCTCCGGTAACTGCATGACCAGGCTGATATCCAGCGGCAAATCATCAGACACACTCCCCCCCGTTAGACCATTAATCTGCACGGCCAGATCAAGAGCATCCTCATTGCCTTCAACACGGCGCACATGCGCTTCTGTCAGCTTAGCGCTCAGCCCAACGGACTGCTCACCAATGGTGTAAGTCAGCATCGGTTCTGTAAACACGGCGTCAATTTTGGCGGGCTTACTATCTTCAGCAACCACACTCGCCTGAGCCGTTTTCCAATGCGCAGAGTATACAGGTCCTTGCTGGCCAAAGTTCATCTCTGCAGGACCGGTCGCCTCAAAGATCACATGAGTTGGTTTATAGGCCAGCGCAACACCGCGTAACTCATTGACAAAGTACCACTCTCCGTTCTTATCCAAACGGAATGGAGTGCAGGTCAGTTCAAATCGAAAGGGGTATCCTCCTAGTCGCTGATCGCCACATTCAAGGCTTCCGCCTTCTGCTTCAGCAACCTTTACGCCATTGCGAATAACGTCAGAAACAATTCCTTGTCCAACTGCCCAATAGGCGGACCATCCGCCAATAATCAAGGCGACAAGGATCGCCAAAACGAGATACGCCGATTTTCCTGTTGGTCGGGATGCTTTTGGTTCAGTCATCTACTCTCCGTTACCCTCACACAGTACTGTGAGTTGCATGCTGATTAAGAGCCTGATAGGCGTGTCACTTCAAGAATTCTACGAGAAAATAGTTATGCGGGATTTATGGATATTTGGCTACGGCTCACTAATTTGGCACCCTGGCTTTACTTTTGAGCAAGCTGTCCCGGCAATCTTGCATGGTTTCCATAGATCTCTTTGTGTGTATTCATGGGTTCATCGTGGGACCCGAGACAATCCTGGACTGGTTTTTGGATTGGATAAAGGCGGCGCCTGCATCGGCATGGCATTCAGGATCGCACCGGAAAACTGGCAGGACACACTTGGATACCTTCGTGAGCGTGAACAACAAACTATGGTGTATCAGGAAACACATCGCCGCGTCCGTTTGCTGGATGAAGAAGGCCCTAAAGTTCGTGCAGTCACATTCGTTGCAGACCGGAAACATGATCAATATGCAGGTACGTTACCGATAAAAGACCAATTGCAGATTGTAAAGGGGGCTGTAGGCCAGTCGGGCGCAAATCCTGAGTATGTACTCAACACTCACGCACACATGAAGGAATTGGGTATTAAAGACCAGAACTTAGAATGGCTGGCACAACAACTTTCTTTATAATACCAGGTTTTTGCTATTCGTCTTCCCGCTTAATATAAGAAAAGATACCCGTACGCAGATCATTGTGAGCGCGATCCCTTTCCGCGCTGTCTTCTGCCAGAAGATGTACGTATGCATCCAGCGAAGGTTTCAGCGCAGGCATTGGAGTCTTCTCATTCGATATACCCAAACACCCGAGCCAGACAACAGCTTCGCCCATCTTGTCTGTGATCAGAACAAGGTTCTCCGCATAGTCAGAAACTTCTTCCGGAGAGATCCGCGTAAAGAGGTAACGATGTCCGGATGCACCAGACCAGTACTTAAACTGACTGCCAGCACCCAGATCTTCTGACACGCGTGGAGACCTGCCACCTGGCAAGTCATCATCAAACAATGAGTACTGCAACGCACTCTCCTGATTTCTCCTGCTAATTCCCATAGTGCTATAGAACAAATTGTGAATTTATTATAAGTTGAGACAGAGCCTTGTCAAACAAAGAAGCCGTCTTTAAGGCAAAGGCAGTCTTCTTCCTTTGAAATATCTGATTTCCACGTAAAATCTTTATTTTCTCTTGTATTCTGTCTGCAATGCACGGGCTTCTTTGATGATAATGTTATCCGGTGTATCTTTTTCTGCTTCATCCAGCAAACGGTCGGAAGTAGTCTCAATGCGTTCCTGCAACAACCTGAAGAACTCCTCCGCTGGCAAGCCCGGCTGAATTGGCTCAAGGATCTTTGCTTTAATCGTGCCAGGAAAACGGTAGAATCGGCGGCGCGGCCAATAAACACCTGAATTCAGTGCGATTGGAACGATCGGACAATTCAGCGTCTTATAAAGGTGCACGATACCATATTTGTATTGTGGCTGTGCACCAGCTGGACGGCGTGTTCCTTCTGGGTAGATGATGATATTGCGATTTCCCGCAATCGCCTCAGCAGCCCTTTTACCCATGGCAGCAAGAGCCTTACCCTTTTTACCGCGATCAACAGGGATCTGGCGAAACTTCATCAGATACCATCCGAAAAATGGCACCCAGCGCAGCTCCCGCTTCAAAATAAACGTTGGCTGACGATAATACTCAGCAAGCGCAAACGTTTCCCAAGCAGACTGGTGCTTGGAAACGATAACACAGCCCGTATCTGGCAGATTCTCCAGGCCTGTGATCTCAGATTTTACACCACCAACCCAACGCAACAGAGACTTCTCTACACGGCACCAGAATGGCAGCAGCCACCAGCAATATCGGACAGGAACAATGAACAAAAACATACATGCGATCATAATGATAAGGGTGCTGATGTAAAACAGCACGTTAAAAAGAACGGAACGCAGGACGAGCATAGGACCTTCACAACCATGACCACCTGACACTATGCCAAGGTGAATTCAGATTTCATCTTACGAAATTAAGAGGAGTGTTTTACAGGAAATACAGCGTCCAGCTCAACTCGCAGCCGAACTAGGATATACTTCACATATTCGCGTAGGAGAAGCTTTGTTATCGAAGAACTTTCATACCAATGCTCTAAATCGAGCTCTTTGTGATAGACAGGGCTTGGATAAAGCTCAACCTCCGGCAGGCGAACCTGCAATTCCTCCAATGCTCTAGGCATATGATAGGCGCTGGTGACGACCAACAGCGAGCTAAACTTATTTTTTCGCACCCAGCTTGCGGTTTGCGCAGCATTTCCAATTGTATTGAGTGCTTTTCGGTCCAGATCAACGCAGCAATCAAACAACCGCATCCGTTTTGAATTAAGCCGTGCAATCTGCTTTGCGCTGGTCGACGGATGAACCCCGGAGATCAAAAGACGCTTCGCACTTCCAACTTCCAGAAGGTCCAGACTTTGCGAAACCCGGTCCCGGCCACCCGTCAAAACGACAATGCCGTCGGCATGTTTGGGTGCAACCACCTGCACTGAAGGCTGTACGACTTCCACAAACCACAAGAAGCCAGCTGCAAAAGGGCCAATAATAATCAGGAACACCAAAAAGAAGAAACGTACACTGCGCCAGACAAGCGACTTCCGGCCTGAGCGCTTGTCAGCACTGGCTGGTACCGGTGCTTGCTCACCGGGGGCTTTAAGACTAGCCGCTGTGTCGCGCGTATTCAAAGAATGCTCCATGATGTCGCTACAGTGCTTATACCCACCAACCTGAACGTATATTTTCCTGACTACATATCAGAACTGGTGAAGATGGGAAGAAAACAACGCTTAATCCATATTTGCCAGATGTCTGTGGACTGCCAGCCGAGATGTCAGGGCAGTCAATACCGCAACAAGCACCACAACAGCAACAATTCCAAGGTATCCGATCGCATTAACATGCACGGCCCCAAACAGAGCCTGCACTTGATTTCCGCTGACAGAAGAAGTGTCCGAGCTGCCAAAGAAACCAATGACCAGAAAACTCACCGCTGCAATTGTACCGCCAATAACCCCGCCTTTAAGCCCCAGCATCAGGAAGTGACGCTGAAACTCAGAGGCAATAAAGCTCACTTCTGCACCAACAAAGTGCAGTACTTCGACCACATCCTTATTGCCAGACATGGCAGCCTGCGTTGCAAAAATAACGGAGAGCACCATAGAAAACAGAACAAGTACAAGGATACCAAAGCCCATAAGCACAGCGGTGTTCGCCATTGCTGAAAGCTGACGGTTCCAGACACGGTGATCATCAACCGAGGCTGCACGGATATCCTGTTCAATCTGAGCCTTCATATCTGCCAGATTAAGCAGTTCAGGATTATCAATTTCAACCAGAATCAGACGTGGAACCGGAAGTTCTTCCAACTCAAGTCCAGCTCCAAGCCAGGGCTGAAGCAATGCCTTGGTTTCATCGTCAGAAAGAGCACGCGCCTCTCCAACACCTGGAAACTCGCGGACAAGAGCCAGTGTGCGATCAATCTCCTGCAGCATGTTCACGCCATCAGCTGGTCTGATCTGAACGGTGACCTCGCGCACCAGATTATTGGTCCAGTCATTCGCTGCATCATTGACGATGGTCACAAACCCAACAGTCAGGCAGGCCAGAAAACTCATGATCGCTACAACAAGCATCAAAGCCTGACCGGAGATAGCCTGAGGCGGCACAATCGGGGCAGGCCTCTCTTTCAACTTGAACCGCAATCCGGAAGGATTTGCACCTGCCGCTTTTTTGACCGGGCCCCTCCCTTTGCCTCTTGGAGGTCCCTTTCGCTGTCTGCCAGGTTTTTCTTGTCCAGCTGGCGCATGTTTTTGCCCAGACTTAGGAGGCCCTCTTCTTTGCTGGGTATCAGTCATGAACAGCCAACCGCCCGTCGTTGAGAATAAGATGCCGCGCTTCCACCTGCTCCAGCAAGTGAAAGTCGTGGGTAGCAATCACTACGGAAGTACCGAGCCGGTTCAACTCAATGAACAAACGCAACAAACGGCGGGCAAGTGGAGGATCCACGTTACCCGTCGGCTCATCCGCCAACAAAACTTCAGGCCGTGTGATCAGCGCACGCGCAATTGCAGCGCGCTGCTTTTCACCACCGGAAAGAACGGGCGGCAGCACATGCATGCGGTCACCAAGCCCCACCCACTTCAGCAAATCAATCACATCAGGACGGTACTCTGCCTCATATTTTCCCGCAACACGGTGAGGTAATGCCACATTCTCGTAGGTAGTCAGGTGATCAAGCAGGCGGAAATCCTGAAACACCACACCTATCCGCCGACGCATGGACGGCAGCTCGGCTTTTGCGATTTTGGTGGTGTCCTTGCCAAAAACGGAAATCAGCCCACGAGTGGGGCGCATAGAAAGGAATAACAGGCGCAGTAAACTGGTTTTCCCCGCGCCTGAAGGACCAGTGAGAAACTGAAAAGACTGCGGCTCAATAGAAAGGGTCAAATCCCGAAGCACTTCAGGCCCCATGCCATACCGAAGTCCCACATTCTCAAAGCGTATCACCGAAACTTCCCCCAGCAGACGAGCGGTTTCGCCTTATCAGCAAAATGAGGCCAAACTCGTTCAAATCACGTTAAGAAATAAATTTCCCACGTTCAATTTTTGACTGAACATACCCTTACAACTTTATGTAAGCCTGTTCCTTTGGGTATCCCTCGAAGAAATTAACACTTCATTAAGGATATCGAGGTCCTCATAGTCTGGACAGAGCAAAATCCGGACACTCAACCTGATCTGAAGCACCTGCATTCAGGGGAGGCAAAACATACGCAGTTAAGTACTTGTGAGAATATTGCATATCATGTGGCTCTGAGACGTCTTCCCGACAGATTCCATTGATGTTGGCAGAGAATTACGGACAAAAATGAAGAATGTAAGCGGTTCGGCCGCCCTTTTTATAAGCAACCGCTTTTGGACCACGCTAGATGAAAATTATCTGCCCTCAATGTAATACCGCCTATGAAATCCCCGCGGAAAAAATTGGAGATACAGGCCGCAAAGTAAAATGTGCCAGTTGCAATCATATCTGGCAGGTTACGCCTGAGGCAGAGGACGACTGGACCGCTGCTCTTGATGCAGAGCCCGAAGTTAACAACAATTCAACACCCGATGGCGCCCTCAAAGAGCCCCCATTCTCTGAAGGTTCTGATGACAGGGATTGGGCTGGTGTCGGAGAGAAGACTGCCCGTCACGAAGCATTTTCAGATAAAGACCTTGAAGGAAAACCCAAGGAAGAACCTACATATTCAGGCGGTTCCTGGTGCGAGGGTGCCAACGCATGGTCGGGTGATAAGGCCAGTAGTTCCTATCAGGCATCAGAGGAGCCATCGGATACTGGAGGGGATAAAGCAGAGAATAAGAAGAAATCTGAGGGCACCGCACAAAAGTTCAGCCGAAGGTCCGGAAAAAAAACCAGGTCATCCCGCAAATCAGGTGCTATAAGCGCCAAAGGCCTGCTGGGCGCAAGTCTTCTTGCTGCTTCACTTGCACTCTGCTTTGCAGCTGTGCACTACCGTGAAACAATCGTAAGAACCTTCCCCGATTTGGCTGGTCTTTACCAGTTGGCTGGTATGACCGTAAATCTGCGTGGTCTTGTATTTAAGGATCTGAGAACATTTCGTGAAGTGGACGACGGTTCTGTCGTGCTTGTTGTGGAAGGCTCTGTAGAAAATATTACAAGAAGCGAAACGTATATTCCGGGTATTAAGCTGGCGTTGCGCTCACTGGAAACGCAAGAGATACACTCCTGGATTGTTGAGCCAAGAGAAGATTGGCTTGCACCAGGTGCTAAAACCCGGTTCAGAGCTCGGCTGGACAAACCACCGGAGCGAGCCGCCGACATTCAATTGCGCTTTGTTGAGCGCCAAAAGAAAAGAGCGAGCATTAGATGACCGGTAACCCGGAAATCCGCGTGCTGTTTGATGAAGAAGCAATTGCGACGCGCGTAAAAGCCATCGCAGAAGCTATCGCACAGGACAAACCTTACAACCTCCTCGTAGTAGCGGTCTTGAAAGGAAGCTTCATTTTTGCAGCTGACCTTGCCCGTGCCCTGCACAGAGCAGGTTCCGTACCGGAAATGGAATTTTTACACCTTTCAAGTTATGGAAGTGGAACGCTGTCGTCAGGAGAGGTAAAAGTCCTCCGCGACATCGAAAGCGACGTGACCGGAAGAGACGTCATCCTGGTCGATGATATTCTTGAATCTGGCCGCACTTTGAAGTTTGCACGCAACATGATCGCCGCACGTGGAGCCAAGTCTGTCCGGATAGCAGCACTTCTGGACAAACCCAACCACAGAAAGGCCGATGTCACATCGGATTACAGGGGCTTCAATTGCCCGGATAAATTCGTCGTCGGCTACGGCATGGACATGGGGCATGCATGGAGACAGTTGCCATTCATCGGCTATGTGCCACAGGAAGGTGACGACTAACAAGGGGGGCTATAATGGCTCACATACTTCTGACGGAAGATGATGATGCGGTCCGCGCCTTTGTAAAACGTGCATTGGAGCTGGACGGCCACAAAGTGACAGCCGTAGAAGATGGCGCCGAAGCCGCTCTTATACTGCTGCAACAGCAGGGCAAGTTTGACCTTCTGCTCTCCGACATCAAAATGCCCGAGATGGATGGTATCGAACTTGCAATGCAAAGCAGCGCTCGTTATCCGGGTCTGCCAATCCTTTTAATGACCGGCTACGCAGATCAGCGTGAGCGTTCTGAAGAAGTCGGAAAATGTGTGAAGGATATTCTGACAAAACCATTTTCACTGGTAGAAGTCAGAAAGGCCGTCTCCACTGCCTTGGCAGAAAAAGAAAGCTCACAGCAAACCGCATTTGCTTAAAGCTCTTCCTCGATAAGGTTTCAGGCAACGCGATCCCTCCTCCGAGCGATCGCGTTCTGCTTTTAAGGCTCAATCTTTGAACACAATCCCAGGGTGATTCAGTGAAAGTGCGGGCTGTTCTCGTTTGTCAGGAATGATATATACTCCCGCCCTCCAAAACGGCGTTGATGGATTGGATGCCCCGCCCGACGGCATAAAGATATACTATGATTGTGAGAGTGAGTTTCACACCCAAGG
>CANNAV010000116.1 GCA_947502585.1 uncultured Pseudovibrio sp.
TTCCCACGGGCTACGTCACCCTGTCAGCGCACAACAGGTCACCGCCGCTTCGGCTCTTATCTCCCCGCAGCGGGAGATGTGGCATGGTAACTTCCTCCTTTCTCAAATTGCATTCCAAACATATGCCTTCTCAGAATACCCGAGACGAGGCGCACTATCAGGTCTCGTCCATTCGCCAGGATGTGCCAACCTGACGTTTCTGCTTCTTGGCCTCAGCTGCAATGAGAGGCGCGTATTTCCCTACCCAGCGATTGAGCGTGGCGTGATCAACCTTGACCCCACGCTCCTGCATGATCTCCTCAAGGTCGCGGTAGGAAACCGAGTAGCGTACGTAAAAGAAAACCGCATACAGGATCGCGTCTTTAGGGTAGTGGGTTCCTTTGAAACTGATCACAGCAGAAATCCTTAATGCATGGTTGCAGAGCCCTTGTGTTGTAGACAATCAGCCGCATGTCGCACAAGACCCAAAAAAGTTTGCGACAGAACCTCATTGCAGCGATAGTGACGAGGCTTGGGCCGCTGGCGGAGTCGAGGACGTGCTCGTCATTAAAAGTCTCGGGGTTGTCGAGAATATAGCGTGCCAGTGCCTGTCCTCCGGCACACTCAAATGTCAGGAACGGGGAGGGGACACCGAGTTCTTCCAGTTCCTTTCACCCGTGCACCAGAGACTGACGCTTTCGTCTGGCAGCTGAAGAAATATGGACGGCGCATGAGGAACAGAGTGACTACAGGTGTGTTCCGGATTGAAGAAGCGCCGATCAGTAATTTTCACGGGCATTCAGACCTCTGACGGGTCCATGCTGGCCATTTCCAGAACTACTGCCCATTCTTCCGGTTTCACTGGCTGAACAGAGAGGCGCATGGAAGTTACCAAGGCCATGTCGGAGAGACGCTCTTCAGCCTTTACCTGCGCCAGCGTTACGGTCTGTGGAAGGTCTTTGACGGCTTTGATGTCTACGCATTCCCACCGTGGATCATCTGTCGTGGAATCCGGGTGAGCAAGTGCGCAAACCTCTACGATGCCGACAACTTCTTTGCCGATGTTGGAATGGTAGAAGAATCCGCGGTCGCCGATTTTCATTTCGCGCATGAAGTTGCGGGCCTGATAGTTACGTACGCCGTCCCATTCTTCGCCTTCTTCGCCCCTGGCTTTTTGACGATCCCAGGACCACTTGTCAGGTTCGGACTTGAACAACCAGTATTGCAACGCTTCCTCCATATTAACAAATTGCGTGTTCTTACTCTAAGAACCCGGCTGATTTTTGCGCCCACGCATCAAAATGGGCACCTGCCTTGATGAAGAGGCCGGTGCGCCAGTTCAGATATGTTGTGAATACGTAGCTTACAGCAAAATTACATTTCCGGGTTCTTTAATACCCAGTTCCATGGGCGGATCTCAACAGATTCAAACAGCCCTGCCAGAGAGTATGGATCTTCGTTCGCAACAGCCAGTACTTCGTCGCGGTTTGCAGCTTCGATAATGACGAGAGAACCGGTTGGGGAAACCAGATCATCACACAAAAACGGGCCAGCACCTTTCAGGCGATCACCAAGACCACTCAGAAAGTTGAGGTGGGCTTCACGGGTCTTCTGACGAAGGTCTTCAGAATGTACCTTGTCTGTGCAGATGAGAGCGTACAGCATATTGGATACTCCAGTAGCGGGATTTCAACCCAACCTTTTAATTCCTGAATTTCAATCAGGTAAAACATAGTTTAAAAGGATTCTATTAGGGGTGGGTCTCTCGTTTGAGGGGGCGCGTCATTAAGTCGCTTAATGCTTGGGCGACGTCGATTTTACCCGCCACGATTTGTGAAACCGTCTTGGCGATTGGCATATCGACACCGTGTTTTGCCGCCAATGCAACAGCGATTTTTGCTGAATGTGCGCCTTCTGCAAGCTTTTGACCCGGTGCGACGAGTTCTTCTGGTGTTCTGCCCTGACCAATCCCGAGACCGAACGCAAAGTTGCGGGACTGGATGGAGGAACAAGTCAGCACAAGGTCACCCAGACCGGAGAGCCCGGTGAGCGTTTCACGTTTTGCATTCAGCGCCATGCCGAGGCGGGTCAGTTCTGCGAATCCGCGGGCGGTCAATGCTGCCTGTGCGCTGGCGCCGAGGCCGTAGCCGACCGCTGCGCCGCATGCGATTGCGAGCACGTTTTTGAGTGCGCCACCGATTTGCACGCCAATGAGGTCATCAGTTGCATAGGGGCGGAAGCTGTTTGAGACGAGCGCAATGGAAAGCTGGTCTGCAACAGCGCCATCTTCAGCGGCGATTGTAACGGCTGTTGGCATACCTTTTGCCACGTCATGAGCGAAGCTTGGACCGGACAGAACAGCAGGGACGGCATCAGGCGCCACGGACCTGATCACCTCAGAAAGGAGCTGGCCAGTCGATTGCTCGATGCCTTTTGCGCAGAGCACGATTGGCGTAGCTGGCTTCAGAAGTGGAATAATCTCCTCTGTCATCGCCCGTGTCGTTTGCGCTGGCGTGACGAGCAGGAGGGCGTCGGCATCGCTGATGGCGTGTTTCAGGATGCCTGTTGCGGTGATTTGCTCTGTCCATTCGATGCCGGGCAGGTATTTTGGATTTTGCTTGCTGGTGTTGATAGCGGCAATGGTTTCAGCATTGCGTGCCCATAAGGTGACTTCGCGACCTGCTCTTGCGGCTGTCACGGCGAGCGCAGTTCCCCAAGATCCTCCGCCAATAACAGCGATCTTGATTAGAGCAGTGGTCATGTTGTTTTCCTTATTGGGTGATGTTCAGTCGTTCGCACAGTTGCTCAAGAGGGATATCAAACCCTCCGTGCATTGTTAGCCTGGACTTAGTTTGGTTGTGTCCCAAATCAACCCAGAAGAAGCGAAAGAGGATAGGATCTCCACCGTCATTTGGGCTCATTTCATAATGATCCCAAGTTTGCTTTGCTTTTTCCCGGACTTTAAGATGGAAAAATTTGCGGCGGTGAAGTTCCTGGACTGAGGTGCGCGCACCGTCGTAAAGGAAGTCATGGCCAGCGAACTGTTCGAGTGCACCGGAGATGTTCAGTCCGGTTTCTTCTTCAAACTCCCGCCTGGCGGCGTGCAGATAGCTTTCGCCCGGATCAAGCGTTCCGCCGGGCACCTGCAATGTGCCTGCGATGTTGGTTTCCGGTTCGTCAAAAACGAGAAGGTGAGTTCCGCAGGTCATGTAGACGTAGGCTTTGTGCCGAGGCTGCAAGATTGTTTCCACCGTGAATCATTAAATGCAATAATATTCGAATTTGGCAGATGTTAATTGCAGGAGTTTGTTGCAAGCAAGGCGTCAAAGCAGTTTACACATAATAAGCAGCAGGCTGACTGAGCGAAGTCTCGTCATCTGATTGTACTCAATCAAAAGAACGCCTTTTGTCACCGTATGATCTCTCATACAGTGCTGGAGCTGAGTTTCCCGAGGTTCGGGTGTGAGCAAGGCAAGCAGGCGATGCCTGCGTACTTGTTAAATTAACTTATCGGTTTAGTATAAAGTTGCTTTTGGGACTGGAGCCATCCAGTTTGCCAAAACGAATTGGGGAGAGCATGAAAATGAACCAGTGTGACCGATAATGCGGATATCTGAACTGAAAGTTATACGACAACGATTAGCGTTTTATTTCATGTCATCTCAAGAGGATTTTCTGTGCCCAAATTGTCCGGCAAGGTTTGCCTTGTAACCGGTGCTGCCCGCGGTATTGGTGAGGCCATTTCTCGTGCTTTCGTTTCGGAAGGAGCGAAAGTTGTTATCACCGACATTGATGTTGCAACAGGCCGTGCGACTGCCTCTGCTCTCGATATGCCCTTCCTGAAACTTGATGTCGCCAGAGAGGCTGACTGGCTGGCGGTGTCCCGCGAAGTTCCAGTACTTGATGTGCTGGTGAATAATGCCGGAATCACTGGTTTTGAAGAGCCTTTTGAAGGAGTTTGTGCCTCACATGACCCGGAGAACGCCGAGCTGTCCGATTGGCATGCGGTCCATGCTGTGAACCTTGATGGTACGTTTCTGGGTTGCCGCTATGCAATCCGCGCAATGCGTCCGAAACGGGCAGGTTCAATTATAAATATCTCGTCACGCTCTGGAATGGTGGGCATCCCGGGCGCTGCGGCGTATGCCTCGTCAAAAGCTGCGGTTCGCAATCATACGAAGACTGTTGCGCTTTACTGTGCCGAACAGGGACTGGCTATCCGCTGCAATTCGATCCACCCGGCAGCCGTGATGACGCCGATGTGGGATCCTATGCTGGGAACGGGACCGGATCGGGAAGAGCGTGTTGCAGCGATGGTCGCAGATACACCGCTGAAGCGGTTCGGATATCCTGAAGAGGTTGCTGCCTTAGCGATACTGCTCGCATCAGATGAGGCCTCTTATATGACTGGTGCTGAATTGACTATCGACGGGGGACTTCTGGCCGGATCAGCCGCCACCCCGAGCCGGTGACAGCTAAACCTTTGCGCCTTTGCGACCAAAGCCTACGACGCTTTCGGAGATTTTATCGAGGGGCCAGCGTGGATGAGGAGCTTCGTTCATGTCGTCGCCCTTACCGTTTTGTTCCAGAATGGATGTGTTTTCGGCGATGAGTTTTCTAAGGTGCTCCGCTCCGGCCCAGGCAATCATCGCGGCGTTGTCTGTGCACAGTTTGTGCGGCGGTGCGATTAATTCTGCACAATGTTCCGCGGCCACCTCGTTCAGACGAAGCCTGATTGCTTCGTTTGCTGCAACGCCGCCCGCAATGACCATTTTAAGTGGCGTGTCTGGATAGCGTTCTTCGAACAACCCGAAGGCCCGGGCACTGCGTTTTCCGAGAACGTCCGCGACAGCTTCCTGGAAGGAGGCGCACAGATTGTTGACGGTTTGGTCGCTGACTGGCTCTTCCTTCAGCGCGGCGGTGCGTACTGCGGTCTTTAATCCGGCAAAGGACATGTCGAGGCCGGGGCGGTCCAAAAGTGGGCGGGGGAGTTTGTAGACGGTTGGGTCGCCAAGTTTTGCAGCATTTTCTACAGCAGGGCCACCTGGGTAGGGCAGGCCGAGGAGTTTGGCTGTCTTGTCGAACGCTTCACCAATAGCATCATCAATGGTTGTGCCCAGTCTCTCGTATTCCCCAAATGCTTTCACGAGGAGATATTGCGTATGACCACCCGAAACGAGGAGCAGAAGGAAGGGAAATTCAACCTGATCTGTCATACGGGCAGTGAGAGCGTGGCCTTCCAGATGGTTCACTGCAATCAATGGTTTATCGATTGCCATGGCAATGGCTTTCGCTGTCATCAAACCCACGATGACGCCGCCAATGAGCCCTGGGCCTGCTGTTGCAGCTACTGCGGATAGATCAGAATATTTCACATTTGCTGTTTTCATCGCTTGTTCTACGATACCATCCAGCAACTGAATGTGGGCGCGCGCTGCAATCTCCGGTACAACACCGCCGAACGGTGTGTGCTCATTGATTTGAGAGTGAACCATGTTGGACAAAATTCCGCATTTGCCATCTTGATCAATCTCAAGGACAGCAGCGGCGGTTTCGTCACAACTCGTTTCTATGCCGAGGATGGTCAGCACGTCTTGTCTCCTTTGGCCGCCTGGTTTTTGTCGTTCTCTCATGCTATAAGCATGCTTGATTTCGCGGGCCGATGATTTTATGTCGCTCATCTAACATGAGCCCCTAGCATTGGGAATGTGATCCTTGCAAACAAAACCTATAAGAATTGGTACACGTGGAAGCGCTCTGGCACTGGCTCAGGCATATGAAACGCGCGCTCGTCTCGCAAAGGCTCACGGGTTAACCGATCATGACTTCGAGGTTGTTGTTATAAAGACAACGGGAGACCAAATTCAAGATAGGCCCCTTTCCGAAGCAGGCGGCAAAGGCTTGTTTACTAAGGAAATTGAGGAAGCTTTGCTGGATAAGTCCATTGATATGGCTGTTCACTCTTCCAAGGATATGCCGACAGAACTGCCGGATGGTCTGGGTCTCACCGCTTACCTTCCACGTGAAGACGTGCGTGATGCTTTCATTTCTCCAAAAGCGGCAAAGCTGACAGATCTTCCACAAGGCGCTGTGATCGGGTCTTCCAGCTTGCGTCGTCAGGCACAGATCAGGCGTCTGCGTCCTGATCTTGATGTGGTGATGTATCGAGGTAACCTTCAGACCCGATTGCGCAAGCTGAGTGAAGGTGTGGTTGACGCAACCTTTCTTGCTTACGCTGGTTTGCGTCGTTTGAGGCAAGGTGAGCTGGTGACTTCTTTGATGGATACAGAGCAGTTCCTTCCTGCTGTCGGGCAGGGTGCGATTGGTATTGAAACGCGCCTTGGTGATGAAGAGACGGCGCGCATTCTTGCGCCGATCCACCACGCAGAGACAGAAAGCCGCCTTTTGCTGGAGCGCGCTTATCTGGCTGAGATGGACGGGTCTTGCCGTACGCCAATTGCTGGTTTGTCTTATGTGGAAGGTGACTGTATCCGTTTTCGCGGTGAGGTGATCAAACCGGATGGCAGCCAGACGCACACCGTTGAAGGCGAAGGTCTGGTTTGCAATGCTGAAGAGATTGGCCGTGAGCTTGGCAAAGAGCTGAAAGCGAAGTCCGGCCCGAACTTTCTGGAGCTTTAATGAAAATACTCGTGACCCGTCCTCAGCCTCAGGCAGATAAAACTGCACAGAAGCTGATTGCTATGGGACATGAGGTGATTGTTGAGCCGATGCTGAGTTTCCAGCCACTGACCGTTCGCGGAGATGTGGCTGGGGACGCTAAAGCGATTGCCGTGACGAGCGCGAATGCGATTGAAGCCCTTGTCTTCAACGGGCTTGTCTCAAAGCTACAGCACCTTCCTGTCTATTGCGTGGGTGAGGCAACAGCCAAAGCTGCAGAAGCCTCCGGTTTCCAAAATGTTATTTGTGCGGATGGGGATGTTGATTCCCTTGGCAGTCTGATTGCGGACAGCAAGCAGGCGGGATCAGTCTTTTACCCTGCTGCGATTGATCGCAGTGGAGACCTTGCCGGACAACTTGCACAGCGGGGTAATACCTGCCGTATGGTGGAGGTCTACCAAATGGCTGCTGCGACTGGCTTTTCTGAAAATACCAGAGCACTGATTGAAACAGAAAGGCTGGATTGTGTGTTGTTTTATTCTCCGCGAACAATTCAGATTTTCCTCAGGCTTTCATACCTTGAAAAAACCATAGTATTTCTTAACGCTATGAAAGCATTATGTGTTTCTAAGCGGATTGCGGAACAGGCCGGGGCGTTTGACGAGGTTCTTACTGCGAAAACGCCGTGTGAGGATAGTTTGTTTGAACTTCTTTCTGATTCGATGAGTTGAGTTGAGAGGAGTTGATTTGGATTTCTCCGGGCCTATGGAGAACTCGTTGTCTATTTGCCAAGTTGCTAATTCTCCCTGATAGCAGTTTGCTATAGGGAAGCTTATGTTAGGAAAGAGGCCTCTTAGGAGGCCTTGTTGAGATTGCGGGACTATAAAAATTGGCGCGAGTGGCATCTGGCTGAAATGCGCCATTCCAGGAGGTTTTATGGCTGCTGATGACAAATTGGGTGGGGCGTCCACCGGGGCAGGCTCGGGTGGTAGAACATCATCACGGAAATCTCCGCTTTCCGGTGGATCCCGAAAGCCTGTCACAATTGACTTGCCGGCGAAAGACGTTTCCAGGACTGACACGCCTGCCGAGAGCGCTGGTACGACTGCCAGGCCTGCTGCGGGAAAGGCGACTTCTGCCAGGACAGGCTCTGTGCCGCGAACCGACAAACAACAAACACGTTCATACGCGAAGACTGAAAATACTGAAGCGACCAAAACTACTTCTGCAAAGCCTGCTGCGGGTGCTTCAACACCAGTCAGGCCGACTGCTGCTGATGAGAAGAAGGACGCCGCGGGCCAGAAGACAACGGCTGCGAACAAAACCTCTGCCGCTTCTGTTGTCAAAGAGCCTGTGAAGGGTAAGAAGGATAATGCGGGTTCGGGTGGCAAGGATACTCCTCCTCCGCCGCCTCCTTCCGGCAAAAGCTCCGGTGGGCCTGCTGATATGCCTCCGCATTCTCCTAAGCAGGGCACTGGATTTGCCGCGATACTTGCTGCTGGCGTTATAGGAGCACTGCTTGTTGCCAGTGCTGGCGTTGGGCTGCATCAGGTTGGTATACTTCAGATGACTGGCGCTGGATCAGGTCAGAATGCAACTGAGGTCCAGGATCTGCTTAAAAGCTCCAGGAACCGCTATTCACAGCTGAGTCAGGAAATTGCGGCGCTGAAAGATCATGCGACGGTTAGCTTTGCCACTAAGAAAACCATTCAGAATCTGACTGAACAGCTGGACGTGATTCAAAAAGAGACCAGCACCATGTTGAACGGTGCGACTGCTGGTGTGACTGCGAAGGTGCAAGAGCAGGTTTCTATGCTTGCTGCCGAGATTGAGGAGCTGAACGAACTCATTTCAAATGGAGCTGCTGGCGATGGAGCTACTTTTGCCAATATGAAGAAAACACAGGATCAGCTGGCGAAGCAGGTTGCTGATCTGACCGAGTTATATCGAAAGAACGCTGAGCAGGTTCTTAAGGGCGTACAAGGCAGTCTGAGAGATTTGCAGACGCAGTTCCAGGCTTTGAAAGAAGCGTCGGCGCAGCTGAAAGTTCTCAGCTCACAGTTGGCTGTGACCAGCTCCGGAGTGGATGAGGCGCTTGCACAGATTGGCAAGTTGACGGCTGACCAGAAAGTTCTTGAAGGCAGGATTGAAGCGCTGACTCGGGCGAATGCAGAGACGACCAGGCAGCTCACCGGGCGTGTTGATCAGTTGGAAAAGGCTCTTGGGACTGCAAGTGCGCAGGAACGCGCTGCACGTGCAATCGCGATTACCTCTTTGCGCAATGCGGTGGATTCTGGCGAGGCCTATGAGGCGGAACTGGCTGCTGTTGAAGCGGTGCTGCCAGGTGATACTGCTGAGCTTGCACCGCTTAAAGCGAGTGCTACGAGTGGTATTCCTTCCTCTGCCGCGTTGATTGCCGGATTTGGTAAGGTTGCGCGTGATATGAATGCGGTTTCGCTGACGAGTGAAAGTGACGACCTGGTTGATCGTCTGTTCTCCGGCGTCAGGTCGCTTGTTTCAGTGCGTACTCCCACTGACAGCGAAGGCACGAGTTCTGCCGAGCTGCTTGGCACGATGGAAACACGGGTTTCTGCGGGCGATTTTGACGGGGCGATTAAGGCTTATGATGCGCTGCCAGAACCGATGCAAAAGGTTGGTGCAGCGTGGGCAGGGCAGGTGAAAGCCCGTTTGGCTGCCGATGAACTGGTGAAGAAAATCACCGCTCAAGTTTTGAAGTCGCTTGTTGCTGAAAACAATTAGTATCGGAAAGGAGCGAAGGACATGGTCCGCGTTCTCATCTTTTTCGCGTTTGTATTTTTGCTGGCTCTTGGTGGTGCCTGGATGGCAGATCGTCCGGGCGTCGTAACACTTGAATGGCAAGGGTATGTTGTTCAGGCAAGCCTGCTTACAGCTGTTGTTGCGTTTGGTGCTTCCATAGTGGCTTCGGTTGCAGCCTGGGGGTTCTTCCGGTTGATCTGGAAGTCGCCAACTCTGGTTTCCCATTTTCTGCAGAGCCGACGTAAAGATAAAGGCTATGATGCCTTGTCTCAGGGTTTGCTGGCCCTTGGGGCTGGCGACACGCTGCATGCGCGCAGGTTTGGTCTGAAGGCGGACAAGTTGCTGGGCGGTAGCGAACCGGCCGCACACCTTCTTCTGGCTCAGACGTCGCAACTGGATGGTGATCATGCGGAAAGCCGTCGCCGGTTTGAGGCTATGCTGGAAGATGATCGCTCCATGGCAGTGGGCCTGCACGGTCTTTACATTGAGGCGGAACGGGAAAGTGAGCCCGCAGCTGCACGCCACTTTGCTGAGGAAGCTTTTAACCTGGTTCCGGGTCTGCGTTGGGCGGGCAATGCCGTGCTTGGGTATCAGGCTGTCTCCGGTGACTGGGAAGAAGCCATTGCAACGCTTGAGCGCAACTATGCTGCTCGCATGCTGGACAAGAAGACCCTTCGTCGCAAAAAAGCCGTTCTGCTGACTGCGCGTGCTCTTGAGCTGGAGAATGAAAATCCTGATCGTGCACGCACTCTTGCTGTTGAAGCGCATGGACTTGCTCCTTCACTGGTACCGGCCGCGATTGTTGCAGCCCGTCTGCGGACACGTACAGGTGAAGTGCGTAAAGCAAGTAAGATCCTTGAAACGACCTGGAAGCTGAACCCACACCCAGACCTCGCTGACGCTTATGCTCACGTTCGCCCTGGCGATTCCGTAACTGATCGCCTGAGCCGCGTCAGAACATTAGCTAACATGCGTGCTTACTCTTCTGAAGGGGCGATTGCGATTGCTGTTGCTGCCATTGAAGCCAGGAAGTTTGATGAAGCGCGTGATCAGCTCAAGCGGGTTCTCCGCTCTGAGCCAACACAACGTGCGTTCTTGCTGATGGCTGATCTTGAAGAGTGTGAGCATGGTGATCAGGGCCGCATTCGTGAATGGCTGTCTCGGGCTGTGCATGCGCCAGGCGATAAGGTCTGGACTGCGGATGGCGTTGTCTCTGCCAACTGGGCACCGGTATCTCCTAAGACAGGCAGTGTGGATGCCTATGAGTGGGCTGCACCGGATGGTGCCGTGGATCAGGAGCAGTTGATCGAGGTCATCGATGACAAGCTGTTTGAGCCCCCTGAACTGGCAGCTCCTGTTCAGGTTCTGAAAGAACCGGTTGAGGTGGATATTGTTGAGCCAAAGCCGCAGGAAGTAAAAAAAACAGCTGCTGTGAAGGACGAGCCTGTGGTTGCTCCGGTGACAAAGCCTGATGTTGCTGAGCCTGTTGTTGTGACAGAAACAGCGAAAGGGCCGTTGGGTGAGAAAAAGCCTGATGAGAAAGCCAGGGCTGAAGAGCCCTGCGCTACTGTTGTACCTGTGGAAGCCTCCGGTTGGGCACCGGCTAAAGCCAGAAAAAAGGCCGGGGATAAAATAGAGAAACCTTCCAACACTAAGGTGGAAGATGCGAGCTCATCCTATGAAAAGGCTGAGAAGAAAGAGGAGAATCTGGTGGAGTTCCCGCTTTCTCAGCTTCCAGATGATCCAGGACCTGAACCTGAACCTGAAGATGATGACCCGAGAACTCCAAAGAATCAGAGTTTCAGATTCCTCCGCTAGAGTGCGTTTTGTTTGATTGGAGTCAATCAAACGACAAGAATACACTCCATCAAAGATGTCAGAGCGCGATGCGGGGCGGTAAAAGGACGCAACGTGCTCCGAGAAAGTTATATAGGCAGGTCGGGCGCACTTTTTCGGTAAGCGCTGTTTCGGCCCCACGTTTTAATTTTTCCTTTTTGCGTCAAACTTCTAATCTTTATTGTTGGAGGTTTG
>CANNAV010000117.1 GCA_947502585.1 uncultured Pseudovibrio sp.
TTTTACAGATCGACGATGGTCATTTCCATCAATAGTATCTTAATAACCCCAACTCCCCGGAACCCATAAAGAGCCATGCGATTATGCGCTTCTGTCGAAAACTATGCGGTCAGGATTCCGGTTTGATCATGACAGTACCGGAAGCGTAGGCGTAAATTTTGCTCTCTTCATCGACGATTTCACCGGCAGTGATCCCTGTCTGGCGTGTCATGCTGATAACGCGGTCTTCAGCGTATAGAACCTGCCCTACTTTTATGGGAGGTATGTACTTGACGTTAAGTTCTGAGATGCCGCAGAAGTTGAAGGCGTCTTTGAGTTTAGTCTGAACTGCGCAAGAAAGCGCAAAATCCAGTGCTGTTGCTGCATAGCCACCATGTACTGTACCACCTGGGTTGAGATGATCATTCGTTGGCATGCATTTAAAACGAACCTGACCATCCTCGCTGCAATCCAGGTCCATATTCATGGTTTCCGCCATTAGTGGACGCTTACCCGCTTTCTGCATAGCTTTCAGGATCAGCAGTCCTGACATAGTTTTTACGCCCATCTTTCTAATCCGCTCTATTGAGATTCTTTGAGATAAATGCGTAACCCTGCATACGTTTAATCCGATTACCCGTTAAAAATAATATCTGGATGGCTTGAGCGCCCGTCCTAAAGCCGGGTAAGCAGTGCCTTGAGATCGTTCGTCTCTCGATCACTCAACTCTGCTGGAAATCTGGCGTTTGTGTCCTCGGTCAAACTGTCAAGAATGACGGAAATTTCCTGACCTCGTTCGGTGAGGAAAATATGCCGGGTCCGCCGGTCTTCCGAGCTTATTTTACGCTCCAGATACCCAGCAGGACAAAGCCGGTCTAACACACCGGTAAGCGTTGCATTGTCCGGTTCTGCGGCCTTACTCAACTGAGACGTTGTGCATCCGTCGTGAACAGCAAGGGCTTGTAACACAGTAGACTGGACCGGTGTCAGTCCCAGTTCTTTCAGTTGCTTTTTATAAAACCGTGCACCACTTCGGGCACTGCGGGAAAGCAGATAAAAATACAATTGTCCGGGCGCATCACGGGTATTCCGTAAATTTTGAATACGAACAGTTTGCATGCAAAATATATCGGCACTATGATACTTTAGACCGGGAGAAAGGAAGCTACAGCAAGTTGCAGCTTCCACTCTGAATGCCGTTAAGCAGCTTCGCGGGTCTCGGTCAGGATGACTTCAAAGCCTTCAAAATGTGGACCGCCCAGATAAAAGTTCATGCGGGTGCCGGCGCCTTTATGAGCCGAGGCAAACGCCTCAGACTTAGTCCAGGCAACAAAATTTTCGTAGGTATCCCAGGTGGTATGGGATGCATAGAGAGTATGATCTTCTGCACTTTCTCCTTTGAGCATACGAAACTCAATGTAGCCGGGAACGGAGCTCAGATGGCGCTCACGATTTTTCCAAGCAGATTCAAACTCTTCTTCTTTGCCCCGCACCACGCGGAAACGGTTCATTGCGATGTACACGCAGGAACTCCTCAGTCAATTAGTACATGAGCCTTTTCAGTCAAAAGCTCAGCAAATTTCAGGTCTTCAGAGCCACTCTCAAAACACATACCACAATGGGGTTGGGAGTGGTATGCGGAGGCTGGCTGGCGATTTAAACCGCTTGGCTGGCAAAATGGTCTTAACGATGCGCCGTAAAGGTTTTCGATCCGCCTATGTAGAAAAACATGAATATAAAAGTCAAGTATCATTTCTTTTATTTTTCTGTCTTCCTCTCTACCCAATTTAGAGATTGACCCGATTAATAAATCTGACTATTTCCCTCATATTATATAAAAAGATAGCGTTTGACGAATTGGGCGAATTTGGGAAGCCGTAAGCCACTCATGCCCGAGGAATGAAAAACCTCTTCTCCAATGGGTGCGACCATGCGTGTTCTAACCAGAGCTCTCGATTCATTTTCTCTCATGCTTCCTTATGCAGCTGCGGCGCTTCTCAGTTTGTTCTTTGGAATGTTCATTGGCCAGGCGCAAGCTGAGAACATTCAAAACGATCAGCGTATTATTTCTATCGGCTCATCTCTGACAGAAATTGTCTACGCACTGGAAGCTCAGGACCGGTTGGCCGCTGTCGACACCACAAGCTCCTATCCGGAAGAAGCGGCAAAGCTTCCAAACGTGGGTTATATGAGAGCCCTCAGCGCAGAAGGTGTACTCGCGGTCAATCCGGATCATATCCTCATGTTGGAAGGTTCTGGCCCACCAACAGCTGTGGATGTCCTCAAAGCTGCCTCCATCGAGCTGACGGAAGTGAATGAAGTTTATTCCCCGGAAGGCATTCTTGAGAAGATTGATAGTGTCGGCACTGTACTGCAACTTCCAGAAAAAACAAAAGCACTGAAAGCAAAAGTCAAAGCAGATCTTGATGAGGCTATAGCCTACGCACAACAGCATGCAAAATCGCTCAAGGTTGTCTTCGTCATCTCTGAAGGAGGCGGACAGACACTGGCCGCAGGTCGCGAAACCGGTGCCCATGCAGTTCTTGCACTGGCAGGGGCGACCAATGTATTTGCAAACCTGCGTGGTTACAAACCGGTCTCCAAAGAGGCGCTGATCGCAGCAGCTCCTGATGTTGTGATGATGATGTCCCGCCCGGATTCAGGCGATCAGTCAGAAATTCTTAAAGAGCCTGGCTTCAACCTCACACCTGCCGGCCTGAACGGCAATCTCATTGTTATGGATGGCGCCTATCTCCTTGGTTTTGGCCCTCGTACAGCGCAAGCACTTCGCGACCTGAGTGATCACCTTGTGAAAATCGCAGCTAAATCTGATGCAAAATCGTGAGGTCAGGTGGTAATGAGTGTGATGGCACGGTCTGAGGCGTTCAAGTCACCAGTACCCCATGCGAAAACAAGCAGAGAAGTCTGTCAGCAGTGCGCGGTTAAAGTACTAACGGTGTTGCTCCTGGTTATCTGCTTCGTATCGCTGGCCGTTGGGCCGACAGAGGTGTCCGTCTCACACATATTTGGCGCAATGGATTACTGGCTTTTCGGTGATGAAACCGCACTCACGCTTCGGGACAAGGTCGTCCTTATCGATATCCGTATGCCAAGAACCGTACTCGGATGTCTGGTTGGTGCCTCTCTTGCTGCTTCCGGTGCGATGATGCAAGGCCTGTTCCGAAACCCCCTCGCTGATCCAGGTTTAGTGGGGGTATCATCGGGTGCAGCCCTTGCTGCAGTTTGTATCATCACTCTGTCCTCAGGTCTTCCTGCATGGATTTTAGATGACTATTCAGTCTATCTTCTCCCATGGGGAGCATTTGTCGGCGGCGCGGCGACAACCGCCCTGCTCTACAAAGTTGCAACCCGTCGAGGTCAAACCTCCATCGCTACAATGTTGCTGGCAGGTATAGCGCTTGGCGCATTATCAGGTGCTGTAACCGGGTTTCTCATTTTCGGTAGCACGGACAAAGAGCTCAGAGATCTGACATTCTGGGGCATGGGCGGACTGGGAAGTTCCACATGGCCAAGAGTCTGGTCCACGCTTCCCTTTGCTTTGGCTGTGCTCGTTTCTCTTCCGTTTATCGCCAGAGGCTTAAATGCATTTTTGCTGGGCGAGGCTGAAGCCTTTCATCTTGGTTTTAATACACAGCACCTCAAACGTCTGATCATTATTCTGGTTGCAGGCGCAACCGGAGCTTCAGTTGCAGCGGCGGGTATAATTGGCTTTGTTGGAATTGTTGTCCCCCACGTCCTGAGACTGATAATTGGACCTGACCACCGTTTCCTTCTTCCATCCTGTGCATTGCTCGGTGCATCCTTACTGGTTGCTGCTGACGTTGTTGCCAGAACAGTTGTCGCTCCTGCTGAGCTGCCAATCGGCATCATCACAGCATTTATTGGCGCACCTGTTTTCCTCTCCATCCTGCTTGGTCGCAAAAACCAGGTACAACTTTGAAGACGCAAGATGCTTGAGGCAATTAACATTACGGTAAGTGTTGGCGCAAAGAAGCTTCTCCAGGACGTCTGCTTCCGCAGTTGTCCGGGAGAGCTGACGATAATCATCGGCCCGAATGGAGCAGGTAAATCCACTTTGCTCAAATGTCTGACGGGTGATCAGAAGCCATCTGAGGGTGCTGTGATGCTGGATGGAACCTCCATCTGGTCAGTCCCAGCCGTCGAGCTTGCAAGTCGCAGGGCGGTGTTGCCTCAAAGCTCTCAGCTGCACTTCCCCTTCTCGGTTGAAGAAGTTGTCAGGCTGGGTTTGGTCTCTGGCAGTCACGGCCTGAGCGCCAGGCAGTTGCGTCCGCGCGTTCTGGAAGCTCTGGAGCGCGTCGGCCTCACTTCCTGCCTGAACAGGTACTATCAGGAGCTGTCTGGTGGCGAAAAACAACGTGTTCATCTGGCTCGTGTGCTTTGTCAGGTCTGGGATCCAAAGCAAAATGGCCGCGCTAACTATTTGTTTCTGGATGAACCAACCGCAAGTCTGGATCTGAAACATCAGATTGACGTACTGGAGACAGGACGCAAATACGCAGAGGAAGGTGGCGGTGTAATCGCAGTCCTTCATGATATCGATTTGGCCTGCGTCTTTGCAGATAAGCTCTTTGTTCTCAACCACGGTAATCTGGTTGCTCATGGTACACCGCAGGATGTGGTGACAACCGATCTGCTCCACTCAGTCTACCACCTTGATGACCGGATGCTGGAAACCAAGTGGGGCCATCTGGCAAAAGATCGGAATCTTGGCAAGTCCTGGTCAGACCTGCGCCCGTCCTGAATACTGCACAAATATGCTTCACGCCCTGTGTTGCCGGATGGGACCGTGGGCCGTTCTGTTCATCCGGAGGCAGCGCAAAAACCTTTAAAGAGCGTTTCGACTCCTGATGCGCACTTTCTTTATCTTCTCTTCTCCCTCACCTGTGAGATTAAGGTGGTGGAGTAAAAACTCCCCTTTGATCGGCATTTTGCGCCTGAGCATCCTTGAACGGGCTGTCCACCGGCTCTTCACGGCAATAAACAAGAGCGCAGTAAACGTGAAGCACAGAGCTAAAGCCATGCTTATAGCGATAGTTGCCATAGCTTCCTCCCGGAATAAACCAGCCACCACTTTCATTTTGGGGGCAAATGCCACTCGTTAAAATCAGCAATGTATACGGGTAGAATTTCAGGGATTGTTTTGCAGTCTGAGTCGGATGTCATATAAAGTGTACAGAACACATGATGCCTGCACAATTCACAGGAATATGAAGGTATATATCGTAAAGTAATGCGAGCAAATAAGGCAAATAACGCAAATAAGGCAACGCAAACGCCAAAGGTTTTTCTAAATCTCTTGAACCGTTAAGTCGCAGAAGAGCAAGAAAAACGAAACTTTAAGGTCATGACAACATCATTATTTGATGTAAAATATTCAATTTAGTGAATTTTATTAAATTCATTCGTAATAAAGAGACCATCTTTATTCCGAAATTTTGCCTTATTTTCCAGAAAAACCAGTCCTGTATAACGCAGAAGTATCAGTAGAACTGTAAACAATGCACGGTTGTAAGTGCAAAGAGCAAAATTGCAGTCAGATCATATCTGCGTTCGTTTTTAAAGAGGGTGACCTGGTGAGTCTTCCGGACCTGGCTATTCGGCTTGCTCCATTCATTTTGGAGTTGTCTGGGCCCATCAATAAAACTGAAGGAATACAATGGACTATCGTGGCACATATGACGAATTCCTTGACGCATTACTGGCTTTCGAATCCGGTTGGGATCGCGAAAGATACGAAGCTGGTGTAATTCAGGATTGGCAGCTTGACGAATGGGCAGGCGGCAAGGTGCAAGACTTCTTTCCAGAGTATGACAGTTGGGGGGATCTGACTGACGACCAATGGGAAGCGATGGCTTATCGCTCCACAAACTCACTTGGGTTTGTTGGTTACCAGTTTGGCGAAGCTCTGCTCATCGATCTGGGCTACTATGACGATGACGTCTATTACGGCAACGGCGCGTCCAGCAACACCTGGGACGGCACCTGGACCGGCAAAAACGGCGTCGATTCACTGGAAGAATTCAAGACTGCTGCGGCTCAGGACGTCGCTATTCAGGAAGCATTCGGCTTCAATCTTCAGGTTATTGAAAATGGCTTGTCAAATAGCGGACAGACACTGGACGACTTTATTGGGCAGGAATTCACCTATGAGCAGAACGGTCAGAATGTCTGCGTAACCCTCACATTGACGGGTATTATGGCAGCTGCCCACTTGCGTGGCGCTTATGGTACACTTGCTCTCCTGCAAGCTGGCAACGTTTCTCAAGATGAGTACGGTACTTCTATTCTGCAATATATTGAGCAGTTTGGCGGCTTTGAAAGCCCAACCATTGACGTAGCAATCGACTACTTCCTGGATCGTCTGACTGGCGATGAAGGCGTGGACGGCTCTCTGCCAGGCGGTGGTGTTTCAAAAGAAGATGCCGATGTGGTGGTGACATGGGCCTACGGTGAACACGAAGTCGTCAGCAACTTTGACACTGAAGACGGCGTGATCTTCATTGACTGGATCAGTTCAGACCAGCTTGAAGTAACCGAGACACCAGATGGTGTGCTCTTCTCCATACCGTCCAACGGCGGCCAGACGCTGCTCCTAGCGGGAGTTATGCTCTCCGATCTGTCAATGGCAAACTTCTCCATTCAGGATGCATCAACAGCTGATCTGATCCGAGATCTTGTTGGCGGAAACACCTCGCCAGTTGATCCTGTAGATCCCGTGGATCCTGTGGACCCGGGTGATGGTGGGCCTTCCGGCGACATGTATATGCTTGGTCTGAACAGTGAATCTCAGGTCATCGCCGATTTTGACCCATCCTCTGACATGATCCATATTCTGGATGGTGTCACTGGCGCCCAGTTCGAAATCTTCGAGGAAAGCGGCGGCGCACTCGGACAGGCAGTTCTTATCGTTATTACTGATCAGTCCGGTAACATCCTGTCCACCACTACTTTCCAGGGCCTGGCACTTTCCGATCTGTCTTTGGAAAACTTCTCTGTCGCAGAGCAGTCTGCGTACAACGAAGTTGTCTCGGCTGTTAATGGGAGCGGTGGAGTACCAGACCCGGTTCCGGGCGGCGGATACGAACCTGATTACGACAATGACGGTTCAAACCCGGCAGCAGTTATAGGCACGACTGATGAAGGGGGCTCCAGGTTCAGTGTTGACGCAAATGCAGACGACATCGTTGGCTTTGACCCTGACAAAGACGAGCTGGACTTCGGCGTACATTCTGTCCACAGTCTCATCCTGACCAAGTCTCTCGCCGGTGAAATCATTCTTGATAACCCATGGAACTCTGGCGCACAGATCGTGCAGGGCGTCACATACGAGGATGTTACTATCTCAAACTTCGGAGTGGTCGGCAATGAACACCTCCGTCAGGATCTTGGTGGCGTGGTCTCTTGGGAGCAAGGCCTGGGCCCTCGCGAAGACGACACAGTCTACATCCGGTCTCATGAGTACGGCGTACATGAAGTTTTCTCTGACTTTGACCCGTCATACATGAAAATCAGCTTCCTCTACTACGGCACACGTGAGCTTCTTAGCGTTGAAGATACCAGCGACGGCCTGCTGATCTCTACTTTGCCAACTGGCCAGAGCTTCCTGTTCGAAGGCATCTCCCTTGCTGATCTGGTGCCAGGTCAGTTAGAATTCCACTTCGATCAGGTCATGGAGGATAATCTTGAAGCCCCATTCGGCTTTAATCAGGAATACGTAACCCTTGTCAGTCGTGAAGCCCTGTTAACCCCGGAAGCTCCGGATGGCGAGACAACGGACGGTCATCAGGTCAGAAAGGGCTACTTCGGTCCAACCGATCCGGTTGATCCAGTCGACCCGACTGATCCGGGCCCGGACCCTGTCGATCCGGGCGATGGTTCACCTCGCGAGTTCACACTGGATTGGCAGTGGGGCAAACAGGAAGAGGTTGCGAACTTCAATCCGGAACAGGATACCGTGAACATCGGTTGGATTGGCAGCGATCAGTTCGAAGTGGAGCAGACCAGTAATGGTGTGCTGTTCACTCTGGTGGACAACGGTGGTCGGTCACTCCTGTTGGTTGGCATCGACCTCACAGACCTGACAATAGACAACTTCCTTGGACATGACGCAGCTGCTCTGAACAAGATTGAAGATCTGCTCACCAACAGCACAATTGGTGGAGATGCCATTCAAATAAATTGGGACTGGGCCGCAGAAGAAGTTACCACAAATTTCGATCCGGTAACCGAAACCTTGTACGACCTCAGCCCGGAAGGCATCTCATCAGAAAACTTCGGAGCTGACGAATTCAATACCACCCTAATGGAGGATATCGGTGTTGTAGACCAGATGCATTCGATCAATCAGGATGATAGCCTGATGATCTGATTGACAGCCAGTCAAAAGAACTGCGGCCTCCCGGTGAATGCCGGGAGGGCGTTTTTTGCCTTAATCCCCCGAAGCAATTGAGAAAAGCTTATGAGCCCGATCAACCTTCCGTCAGATACAGGCTCCCTTGAGATAATTTCGCAAACCATTGATAATTAGGGCCGCGGATTCAACTCGCCAGTGCAACTTTACTGAGGGTATATGACGTGAGGCAGTGATGCCGATGTGTCTTTGATCGTCTAAAGTAAAGGAACACGAATGCGAACCTATCACCGCCTCACGGTGGGACAGCGTAATCAAATTTACGCTTTGATGAAAGCAGGATTGAGCCAACGGGCCATTGCGGTTCAGATTGGTGTCCATAAATCGACGATGGATCGAAAGACCCCGTATTTGAGGGCCCGGCGTGTCAGTTTGGCAAAGAAGCCTTCGACAGCATTCAGCGGCGTTGTTGTAGTATTCCTCTGACATGGTGTATCTTCTTCGAAATTTCCTATTCTGAAGACGTTCTTTATGCCTTTTAAACACACAGATGATCGGCGCCACAAGTTCGACAAAGCCGGCAGGACAGAGAATAGATGATCAACTGAACCTGCATTTATCGGGTCGGCTGTTTGCTTCTGGATTTTATGAAAAATACTGGTTTTCTGGCCGAGTTTCGTCAATTGGTATCTATTAGACTGTTATGGAACAGGCCTTTCATGTGAGGTGTTGAGCGTAATATGACGAGAATGGCGTTGCTGATAATTGACTGTCAGAACGATTTCTTTCCCGGTGGGAAATGCGAGTTGGAAGGACAGTTTGAAGCTGCCGGGAACATTCAGATGTTGCTTACAAATGCGCGTGTTCAGGATCAGACCATCGTTCACATTCGGCATCATTTTAAAGAGAAAGACGCGCCGTTTACTGTTGAAGGCACGACTGGTGCAGAGATCCACGATATGGTGAAACCATTACCGCACGAGCCTGTCCTAACGAAATTTACCTCTGATATCTTCCTCAATAATAACCTCAAGCAAATTCTGGATGACGAGAATGTTGAGGAGCTGGTTATCTGCGGCTCGATGAGCAAGGATTGCATTGCGGCGGCGGCGCATGCGACGACAGAACTTGGCTATCCGATTACGATCATTTACGATGCCTGTGCGACGCGCGAGCCGGGGGCCTGTGATACGTCCTCCCAGCAACAGTTTGTGCAAGCAGCGATTATGGCGTCGATGTCGTTCACTTGCAGCAATATTGTCTCTACGAATGAGTATCTGCAGCGGAATTCCCCGGCGTAGGCTTCAAGTTCCCGGAATCAGCTGCGGATATTGATCTTCTTCAAACCAACCTGGAACGGACCAATGGCAAGCAGCATAAATGTTGCTGCCAGCAGGAATGGTGCGCCTGGGTAGTAAAGCTTTGCGTTGTCTGCTGTGAATCTCGTGAAAAGCTGTGTCATCATCAAGGTGGAAAGCACAAGTGTAAGTCCGATGATGCTCGTCAACGCACCTTGCAGACGGCCCTGTTTGTCCTGAGAGACGTGCTGGCTCATCAGGGCGATCATGGCAGGAGGGATCATAGCGCCAAGCGCTGCCAGTGGCAGAAGCAGGATGACTGTTAATGTGTTTTGCGCGAACGCAAACCCGAGCAGTGCGATTACTGAGAAGAAAAAGCCATAGAGAACGGTCCTGGCTTCGCCCTTGCGCGGAATAATCCAGCGAATGAGACCACCTTTGACGCTGGAAAAGCCAATGCCGACGATTGCAAGGGAAAGACCTACCTGTGTAGTGTTCCAGTGGAAAGCTTCAATTGTGTAGTATGGCCAGATGGCCGGATACACGAAGTTTGCCATTTCAAACAGGAAAAGCGCGATGAAGAGCCAGACCAGAACAGGTGACTGGGCGATGTCCATGGCGGCGCCGACAGGGTTGGCTCTGCGCCAGCGGATGGCTTTTCTGGCAGTTTTGGGCAGCGTTTCTGGCATGTAGAACAGGCCGTAAGTGAAGGTTGTCGCTATCAGGACTGCCGAAATGTAGAAGGGAACACGGGTGCCGAAGAGGGCGAGTGTTCCGCCAATAACCGGGCCGATGACAAAGCCAAAGCCGATAGCTGCGCCGACCATGCCGAAGCGTGTTGCACGTTTACCGTTATGAGATATGTCGGAGACAGCTGCATAAGCAGTGGCATAAGTAGCGCTGGCAATACCGGCCAATAACCTGCCGATAAACAAAACCCACAGAGAGCCTGCGAAGGTCATGATAAGATAGTCCACTGTAAGGACAACAAGCGAAATCAGGAGGATTGGACGACGACCAAAACGGTCGGATATGGCACCAACAGCAGGGCCAAAGAGGAACTGCATCGCTGCATAGCCCGCCGCAATGTAACCACCCCAGAGGGCTGAATCTGCAATGGTCGTCTGGCTGAGCTGCGCAACCAGTGCCGGAGTTACCGGAATGATTAATCCAGCACCAGTCGCGTTCAGCAAAACAGTCCCTGCAATGAAGATAAGGGTATGAAGTTCCTGTTTTGACCTGATGGATTCTAGTGCCAGCAGCATTCTATTCTCGTTTTTCGCTAAATGCTATGTAACAAAGCGATCCTGCAAGTAAAGAAAAAACTCGGCATTTGTGTATATGCCACAGATCAAATGGTCTGCCCTCTGTGTCAGGGAAGTTGTCCGCTCTCTCATTTTTCTCTATTTTCTGAAGAGGGCGAGACAGGAAGATGTA
>CANNAV010000118.1 GCA_947502585.1 uncultured Pseudovibrio sp.
AAAAAGGCCCTGTCTGCGAGCGCTCGCAGACAGGGCCTTTTTCGCCCACAGGGTGGGTCAGTTTTGGATGCAAAAAGGTGGGTCAATTTTCAATGCTGATTGACAGTTGTCTGCCCATGATCAGATCAATAACATTTTCCGTCCACGCCGATACAAACTTTCCGCTCATTCATACCGTCATGCAAGGGTCGATGCTTTCGGCCTTTGGGCGGATTATACTGCTGAAATGGCAGCCTGAATTTAGCACTTCCGGCACAATTGCGACCTACCTCAAATAACTTGGCAATACGCCTGAGACCCTTCCTGCAGAATGGATGGAGAGCCAGTGGTCTTTCAGTGAAATTATACCGGGAACCTAAAGAAAAAATCTTTCCTGCTTCATATATAATTAATATTCAATAACAGAACTAAACAATACATTGATGATTACAATTATATCAATTTTGATTTACAGCAATAAACTAGAATATAACCAACACCTATACTACATATATTCTTGGCTTTCATTCTTCAATATATCTGATATCATAATTTCGTTAGCGTACCTCAAGGTAAGTTTTACGTTATAATATTCATATATCAGAGATGATGGATATTATAATCTTATCGAAAAGATAATGGAGAACCTCAATGGCAGTTGAAAAAACAAACGCTTCCAGCAGCCTCGCGGAAGTCGTCGATCGCATTCTGGACAAAGGCATTGTCGTCGATGCATGGGCTCGTATTTCTTTGGTTGGCATTGAGTTGCTGGCGATTGAAGCACGGGTTGTTGTCGCAAGCGTAGACACTTTCCTGAAATATGCAGAGGCTGTTGGGTTGACCGCGAGCGATCCAATTGCTGCCTGACCAGCATTGGTAAACCAAGGTCGACCTCGACCTCCGAGGTCGACCCTTCCTTCCGGCAAAAAGCAGGAAATAGAATTTTCCTATTGCGAAGTGCGAGGTGCCACAATGCCTTTAGCGGATCAGATGGCCGTATTAGTTGAAGATTTAAAGGCATCATCAAAAAGGTTGCATGATGAAATCGCTGAAATCAAAATCGAAACCGAACGGTTAAGGCAAGATAACAGTACACAAAGAGATCAGACAAGAGCAGAGGTTGAGTCAATTTGCAGGGAAACTGAGGAAATGCTTCAACGTTTCGAAGCAGAGTTTAGAGATACGGTTCAAAAAACGCAGAAAGAGCTTGGAGACTACAGGTCATCTCTGGAAGAGCGTGTTTCTACTTTCCTTGGAGATCTGCATGCTGATCACGCTGAGGCTCGCAGAATATGGCGCCATAAATCACCAGCCGATACGAGATAAGCCAGAATTCTGAAGCATAACAGAGCCACCGCTGATCAGAAACACGTTAGCGGCGGCTGAAATGAAACAGGCCATGCGACGAAGCTGTTCTCATAGGATGAGTGTCGGTCCCATGCTTTTGGAACCACTGCAGCATCAGTGGTGGCTCAGAATTGTTGAAGGGCCAAACAGGAAGGTGAATGCAGAATGTCGGAGAGCACCGAAGTGAACCAATATAACGGGATGGCGACGCTCACACCGAAACCAAGAGACGGCTTCGTAGAAACCGAGAGCGTTAAGTCGGTTACCAAACGTGCGCTTTCCTACTTAAAGGCTGGATATTCGGTTCACTTTCGCGGCCCTGCCGGAACCGGCAAAACAACTTTAGCCCTGCACACAGCTTCCCTGCTTGGCCGACCGGCAGTCATGATAACCGGCGATGAGGAAATGATTACGTCGAACCTGGTAGGCTCTCAACATGGGTACAACTACCGGAAGGTTGTGGATCGTTACATCCACTCAGTTACCAGGCTTGAGGAAACTACTGACCCGCGATGGGCTGATCATCGCCTGACTACCGCCTGCAGAAACGGCCATACGCTGATTTACGACGAATTTACACGCTCACGCCCAGAAGCCAACAACGTGCTTCTCGGTGTTCTGGAAGAGAAGCTTCTTGTTCTTCCCGCGCAGAACCAGCAAGAATCCTACATTAAAGTACACCCTGATTTCCGTGCAATATTTACCAGTAACCCCCAGGAGTATGCCGGCATACACGATTCTCAGGATGCACTCGGGGACCGCATAGTTACTATCGATATAGATCACGCTGATCATGATTTGGAAGTCAATGTCGCGGCTGCTCGTTCTGGAATTGATAAGGATAAAGCTGCACAAATTGTAGGCCTTGTCCGGGAATTTCGCGAAACAGAAGAATATGACCAGGCTCCATCACTTCGCACCAGCATTACAATTTGCAAGGTGGTTGCTCAGGAAATGTTAAATCCGAGCATTGGAGATGATGCCTTCGTCCAGATTTGTCTGGATATTCTTGGGTCTAAATCGGCATTTACAGGACGCATGGGTAGCAAATATCTGCAGCAACAAAAATTACTGACAAGCCTGATTGAGCACCATTGTCCATCATCCCCTGTAACAACGTCGGCGAAAAGATCCGCGCCTGAGGGCAAAGTGCCAGAGATGAAGAAGATTGAGAGCGTTCCACAAAGGCGACAGATATGAGTAATTGTCACAGGAAACTCAGAGGATCTACAGGCACTGTTGTCAGGATGCTATCGCTGGAAAGCAGACCTAAACCCAGTGAACCACATAAACTCGCGCAGTGGCTTGTTCAACTGGAAAACAAGAAGGCGAGATACCTGTCTGAGGCCCGTATGTGGGCGATGCGCAAAGAAGCAGTAGACGAGAAAATCGTCAGAATATGCACAGAAATCGAAAAAACACGCTCGCTTTTGAGAGATGATATGGTGCCGGAGCACACGCCTTGCTCAAAGCCAGACAGTCAACGTTCGCACGGGTCTGAGCAGGCGTCGTGTTCTGCATCTCCGACCAGCAATTTTTACCTCGATTACTAGCGCAGCGGCAGCTCACTGATTTAGCAAAGCCGTGGTCAAAGAAGGCATGCCAACCATGACGAATAAGAAAAAGACAACTTCAGAAGGCTCAAAAAGCAACAGTGACAAGCCAGCTGACGGTGGGGTCGAGCTGGATCTGGGCGGACTGTTTCGCGGTTTTGGCAATGTGGTTGACTTGCTTGGCAAGCTTGCCGATGCAGGTGAAGGACAGACCTCACGTCAGGGCCAGTTTCGGGTAAAAGGTCTGGGCGATCAGGCAAAGGGCGTTTATGGCTTCAGTATTCGCAGCGGGCTTGGTGGCACACGCCCGACGGTTGAACCCTTTGGAAACGTTCACGCCGGCAGTGACGGACTGGAAGTTGGCGATGTCCGGGAACCCCTCGTAGACATTTATGATGAAAGTAATGAGATCGTGATTACGGCGGAACTGCCCGGAGTGACCAAGGAAGACATTTCAGTAGAAACCGAAGCGAACATGGTGAAAATAAAAACATCAGGTGAACGATATTACGTAAAGGAGGTCAGTCTTCCTTGTGAGGTGAAAACGCAGAACTACAAACAATCATATAATAATGGTGTGCTTGAGTTGCGCCTTATTAAAACAAAATAGTAATTTTTTTCGTGTATTAGTACCATAATAGCACCACCAGACTGGGTGAAGGAGCAGTAATACATGATTGCGGATAATAATAATGGAAAATATCTGTACGCCATTATTACATGTCCGGATGCCTGCGAGTTTTCCACGCGCGGCATCGGCGAAAGGGGCGATGCTGTCTATACGATAAATCATGGACGTCTTGCTGCTGTCGTCAGTGATTCACCCATTGTTGAGTACGACAGCAATCGTCGAAACATGATGGCGCACGCTTTGGTGCTCGAGGAGGTTATGGGAAATTTTGATATACTCCCGGTACGATTTGGCACGATTGCGCCCGATTTAGAAACAGTCCGGGAGCGCCTGCTCGCCCACCGTTATGACGAATTCACCCAGCTCCTTGGGCAGATGCAGGGGCGTATCGAGCTTGGCCTTAAGGCGTTCTGGTATCAGGATGCTGTTTTTAAAGAAGTGGTGCAGGAAAACGAACCAATCCGGTTACTGCGGGATTCGCTGGTAAATAAGTCTCCTTCCCAAAGCCATTTTGAGCGCATCCGACTTGGTGAAGCCGTTGAAAAAGCGCTGCGTGAAAAGCGGTTGGGTGACGAGGAGGCTATACTGTCACGTGTATGCCCACATGTCTGTAAAACCAGAACCAATAAAACCAATGGCGAGCGCATGGTGCTGAATGCCGCCTTTCTGGTGGACAGGGCCAAAGTACCCGCAGTCGATGATGTCGTCCGCAAACTTGATGATGACTTTGGAAACAGGCTTCTGTTCAAGTATGTCGGGCCGGCAGCTCCCTATAACTTTGTTAAAATTGCGGTGGCCTGGGCCGTGCGGGGGGCAGCATGAGCCTTCTTGGAAAAGTCCTCTCCTTCCCTGTGTGTGGTCCCATCAAAGGTTTGATCGGGATTGCCAGGATTATTGACGATCAGATGAAGCAGGAACTTTATGATGAGGACAAGGTACGCGGTGAACTGAGTGAATTGGAACTCAAATTCGATTGCCATGAAATAAGCCTGGAAGAGTATGAAGCCCATGAAGATGAATTGCTGCTGCGCCTCAAAGAAATTAGGGAGATGAAGAAAAATGGCGAAATCTAGCGGAACAGTCCTTACCTCCGACGTAATCCAGGAAGCTGTGTTTCAGCAGGAAGAGCTGAATGAAGAAGCCGGAGATTGCGACACAGCGAAAAATACACCCCTTGCTACGCAGTTGCGCCCTGTAACCTTAATTACCCGCACCAGACACCAGTTGAAGAAGCTCACCGGATATACGGTAGATAGTATTGTTTCCTTTAGTAAAAAAGAGAGCGGCTGGTCCCTTACAGCAACAATCATTGAGCTTAAACGCATCCCGGCCTCATCGGATGTTCTGGTTGAATATGAAGTAGATCTTGATGGAACTGGTGACATAGTGGGGTATCGCAGGGGCCGTCGTTTTTGTCGCGGAGAAGTCGGCGACTTCGAATGAGTAACATTGGATCCGCCGGGAAAGCGGAATGAACCTGTTCCCGATGCCAGACGCAACATCCTGAAATTTTTAGAACGATTGCTTCCCTGCCTGTATGCCCCCCCGGGGGGGCAAGGCAAATATGAAATTATCAAAGTAGACCTGCGATACCCAGTCTGCTTGAGTATGAGGACCACAGGAAATGCAAGATGTATCTATGGAACGTTCACTCAGAGGAGAAACGCTTGCAGATATCCTGGACCGTGTTCTTGATAAGGGCGTTGTTATCGCCGGAGACGTGACAGTCTCTCTGGTAGGAGTAGAGCTGCTCACCATTCGTCTGCGCCTGCTCATCGCTTCTGTAGATAAGGCGAAAGAATTGGGCATCAATTGGTGGGAACGGGATCCTTATCTTACAGGAAACGCGGAAACAGAAAACAAAGCTTTGCAACAACGTATTGAACAGCTGGAGAAAATTGTTTCAAAAAGCACAGTACAGGAAAATAAACAATGAAGCTTGAGACACCCAACACGGAGAATGTATTTTATCTTTACGCCATCCTCCCAATACTCTCATGTAAAAGTGTTCAGGGTATTTTGGATGATGAAATTGATGTCATCCAGGGGCGCGCGTTTGGCGCTGTAGTGCGCCGCTGTGATGGTGCGCTCTTTACCGGTTGCGACCGTCAGGCGTTGACGAGACAACTGCTGGCCCAGCAGCAGCTGGTAGAAGTTATCATGGGTATTACTCCTATTTTACCGGTCAAATTCGGGACGAATGCACCGGACCGGGAGAGTGTCGAGCGTTGCCTTGCAAGCGGTGAAGTCGAGTTTTCAGAGGCGTTTGAGAGAACTTCGGGGAAGGTCCAGTTCGAGATTCAAACTCATTGGAATCTGGAAGACGTTTTAGCCAAAATCTCCCGATCTCCTGAATTGGCCAGCTTAAAGAGCGCAGGGGCGGAGCCGGTTGAAGTCGGTAAAGCAGTGAAGAGTCTACTGGAAAAAGAGCGCAGCGAGTTGAGTTCCTGTCTGTCCTCGCACCTCCGGTCCGTTGCAGCTGATTCAGTTGATAATGCATTGGTCGACGATCGCATGGTATTAAACACTTCCCTGCTGATCGACAGAAAAAAAACAGAGGAGCTGGACAGCTGCCTTGAAACAATTGATGCAGCACATAATGACAGGCTCAATTTCAGGTGCGTCGGGCCGATGCCACCTTACAATTTTGCTACGGTTGAGGTGTCTTTTCTTGATCCGGAAAAAGTGTCGTGGGCCCGCAAGTTTCTTGGGCTGGATGAAGAAGCTTATCTGGAGGAAATCCGCGCCGTTTATCATCGCCTTGCCAGGCAAAAGCATCCCGACACCGCGCTTCCCTCAGCCGATGACAGCGAAATGACCGCGCTGCTGGATGCCTACCAGACGCTTTGTGCATTCACAAAATCTGGCGGGTTGGTTCAGGTTTCTGTTTGCAGGCAATAACTGAGAACCGCAATGGATACCAGTAGGGAGATCACATGCCTTTAGCAGATCCATTATTGTATCTTTTTGGTATCGCACGCGCAGGTAAACAGTTGAAATCTCTGGAGGCGGCAAAAAGTATTGGTCCTGTGGAGTTCGCCCCCCCGCGAAACATCGCTTCAGGTAACCTTCAGGCGGTTGTTTGCGACTTGCACATGCCTGAGGGCGTGGAACTGGACACGGTCCTGCAGGACCCCTCTCAGGCGGAAGCTGTAGTCCTGTATCATCACCGTGTGCTGGAGTGGGCGGCAGATCAGCTTGCCATTCTTCCGTTACGGCTGGGTGCTGTGTTCAGTAATGAAAGATGCCTTCAACAGGTTTTGAAGGAGGGACATGCCCAGTTGCAGCAGGCTATCGAAAAAATAGAAGGGGCGGCAGAATGGGGTGTCAAAGTTTACTGTGATCGCACTCAGCTCCGCAAAAACGGTTGCATTGACAGCGCTGAGACCGCTTCATTTCGGGCAAAGCATGAATGTGCCAGTGATGGTAAAAAATTCTTTCTTCTGCGCCAGCTTCAAAAGCTGATTGAGAAGGATGAAGCGGAAGCGATAACCCAATGCCTGAACGACGCGCTCACTCAGATCACCCCCTTCGCAAAGCAACGTATTACCGGAAAGTTCCATGCGAATGCCCCAACTGAAAGCATGGCGGAGATGGTTTCCAATGACGCTTTCCTCATCGAATTTGAGCATGAAAAGGGGTTTCATGAAGCTGTTGAGAAACTCAATGCCGGGTACGGTTCCTCTGGCTTTCTTTTTCACGTGACTGGTCCATGGCCTTCTTACAGTTTTGCCACCGTAAATCTGATAGGAGATGAAAATGCCTTATGAAGGTCCTCGCCATCAGGAACTCGCGCTCTCTGATCTGTTAGACCGCATACTTCACAAAGGCATTGTAATTAGTGGCGAAGCGACAATTACTCTGGCGGGGGTAGATCTTGTCTATATCGGGCTTCAGGTTCTGATAACGTCGGTCGAAAATGTTAACAAAACGCCAGAGACAGATTCCGACAGGATGGAGAAAAGCTGATGCTTCATTATGTGTACGGAATAGTCGACGGCAGCACCATTGAACGCCCCATACCCTATGGCCATGAAGGCGATGAAATATCATTATTGCAGGTAAATGGGTTGGCGGCAGCTGTCAGCAGGTCTACCAGGACATCACTGGAGGCTTCCGGCGAAAACGTCTGGCGGCATGAAAAAATCATCAACTCACTAATGAAGCCTCACAGTGTGTTGCCTATGCGGTTTGGTATGATCTGCAAAGCAGATGAACTTACTTCACTTATCCGGGCACGGTATGTTGCGCTCAGGGCTGATCTGGCAAAGGTCAGGGGTAAGGTGGAAATGGCCCTGCGAATTAAAATAGCAACGTACCAGGACTCGAAAGAACGCAAAAATCACGTAACTAACTCAAAAGAAAAAATCTCCGGGATGGCCTTCCTTCTGGATCGGATGGAGAGCATTAAGCGCACTAAGTCAGAAGAGGAATTCATCAGGGATGTGAAGGCGCATCTTGAAACACTTACGAGTGCAACAGTCTGGCTGGACCACCAGAAGCGAAATGAACCCATCAAGGTCTCGTGCCTCGTAGAGCGCGAGTATGTTCCGGCCTTCATATCCGCGCTGAAAAAATTGAACAGACCGGATATCTCTCTGAGCTGTACAGGGCCATGGGCACCTTATTCCTTTATTGGCAACAAAGCAGCTTTGGGGGTGTAAAGTTGAGTAATTTCAATAATATACTTGGTGAAGCAGCTTCAAAATTACAGCTTTCCGACTTTGATGCGCAACCAGGCACGCAGCCGGATATCGATGGATCTTCATCTCGCAATGCAAGTCTTTTAAAAACAGATGCAGACAATGCGGCGGATGATCTGGTCAGACTGGTCCTGAAGCTCATTGAGACCCTTCGGCAAGTTATGGAACGTCAGGCAATTCGCCGGGTGGAGAGTAATTCTTTAACGGAGGATCAGATTGAACATCTGGGACTTACCTTGATGCGCCTTGAGGAACGAATAACGGAGTTGAAGGAACATTTCGGGATGAGTAACGAAGACCTGACCCTTCATCTTGGGTCGTTGGTGAGTTTCCTTGAGGATGACCATACTAAATAGATTGTCTGGATATACTGTAAGTATGATTATTAACGCTCCTGAAAAGAAAACAAGATGAAAAACAATAAAAAAGATGAAAAACGAAATACATACTTGCTTCGGGATTTAAAGGTTGTTGACGCGATGCAACAAGACATCGGGCGAGGACTTGTGCGGCTGGATCCCGCTGATATCAATGCTATTGGACTGAAAGTCGGCGATGTAATTGAGATCAAGGGGACCCGAGCCACCGTCGCCCGTGTTGTCCCCACACATACTCAGCAGCGCGGGCAACATCTCGTCGCTTTGGACGAAACAGTACGCAACAACTGCAATACTGAATTGGGGCAACTGGTGAGCTTGCGGCCCATTACTGTTGACCAGGCACGATCCATTACCCTTGTCCCTGAGCCGGGGGACAGTGGAAGGGACGTCTCTGGCCACCAGTTATCGCGCCTTCTTCAGGGTATTCCTGTGGTCACCGGAGATTTAGTGAAAATTTCATCCTACAGCTCCCATGCAAGGCACTTTATTGTAAAAAAAACTCAGCCTACAGGGCCTGTACTGATCACAAACTCCACGTATGTCCGTTTCGGGGGCGAGACGCTAAGTGGTTCCAGGATAACTGCTTATGAGGATATTGGCGGGCTAAAACGCGAGCTTGCCTCTATCCGCGAGATGATTGAACTACCGTTGAAATCCCCCCAGGTTTTTGAGCAGTTAGGCATCAACGCTCCAAAGGGAGTGCTCATTTACGGGCCTCCGGGATGCGGAAAAACCCTGATTGCCCGTGCCGTGGCACACGAGGCAGATGCTCAGTTTTTTTCTCTCAGCGGCCCGGAAATCATGCACAAGCACTATGGGGAAAGCGAGGCACACTTACGCAAAGTTTTCGAAGAAGCATCTAAAGCACCGGGCATTATTTTTATTGACGAAATAGATGCAATCGCCCCTAAGCGCAACGCACTTGGATCCGAGCAACAAGTTGAACGTCGCGTCGTCTCACAGCTTCTGACATTGATGGATGGGCTTGTCAGGCGCGGCCAGGTTGTGGTGATTGGTGCAACCAACCTTCCGGACTCTATCGACCCGGCTTTGCGCAGGCCTGGGAGATTTGATCGTGAGATTGCCATCGGCGCACCAGATCGTATCGGGCGCCAGGAAATTCTGGAGGTGCATACCCGCGGAATGCCGCTGGCAGAAGATGTTAACCTGGAGCAGCTTGCAACGGTAACACACGGCTTTGTAGGAGCTGATTTACAATCACTGGCGCAAGAGGCCGCAATGGCCCACTTGCGCCGACTATTTCGTAAGCAGGAACTTCAGTTTGACAACATTACCGACGAATTACTTGATGGACTGCGGGTGGAGATGGAAGATTTCCATCAGGCATTAGCGGTGGTGGAACCTTCAGCTATACGCGAAATTTTCTGCGATATTCCCAGTGTCAAATGGGAGGAAGTTGGTGGCCTCTCTGACATTAAGCAGCTCCTGGATGAAGTCATTCAATGGCCGCTTATGCATTCAGATCTCTTTCGCACGGCAGGTATCTCATCGAATTGCGGCGTTCTGCTTAATGGTCCTCCAGGTGTTGGTAAGACCCTTATTGCAAAGGCACTCGCTACAGAATGTGGCGTAAACTTTATTTCCGTCAATAGCCCGAGCTTGATGAATAAATGGATCGGAGAAAGCGAGAGGGCTATCCGAGAGATATTTCAAAAGGTTAGGCTCGCATCACCTTGCATTCTGTTTCTGGACGAAGTCGACAGTATAACACCTGGTAGAGGAAGTAATAATGCCAGCGCAGTAACTGATCGGATCATTGCCCAGCTTCTTACTGAAATGGACGGGATCGAAGGACTCAGTAATGTCCAGGTTCTTGCGGCAACAAATCGCAAGGATCTGATTGATCCGGCCTTACTCAGAGCTGGGCGATTTGATTATGTGATTGATCTGCCATTACCAGGCCTAAAAGCCCGTCGTGAGATTTATCGCGTACATACCCAAAACAAGCCGATTGGACCAGATGTACACCTGGAGGAACTAGCTGCCAGCAGTAAAGGGTACAGCGGTGCTGATATAGAGCTGCATTGCCGTAAAGCCAGTCTGCTTGGTATCAGAGATTTCTTTGCCGGAGGCTTCGATCCAACCTCCCAGGCGGATCGGCTGATTATCAAACAAACTCATTTTGTAGCATCCAACGAAACTCGCAGCTGACAATCATAACCCGTGGGACCGTGTGGAGTTCGTCCCAGTTACCGGACAATCGAGTATAGTATACTCCCGCCCCTCCAAAACCCGAAAAGTGCAATGTAACTGGCTCTCCGTCCGTTCTGTAGGAATGGTACTCAAGCGAATTTTTCGTAGCCTTGTAAGTCCAGGAACAGCCGTTGAAATGTAAGCGATGTTTTGCCCGCACCTTGACATCATAATTCCGTAAAATTCTAGGGCAAGAGCGTATTGATTTTGCTCTGCTTGTGGCCTTTTGCAATTTTTGCGAGGGTATCGGCAAGGTAGGCGTACGGGTTGATGCCGT
>CANNAV010000119.1 GCA_947502585.1 uncultured Pseudovibrio sp.
GGGTAGTCCTCAACCTCATTCTCGCATACATCACCTTCAGACTGAGAAGTATCAGGGACTGCTTTTAGGCGTGTGCAACCAGAACTTATTCACGCATATCGTGCGAAATGCCAACCTGAAATTGCATAATCCTCTGACCACAACAAAGCTTTTCAAAGCCTCTTTCGAGCGACCTTCGAAGACCGGTCAAAATTCCGTTTTCCCTGCAGCCCGGCACATCCACCCATCTCACCCCGTTTTCACAGAGCAACGCACAAAAACCACGAAAAACGCAGGAATTTGTTGACACTTCTCCGATCAACGCAAACCAGCGCAAACAAAAAACAGCCACAGCCAACCACCCAAAAATGGCGGTTTTCTGCGGCTTCGAATAGTCTTCGAACGTTCGAATGATAATCTGTCGAAGTCCCGTCGAACTCTAAATTCAAGTGTCCATCCGGCGGTTTACTCTAAAAACAAGTGTCCATCCGGGTCCCGGAATTAGACGTGGTTTTACGCCCAAAAACACCCTATAAACGGCAGAATACCCCACTTAACCCGTCTGTGTTCGACTAATCCCGCATATTCCCGTCTACTCTAACTTCTAGTGTCTCCCATCACCGGGCTGTTCCTTTGCGTTTTGTCGCGGGTTTTCCGCAGTTACGTCAGGTACTGTGGTCACTCTTACTAACCACATCAAGGATGATATTGCCCTCATTATCAATGGATCGTGAAATTATCTTTTGGGAACCTGTGTTGAGTGGGATATAAACTTCGGCCATAAAACCGCGACGATTTCAAAATTGTGAAATCCACTTTCTCCTTGTAATACAGAGGCTTAGACTCCTACACAATGGCGGGAGAACCGTTATCCGACCCGATATAACCATCTTTAAGCAGACGACCGATGACCTTTTCAGCCAGAGCATCAACTGTGCGTCCTTCAGTTTTCAGATGCAATTCCGGAGCTTCAGGAGCCTCATAAGCACTGTTGATTCCCGTGAAGTTGGAAATTTCACCTTTTCTGGCCTTTGCATAAAGTCCTTTAGGATCACGTGCTTCACACTCTTCAAGGGTGGTATCAACAAAGATTTCAAGGAACTCATCTGTCTTTAACAGATCCCGCGCCAACTGCCGTTCGGCCTTAAACGGTGAGATAAAGGAAACCAGTGTAATCAGCCCTGCATCCACAAACAGTCTGGATATTTCAGCAATACGGCGAATGTTTTCAACGCGATCAGCATCCGTAAACCCGAGATCCCTATTCAGACCATGGCGAACATTATCGCCATCGAGCAGATAGGTATGCCGCCCGAGGCTGAGCAGCTTCTGTTCCACTGCATTTGCAATTGTCGATTTGCCGGAGCCAGAAAGACCCGTGAACCATAGTACGACAGGTTTCTGGCCTTTGAGACCACCACGCTCTTTCTTGTTCACATCCAAAGCTTGACGGTGAACGTTAGTTGCCCGGCGCAGTCCAAACCAGATCAAACCAGCAGCAACGGTTTCATTTGTCATTCTGTCAATGAGAATAAAGCTGCCAGTGTCCCGGTTCGCTTCATACGGATCAAATGCAATTGCTTCTGAAAGCGCCAGATTACAGAACGCAATCTCATTAAGAACAAGCTGCTTTGCCGCGTGATGATCAAACGTGTTCACGTCAATCTTGTGTTTGATCTCAGTAACGCTCGCACTTACGGTTTTGGTACCACACTTTAAAAGGTACGGACGTCCCGGCAGCATAGCATTCTCAGACATCCAGATCAGGTGAGCTGCAAACTGGTCGCTCACATCAGGGCGTGAATGAACTGGCGCAAGAACGTCTCCGCGTGAGATGTCAATTTCATCAGTCAGAGTCAACGTAATGGACTGACCATCATCGGCACGCACATGATCGCCGTCCATCGTAACAATCTTCTCGACACGACTGGTTTTACCAGATCGAGCAACAACAACCTCGTCACCCACATTGACTGACCCGCCACGAACGGTGCCGCAATATCCACGGAAGTCCAGATTGGGGCGGTTCACCCATTGAACTGGAAAACGGAACGCAGCTTCATTGTGCTGCTCACCAAGCTCAACACTTTCAAGGTGTCCAAGCAAAGTCGGCCCGTTAAACCAACTAAGTTTTTCGCTGTTAATGGTAACATTGTCACCAAACCGCGCTGAAAGCGGAATGACTTCACTGCTATCGAAATCAAAACCAGATGAGAAGCTCTCAAACTGTGCCTTGATTTCTTCAAACCGCTCCTGGTCATAGTCAACAAGGTCGATTTTATTGACTGCCAGAACCACATGACGCACGCCCAGCAAAGAGGCGATAAACGCATGACGACGTGTCTGTGTCAGCAATCCATTACGCGCATCAACCAACAAAATTGCAAGATCTGCCGTCGATGCGCCGGTCGCCATGTTCCGCGTATACTGTTCATGCCCGGGTGTATCCGCAACAATGAACTTTCGTTTTTCAGTTGAGAAAAAGCGGTAAGCAACATCAATAGTGATCCCCTGCTCCCGTTCTGCCTCAAGGCCATCCATGAGCAATGCAAGATCAATATCATCTGCAACGGTTCCATGCTTGCGACTATCTTTTTCAAGCGCTGCCAGCTGATCTTCAAAAATCAGCCTGGTATCATAGAGCAAGCGACCAATGAGCGTGGATTTTCCGTCATCAACACTACCGCAGGTCAAAAACCGCAAAAAACTCTTAGATTCCTGTGAACTGATGTAGGTGGACAGATCAAAAGCTTCTGCCGCTGGCGCGATCTTATTCATTCAGAAATATCCCTCACGCTTTTTCTTTTCCATAGAACCGGAGCTGTCATGGTCAATGAGGCGACCACTTCGTTCGGACGTCCGTGTAATGAGCATCTCACTCACGATATCTTCAAGGGTATCAGCAGTGGATTCCACAGCGCCAGTCAGCGGATAACACCCAAGAGTTCTGAAACGAACGTCACGATGCTCAATTTTTTCACCCGGCTCCAGACGAAAGCGATCATCATCCAACATCAGCAAAGTACCATCCCTCTCAACCACAGGACGCCTGGCAGAAAAATAGAGCGGTACAATTTCAAGACCTTCAGTCAGAATGTATTGCCAGATATCCAGCTCAGTCCAATTGGAGAGGGGGAATGCGCGAATGGATTCACCTTTGGCGATCCGGCTATTATAAAGTGACCAGAGTTCCGGACGCTGGTTCTTCGGGTCCCAGCCATGGCTGGATGACCGGAAGGAAAACACTCGTTCTTTCGCGCGCGACTTCTCTTCATCACGCCGTGCGCCGCCGAAAGCTGCATCAAACCTGTATTGCCTGAGGGCTGCTTTCAGCGCGTCCGTTTTCATGATGTGCGTGTAATTGGAACTGCCGTGATCAAACGGGTTAATATTGTTCTTAACGCCTTCTTCGTTCCTGTGAACGATCAGATCCAGTCCATACTTATCTGCCGTATAGTCACGGAAGGTGATCATCTCCTGAAACTTCCACGTAGTATCTACGTGTAGCAGAGGGAATGGCGGTTTGGAAGGACAGAAGGCTTTAAGAGCAAGGTGCAGCATCACTGCGCTGTCTTTACCAACGGAGTAAAGCATCACAGGATTTTCAAACTCTGCTGCTACCTCGCGAATAATATGAATGCTCTCGTTTTCTAGTCGTCGCAAGTGCGACTGGCTGTCAATGCCCATCACGGTCTCCAAAAGACGTGTCGTTAAGTCTTAAACCAGAGTTTAACGGTTGAGCATTGATACTCCGAAGCCTACCAACCCGACCTTAGACCATAATGAGAAATAATTTTTTGGTCCGCGACTGCTAAAAAGCACGGATTTGCGAAAGGCTTGTTCTGAGGTGTTTTGAGCTTGCCGTATTCAAGGGGCGCTCCGCCCTCTACAACAACCGCCCCGCCAGCTGCACAGAGAATCGCCTGACCGGCTGCAGTGTCCCACTCCATCGTTGGCTCCATGCGCGGATAAAAATCAGCTCTTCCTTCTGCCAGGCGGCAAAATTTCAACGACGAACCGGCTGCAACAATCGATGAATTCTCCAATTTCCCCAAAAGCGTATTAGTCCGTTCACTGCGATGCGACCGGCTCGCAAGAACCCGCAATTCTTCAGAAAAGGACGTGCAGCTCATCTGAGCAGCTTCTCCCGGCTCAAGTCCTCTGGCCTTCGCCCGGTAAGCGCCCTGTCCAACTTCTCCCCAAAACAGCTCTCCCGTTACAGGAGCAAAAATAACGCCTCTGGTGGGAGTTCCATTCTCAATCAGGGCAATATTAACCGTGAACTCGCCATTCCTGCTGATGAATTCCCGCGTACCATCCAGAGGATCCACAAGAATAAAGCGGGAACCAGTCTCCGGCATAATTCCGGCAGCCATTGCCTCTTCAGCAATCACGGGTACATCCGGACACAGAACAGACAGGTGGTTGAGGATAATTTCTTCCGCCTGCTGGTCTGCAATTGTGACCGGAGTACCATCTCCCTTTGTCTCCGACTGAAAGCCTTCCTCATATATCCCCAGAATTCGTTGTCCCGCTTCCAGCGCCGCAAACTTAAAACCTTCAATCACGATTACACCCCTGATAGCTTCCTGTTCATCTTAACGTAACTTCTAATACAGCATGTTCTGGAGAAACAAGAGAGCTTCACAATTTCGCGATAATTGACTGCGAATGAACTTCTCTGAAGAATGAGTAATTCAAATTTCGGGCAATCGAAGCATTATGTCCCAGGACAGATTTATTTGGTACCATTGACCAGCCTGATTAACTGAAAATAAGTGCCAGGAAAATGACTGCTTCGATCTCATTGACCTTAGGAATTCAAATATATGACGCGTACGATTCGAAAAGCTGTTCTCCCTGTTGCAGGTCTGGGCACCCGCTTTCTTCCTGCAACAAAGGCCGTTCCAAAAGAAATGCTGACCATTTTGGACCGGCCTATCATCCAGTACGTGGTGGATGAAGCTCGGGCTGCTGGGATTGAGCACATCGTATTTGTAACGGGCAGAAACAAGCAAGTGATCGAAGATCACTTCGACATTGCTTACGAGCTGGAAGAAACACTTCGGCGCAGAAACAAAGAGCACGCGCTGGAACTTCTTGAAAAGATCCGCCCTTCGGCAGGTACAACCAGTTTCACCCGTCAACAGGAACCGCTAGGTCTGGGACATGCGATCTGGTGCGCTCGCGACATCATCGGTAATGAACCTTTCGCAATCTTGCTACCTGATATGTTGATGAAAGCCCCCAAAGGCTGCCTCTCACAAATGGCAGAGGCCTATGAAAGCCATGGCGGTAACATCATCTCAGTTGAGGAAGTGCCGTGGGACCAGACACACAAATACGGCATTGTCGAACGTGATGCTCCACGTGCAGATGACACCTTCTCCATCACCGGCATGGTGGAGAAGCCAGCAGAAGGAACTGCTCCATCGAACCTGTACATTAATGGCCGTTATATCCTGCAGCCAGAGATCTTCGGACTTCTCGAAGACCAAAGCACCGGCGCTGGTGGTGAGATCCAGCTAACCGATGCCATGCTCACATTGATGGGCCAGCAGGACTTCCACGGCGTCAAATTTCGTGGAGAAACCTATGACTGTGGTTCTCGCTCAGGCTTCTTGTCGGCAAATGTCGCGTATGCATTGGATGATTCAGAGCTGGCGGCACAGCTGCGCCCAATGCTGGACAAGATTCTATTGAAAGTCAGCTGAGTATCGGAAAACGTGAAATGGAAAAAGTACTTGTAACAGGCACTGCCGGCTTTATCGGCAATGCTGTAGCCCTCAGTCTGTTACAAGATGGCTGTCATGTCATCGGCCTGGACTGTGTCACAGATTACTATGATGTGGCATTGAAGGAAGAACGACTGAAGCGCCTTACATCCTCAAACCATTTCACAGAGGAACGGATCAGGCTTGAAGATGCAGAAGCTGTCATGCGCATCTTCAGGCAATATGCACCATCAAAAGTCATTCACCTTGCAGCGCAGGCAGGCGTACGCTACTCACTGGAAAGCCCGCAGTCTTACGTAGACGCGAATGTCACCGGGTTCCTGTCCATATTGGAAGGCGCTCGCGCTCATAATGTAAAGCATCTGATCTATGCTTCCACCAGCTCAGTCTACGGGCTGGATGAAACGATGCCCTTGTCAGCACATCGCGGCGGCAACCATCCGGTTTCATTTTATGCGGCTACCAAAAAAGCCAATGAGGCTATGGCCCATTCCTATGCCCACCTCTTTGACATCCCCTGCACGGGCCTGCGGTTCTTCACCGTATATGGTCCCTGGGGACGCCCGGATATGGCTCTGTTCAAATTCACCAAAGCCATCTTGGAGGGGAAATCTGTCCCTCTGTTCAACCATGGCAACATGATCCGTGACTTCACATACGTGGATGACATTGTGGAAGGTATTGTGCGGATAGCAAACCACCCCCCAACACCCACAGAGGATTGGGATGGGAAAGCAGCTGATCCGGCTACATCCAGTGCGCCTCATCAGGTCTTCAACATCGGTAACAGCAATCCAGTTCAGCTATTGGACTATCTTGCCGCTATCGAAGAGGCGCTGGGCATAACCGCAAAGAAGGAGTTCTTGCCATTCCAGCCGGGAGACGTTGCAGCCACCTTTGCTGATGTTACCGATCTGATCGAAACAACCGGCTTCAAACCACAAACCTCCATAAAGGCAGGGGTTGCAAACTTCGTCAAATGGTATCGGAATTACTACAATGTGTAGGATGTCCTCAGGTACCCTTTATGGAAGAAATCGTCTCAGTTGTCGGGCTTGGCTATGTAGGCCTGCCCGTTGCTTGTGCACTGGCGCATGTCGGTATCAGAACCATTGGTTACGATATAGACCGTCACCGGGTTCAGGAACTTCTTGCGGGAAATGATCGAACAGCATCTGTCAGCAAGTCAGCTCTTTCTTCCAAAAACCTGAAGCTCACGTATTCTGCGCCTGATATCAGACAGGCGCGGATCCATATAGTTGCGGTCCCTACTCCAATAAACATCTCCAAACGTCCCGATCTCGGCCCGATCAAAAAAGCGTCAAAAATCGTTGGTGCTTTTTTGAAGCCCAACGACATTGTTGTTTTCGAATCTACAGTTTACCCCGGAGCCACCGAAGAGATCGCAGTCCCTTTGTTACAACGAGAATCCGGCCTGCGATTTCAGAAAGATTTCCAGATTGGATACTCGCCTGAACGGATCAATCCCGGCGACAAAAAGCATACGCTTTCCAGCCTTTTGAAGATCGTTTCAGCCAGCTCCGAAGACGCTCTTGAGACATTGGCAGAGCTGTACGGAAAGATTGTCAAAGCGGGTGTTTACAAAGCTTCGTCCATTAAAGTCGCTGAGGCCGCAAAAGTCATTGAAAACACACAGCGGGATTTGAACATAGCGCTCATGAATGAGCTCTCCATGCTGTTTCATGCCATGGATATCGATACACGCGATGTCCTGGAAGGCGCTTCAACAAAATGGAATTTTCTGCCGTTTCATCCCGGTCTGGTTGGTGGGCACTGTATCGGCGTTGACCCTTATTACCTGACAGATAAGGCGCATCAGCTTGGGTTCTCACCTCAGGTGATCCTCGCAGGGCGAGGCACCAATGAAAGCATGAGCCGGTTCATCGCGACAGAGATCATCCAGGGCTGTGCAAAGCTAGCACGTCCCATGCCACCTCGCATCGCCATTTTGGGCATTACATACAAGGCAGACGTGCCTGACACCCGAAACTCCAAAGTAATCGACCTGATCCGGGAACTGGAGCGCTTCGGAGCCGATATCGTCGCTTTCGATCCACTAGCTGATCCAGAACACACGAAGGAACACTTTGACGTAGAACTCTGTCAGGAAACTCCGCCAGGTGACTGTGATGCGGTTATTCTGGCTGTACCCCATCATGCCTTCTTCGAAAACGAAGAGCCCTGGCATGTGATGGCGCGGTACATGAGCACGGAAAAGGTCTTTGTCGCCGACCTTCCTTGCATTTTGGAAAGGGATAAGACACCAGACCATGTGCTTCTGTGGCGCCTATAGAAAAGGCTGGAATACCCAGGCCTTCCTGATTCTTAAGTTCACCGGTGCTTATGACCAGACATAAGGCTCAATATCACCATGTGCCCAGTCTTCTTTGGTCTGCTGGCGGAACTCCTCAAAACGCCCTTTATCAATCGCATCCCGGATGCCTTGCATCAGGTACTGGTAGTAAGCAAGGTTGTTCCAGGTCAGCAGCATTGCCGCCAGACCTTCATTCACGCGCACCAGATGATGCAGGTAAGCACGTGAGTATTTGGAAGTTGCTTCACAATTGAACTGCTCGTCCAACGGACGAGGGTCTTCACAATGGCGGGCGTTCTTCAGGTTCACTTTACCAAATCGCGTATATGCCAGACCATGACGGCCAGCACGGGTTGGCATCACACAGTCAAACTGATCGATACCACGCCCGACACTTTCCAGAATATCCTCTGGTGTACCGACACCCATCAGATAACGCGGTTTGTCCTGCGGCATCGCTGGCGTGGTAATTTCCAGCATCTTCAACATCACTACCTGCGGTTCACCGACAGCCAGACCACCAACGGAGTACCCTTCCATTGGAAGTTCACCGAGACGCTGAGCAGATTCAACACGCAGATCCGGCAGATCACCACCCTGAACGATACCGTACAGACCCTGCCCTTTTTCCGGCCCCCCCATCTTCTCAAACTGAGCCCGGGAACGTTCTGCCCAACGCAATGACATTTGCATCGCACGTTCAACTTCGTCCCGCTCAGCAGGAAGCGCAATACACTCATCAAGCTGCATCTGAATGTCAGAACCAAGCAGTCCCTGAATTTCAACAGAGCGCTCCGGACTCATAAAGTGCTTTGACCCATCATGGTGAGAGGAGAAGGTTACGCCCTCTTCAGTCATCTTGCGCAGACCAGACAGGGACATCACTTGAAATCCACCAGAGTCAGTCAAAATGGTGTGATCCCAGCCCATAAACTTGTGCAGGCCGCCAAGCTTAGCTATCCGCTCAGCAGTCGGGCGCAGCATCAGATGGTACGTGTTGCCGAGAACAACGTCCACACCCAGATCACGCACTTGCTGCGGATACATAGCCTTCACGGTCGCCTGCGTTCCAACTGGCATGAATGCAGGTGTACGAACCTTGCCATGCGGTGTCGTGATTTCCCCCCTGCGCGCCGTCCCATCTGTTTTCAGCAGTTTAAAGGAAAATGGTTTGGCACCCTGCTGTATTTCCTGAGTAGTTTCGGTCATTTTAAGGCCTTCTTGAACAGCAGTGAGCTGTCACCATAACTGTAAAAACGGTAGCCAGAGTTGATGGCATGCTCATAAGCAGTGCGCATTTCATCCATGCCACTCAACGCGCTCACAAGCATGAACAGCGTAGAGCGCGGCAAATGGAAGTTGGTCATCAGCGCATCAATGGCTTTGAACTTATAGCCCGGCGTAATAAAGATGTCCGTGCTCTGGGAAATCGGGTTGATCACGCCATCCTCAGAAACTGAGCTTTCAAGAATACGCAGTGACGTTGTTCCAACTGAAACAACCTTGTTGCCACGGGCACGTACAGCGTTAAGCGCAGCAGCGGTTCCGTCACTGATCTGGCCATACTCAAAGTGCATTTTATGGTCTTCAGTCCTGTTGGCTTTGACGGGCAAAAATGTCCCTGCACCCACATGAAGTGTCACGAAGTGTTTCTCAATACCGCGCTGTTCAAGTGCAGCAAACAGCTGGTCCGTAAAGTGCAAGCCAGCAGTGGGTGCTGCGACAGCACCTTCGTACTTTGCGTAGATAGTTTGATAATCTTTACGGTCCTGATCATCTTCGGCGCGCTTAGCTGCAATATATGGCGGTAACGGGATGTGCCCCACTTGCGCAATCGCAGCATCCAGCTCACCAGCTGAGCGGTCAAACTCAAACAAAATATCGCCAGCTTCTGATTTCTCTGTCACGACTGCAGAAAGCTCTGCGGCATCTTTGCTTTCCTCATCAAAAGCAAAACAAACAGTATCGCTAACTTTCAGTTTCCTGGCGGGGCGAACAAATGCTCTCCATTCCCTTGCGCTGGCTCGCTGGTGCAACGTCACACCAACTTTTGCCATGACGCCATCACGCGAACGAAAGCCAAGCAATTGAGCCGGAATGACTTTCGTATCATTAAAAACGAGCGCATCTCCTGGTTCCAAAAGATCAGGCAGTGCCAACACCTGATCATCTGTCAGCAGTTGCTCACCATCAGGGCGCACCACTAACAGACGTGAACTGTCACGCGGAACTGCCGGGCGGAGCGCAATGTTTTCCGGCGGCAAATCAAAATCAAAATCATCAACCAGCATAGGGTATCCAGCTTTACAAAACCGCAACTCAGCGCCGCACAGTGTGTGGTCGCCATCTCCGTGCTGTCTTTTGGAATTATTGCCAAAACGCTTGTCTCAGCAGGTTCTGCTGTAACCTGTCCCGCAGTCAAACAATTGAAGCCAGAGGGAGATACCCCCTGATGCAATTCAGGTCAACCTGTTTAGAAAAGCGCTGCGTCCAATTGCATGGCTCAAGTCAAAGACCTCCACCATAGGTGGAGGTTTGAAACGCTTCGCTTGAACCACTGGAAGTGGTTTTCTTGGCGCTTAATAACTCAGATTAAACAGGTCGTTGTAGTCACTCGCCTTATCCTTCTTCTTCTGATTTTGGATGTAGCGTCTAACGACCTGTTCCTGATAGCCCGTAGTTGAAACAAAGTATCCCCGTGCCCAAAAATGATAACCCTTGTAGCGTCGCTTCCTCGCATACTTGTTCGCAACATAAAGAGACGTCTTACCCTTCAAAAACCCGACAATATGAGAGACGGAGTATTCAGGTGGAATTGATATCAGCATATGCACATGGTCAGGCATAAGCTCGCCTCCTCAATGCGGCACCCTTTTTGTAGGGCCAGCGCGATAAACCGATCTTTCAGTTCTCGCCGCAACTCACCATAAGGTCAAGTCCCAAGTCTGCTGTAAATTCGGATTTCAGGTTTGGCGGGTTGATCAGATCTGGATGATGGTTTTGTCTTTTTTTTCCTCTTG
>CANNAV010000120.1 GCA_947502585.1 uncultured Pseudovibrio sp.
GCGGGTTTTCCGCACTTATGGCAGGTACTGTGGTTAACCTTGCTCACCACCTCTGGAACAATATTGCCTTCATTATCGATGGTTTGAGATAATATTTCAAGGGAATTTATGTCGAGGGGGATGTTGATTTGGCTCATAAAAAAGTGACAATCTCAAAAGTGTGGGTTCCAATTTCCCCTTATAATACAAGGGTTAGACCTCCTGCACAATCACAGGAGAGCCACAGATGTTTTTCTATGAAAGTTTTATTGGAGGAAAATTATCCCAAATGCCTGCAAATCCTGGGATTGTGCAAGAATCCTGGTGGAACGGGCTTGGTATAATTTCCCCAAAGATATGATGCAGTGGGCAATTTTTGTGAAGAATACGATTGAATCAGAAAAAAACTCGGTTAGAGTGCGTAGTGGGAGATACGTATATGCTGGCAACGAGGGGGGCTGAGCATAAAGCCATTCGTGCGGAGCGGCTAACGGGCGAAATAATTTCCATTTTGCTTACTCTCAGGAAAATATGCAATTTTTTGGGTTTGCTCTTCAATTGCAGCGAACTCAAGATCCTATTGAGAAATATATCCAGGTCGGCGCTGTTGGGGAACAGGCGACCGATGTACTGAGGAGATTCCTACATGAAATTCAGCAAAAGCGCTCTATTGGGGAGCGTAGTCGGTGTCGCATTGCTATCTACCTCTGCATTCGCTGCGGGTGTCCATCCGGAAACAGGCGAGAAACTCGCTGACGATCAGACTTTCACATACCGGATTCTCGATGAGCACTCTTCTTTTGACCCACAGATCAACGAAGATGTAAGCGGTGCCTCAATGGCACGTAACTTGTTTGAAGGTCTTTACAACCAGGACAACCTTGGCAACCTGGTACCAGGTGTTGCTCTGAGCCACACTGTTTCTGACGACAGACAGACTTACACGTTCAAACTGCGCGACAATGCTAAATGGTCTGATGGCAACCCAGTAACTGCAGGTGATTTCGTATACGCATGGCGCCGTCTGGCCAGCCCGGAACTTGCATCTCCGTACCAATGGTACGCAGCGCTGATGTCTGTAAAAAATGCCGATGAAATAATTAAGGGTGAAATGAAACCAGAAGAGCTTGGTATTAAAGCCATTGACGATCATACTCTTGAAGTGCAGCTTACCAGGCCTCTGCCTTACTTTACTGCAATGACCACGCACTCCAGCACCTTCCCAAGCCCTGAATGGGCGATTGAAGCTCACGGTTCTGAGTGGACCAGGCCAGAAAACATCGTTTCCAATGGTGCTTACAAGCTGGCGAAGTCCGTTCCGCAGGAAATTTCTGTCCTGGAACGTAATACACAGTATTGGGACAATGAAAACACCATCATCGATAAGGTTGAAGTACTCGTAATCAATGATGAGAATGTTGCTCTGACACGCTATCTCGCAGGCGAGATGGATCTTACAGATGCTCCTGCAGGTCAGTTTCCACGATTGCAGAAAGAATATCCGGATCAGGCCGTGGTTTTCCCACGTCTGTGCTCTTACTACTACACCTTCAATCAGCGGCCTTCCGGTCCGGAAGAATTCAAAGATGTTCGTGTACGTAAGGCATTGTCCTATGCTCTTGACCGCCGTGTGATCACCGATGCTGTTCTTCAGGCAGGTCAGTTCCCTGCTTACACCTTTACACCTGCGGTGACTGCAGGCTTTGAAGTTCCAAAAGTGGATTTCTCAGGCTGGTCCCAGCGAGAACGTGATGCAAAAGCGAAAGAACTGCTGAAGGCAGCTGGCTTTACCAAAGACAACCCGCTTGAGTTTGACCTCGTTTACAACACTGATGAAGGCCACAAGAAAGTCGCGATTGCGATGACCCAGATGTGGAAACAGAAGCTTGATGTTAAGGTCAACATGAGCAACATGGAATGGAAAACATTCCTGAATGAGCGTAAAAACGGGAACTTTGAGCTTGCTCGTGGTGCATGGTGTGGTGACTACAACGAAGCCTCTACCTTCCTGGATCTGATGGAAACAGAATCCGGTTATAACGATGGCAAATTTTCCAATGCGGAAGTTGACCAGCTTCTGAGCGAAGCTAAATCAATGATCAACCCACAACCGAACTACACACGTATTGAAGAAATCATGGCGAACGAAATGCCTGTTATCCCGATCTACCATTACACGGAAGATTACATGATGAACCCGCGGCTGAAGAACTGGCCTATCAAAAATGCTGAGCAAAACTGGTATGCGAAAAACCTTTACAAGGTTGCAAAGTAAACCATCAATCAAGAGCACCGGTGTCCTGGACGCCGGTGCTCTTACTTCTTTTTGTTGCTGAAACACCAGTTCTTTAAATGAGACACTAATAACAATGCTCAGCTACATCCTGCGAAGAGTGGCAATTGCAGTCCCGACACTGTTGCTACTCGTAGTCATCTCATTTCTGCTCATGCATGCGGCCCCTGGTGGCCCATTCACATCTGAGCGTCCATTACCACCTGCGGTTCTTGCCAATATTGAGGCCAAATACGGCCTGAACAATCCAATATACGTTCAAATCATCAACTATATTGGGGGAATTATTACGCATTTTGACTTTGGCCCATCCTTTAAGTACAAGGACCAAAGCGTAAACGATATCATCGCACACGGCTTTCCAGTCACACTGACTTACGGCTTTCTGTCGTTCCTGGTCGCTGTTATTGTTGGAGGCGCGCTAGGCATCGCAGCTGCGCTCAAACAAAACAGCTGGCTCGACTACTTTGCTGTTGGTGTTTCTATCGGGGCGCAAGTTCTTCCGAATTTCGTTATGGCCCCCATTCTGGTTCTCGTCTTTACGCTGTGGCTTGGCTGGTTGCCCGGCGGTGGCTGGAACGGCGGGCAATGGAATTACCTGATATTACCGATAATAGCACTTTCTACCAGTTACATGGCATCTGTTGCACGTTTGACCCGCTCTTCCATGCTGGAAGTTCTGCACACGAATTTTATTCGCACAGCAATGGCCAAAGGTCTGCCTTACAGAGTGATCATTTTCAAGCATGCGCTAAAACCTGCATTACTGCCGATTATGTCTTATCTTGGCCCTGCTTTTGTTTCCATGATCACCGGTTCAGTCATTATCGACCTGTATTTTTCAACTGGTGGAATCGGTCAGTTCTACGTCAACTCAGCCCTTAACCGTGACTATGCAGTTATGATGGGCATCACAATCCTCATTGGCGGTCTCACCATTCTGTTCAATCTTATAGTCGACGTGCTCTATGCATGGATCGACCCGAAGATCAGGTATTGAGGGCTGCACAAATGATGGTAGATATTCAAAAAATTGAGCAGCTGGCAACCAATCGGGCTGCTGAAGAAGAAGTTCAGGGCCGTTCTCTGTTTGCTGACGCTCGTCGACGGTTCCTGAAGAACAAGGCGGCACTGATCAGTTTGATCCTGCTGTTTGGAGTGTTGTTGTTCTCAACATTCGGACACTTAATTGCTCCATGGTCTAACGAAGAGATCGACTGGGGTATTCTTGGCCGGGTTGCCGAATTGGGTGCCCCAGGCATCGAAAACGGCCATTATTTTGGCGCAGATCAAATGGGCCGTGATTTATTTGCGCGCGTGGTACAGGGAACGCAAATTTCGTTGATGGTAGGTATAGTCGGAGCTCTGATTGCCGTCCTGGTTGGAACTTTGTATGGTGCGATTGCCGGGTATGCCGGTGGTAAGCTCGACAATATCATGATGCGTATTGTCGATATCCTGCAAAGCATCCCTTACATGTTTGTTTTGATCTTGTTGCTTGTAGTCTTTGGACGGTCAATCTTTATGCTTTTTGTCGGCATTGGCCTGATTTCCTGGCTGGATATGTCTCGTATCGCACGCGGTCAGACACTTTCGCTCAAGAATAAAGAGTTTGTGGAAGCTGCTGTTGCAACAGGTGTGAAGCCTATCACAATTGTTCTTCGGCATATTGTTCCAAACCTTTTAGGTATTGTGGTTGTCTATTCTACATTGCTTGTACCGCAAATGATCCTGACTGAGAGCTTCATCTCGTTTCTTGGCCTTGGTGTTCAGGAACCTTACACCAGCTGGGGCGCATTGATCTCCGAAGGCGCCGGAACAATGCAGTATGGCACCTTGTGGCAGCTGGCCTTCCCAATGTTTTTCTTCATCATCACTCTGTTCAGTTTTTTCTTTATCGGCGATGGTCTGCGCGATGCGCTCGACCCTAAAGACCGGTAGGAGGTGAAATCGTGGCACTCTTGGATATCCAAAATCTACGGATCACCTACGACACTCCGGACGGAGTTGTAGAAGCCGTAAGAAACGTAAATCTGCAGATCGACAAGGGCGAGACCCTTGCGATAGTGGGTGAATCCGGTTCTGGTAAAAGCCAGACAGCCTTCGCAACTATGGGGCTACTGCCCCACAACGCGCAGGTTTCCGGATCAATCAAGTATCAGGGCCAGGAAATCATCGGGCGTTCTCATGAAGAGATGAACAAGCTTCGCTCCAACGAGATTGCAATGATTTTTCAGGATCCTATGACCTCTCTTAACCCGTATTTGCGCATTTCGGACCAAATGTCCGAGACGCTCATTTACAACTCGCCAGACGGCAAACGCATGAAGAAGAAGGATGCGATTGCTGAATGTGTGCGGATGCTTGAGGCGGTGAAGATCCCGAATGCAAAAAACCGCATTCATCTTTTCCCACATGAGTTCTCCGGCGGTATGCGTCAGCGCGTTATGATCGCGATGTCCTTGCTGTGTCGTCCAAAGCTGTTGATTGCAGATGAGCCTACGACTGCATTGGATGTGACTGTTCAGGCGCGCATTATGGATCTGCTGGTTGAGCTTCAGGAAGAGTTCAATATGGCGACTGTTCTCATCACCCACAACCTTGGCATCGTAGCCGGCTCCTGTGAGCGCACTGTGGTGATGTACAATGGTGATGTGATGGAGCAGGGCTCAACAATTGATATCTTTGGCAAACCTGGTCATCCATACACGCAGGGTCTGCTGAGTGCTGTTCCACGTCTGGATCGGGATGAGGAACGTCTGATCACGCTGGATCGCAGCTTTGAAACTCAATTGGCGGAGGTCTGATTTTGAGCACGAATGAGCCAATCCTGTCCGTTCGGGACATACGAGTGGAATTCAAAATAAAAAAGCGAAATGCTCTACCCTGGCAACAGCCGGAAATTCTGCGTGCAGTTAAAGGTGTTTCCTTTGATCTGGCGGAAGGTGAAACCCTCGGCATCGTGGGAGAATCCGGCTGTGGCAAGTCCACTCTTGCCCGTGCGATCATTCGCATGATCCCGTCTCAGGGCGGTCAGGTGGTCTGGCAAGGCCGCGACCTTATAAAGATGAACGCTAAAGACCTTCTGGCTGTCCGTAAAGAAATCCAGATGATCTTTCAGGACCCTCTTGCTTCGCTTAACCCGCGCCTGACAGCAGGTCAGATCATCGCGGAGCCACTGAAAACGCACTATCCGAACACATCCAGGGATGAAGTTAAGAAGCAAGTGCGTGAACTTATGGAAAAGGTTGAACTGTCTGCACGGATGATCAACCGATATCCGCACGAGTTCTCCGGCGGACAGTGTCAGCGTATCGGCATCGCCCGTGCCCTGATCACCAACCCTAAGCTGATCATCTGTGATGAGCCCGTATCCGCACTCGACGTATCAGTTCAGGCCCAGGTGGTGAACCTGCTGATGGACTTGCAGAAAGAGCTTGGCTTGTCTCTGCTGTTCATTGCGCACGATCTGAGTGTGGTGAAGCACATCAGTAACCGCATCATGGTTCTGGAGTTTGGTAATATCGCTGAGATCGGCGAGGCACATGACGTGATCCACAACCCGCAAAGCCCTTACACGAAAGAGCTCATCAATGCAGTCCCGATCCCGGACCCGATTGCAGAACGCCAGCGCAATGCGGAACGCCGTGCGCTGGCAGCAAATGCCTGAAAAATCCTGTATCCGGGATGAAAAAAAACGACGGAGCAAATGCTCCGCCGTTATTATTTTTTAGTTCAGAGCGTGTTGCGTTCAGTCGTATTCACGCCTCACGCTCTGAATGCCTTTGCCTGAGCCAGCCCACGAAGTTGGATCGCAGCCGACAAAACGAGTTTCGTGCTTAGTGGCCTTCTTTCAGCAGGCTCAGATCAGGTAGCTTGTGCGCGATGCCTTTGTGGCAGTCGATACAGGTCTTTTCGCCAGTCAGGAGAAATTTTTCGTGCTGCTCGGAAGCTCTCACGCTCTGGCGTGTAAAGTCCATGGACTCTTCACTGTGACAATTACGGCATTCAAGAGAGTCATTGGCTTTAAAGCGCGCCCATTCATGGCTTGCCAGCTCAAGACGCTTGTCCTCGAATTTCTCCGGCGTGCTGATTGTGCCGAAGATCTTGCCGTAAAGTTCTTTGGATGCCTGAATTTTCCGGGCAACTTTAGAGGACCAGTTGTGAGGTACGTGACAATCAGGACAAGTCGCACGTACACCAGACCGGTTGGTATAGTGAATGGTGGACTTGAGTTCCTGATAGACAGTGTTTTCCATCTCGTGACACCCAATACAGAATTCTTCTGTGTTGGCGACTTCCAGGGCGGAGTTGAAACCACCCCAGAAGATGATGCCAGCGACAAACCCGCCAAGTGTCAAAAAGCCGAGGCTGTAATGGATACTTGGTTTGCGGATAACCTGCCAGAACCGTTTGATAGCTGAAAACATACGGTGTGCTCCTACTTGCCGGCTTTGCCTTCGAGCACGTCATCAACGTCAACGAAGGTGTTTTCAACCAGTGGCCTGGCTTCAGTCTGAGGCACATGACACTGGGTGCAGAAGAAACGGCGAGGGGATACGGACGCCAGGAACTGATTATCACGGTTCATATAGTGCGTGATGGAGATCATTGGTGCCTGAGAGTTTTCAATCGCCTTGCGACTGTGGCAAGTCATGCATTTGTTCAGACGCTTGTCGATCTGGTAGCCGTCGATCCTGTGGGGGATCAATGGGGGCTGTTCAGGGTAGTTACGGACCTGACGTTTGTCATCGTTCACCACTTTGGGGATACGCGGCGCAGCATCCTGACTAAGGATGTCCGGGTTACGCCGCATGGAAATGGTGTCAGCAGCAAAGGAGCTTGCTCCACCATAGACAGATACAGCGATAAGGCTGGCTACAAGGAGTTTCAGAAGTTTCATGACGTCCCTCACACGGCTATAATCTTGACCGCGCACTTCTTATAGTCGGTCTGTTTTGAAATTGGATCTGTTGCATCCAGTGTCACCTTGTTGATGAGCTGATCTGCATCAAAGAACGGTACGAACACGAGGCCTTTCGGCGGTTTGTTACGGCCTCGGGTTTCGATACGCGTGGTAATTTCACCGCGACGGGAAATAACGCGCACTTCAGAACCACGGCGCAGACCTTTCGCTTTTGCGTCATCAGGATGCATGTAGCAAAGAGCATCCGGAGCAGCTTTGTAAAGCTCAGGAACGCGCTGGGTCATGGAACCAGTGTGCCAGTGCTCTACCACACGGCCTGTGCAGAGCCAGAAATCGTACTCTGCATCCGGGCTTTCTGCCGGCGGCTCGTAAGGAAGCGCGAAGATGCGTGCCTTGCCGTCTTTATGACCGTAGAACTCGTAGCCCTTGCCTTCGCCGACGTATGGATCAGACCCTTCGCGGAAGCGCCACCGGGTCTCGACGCCATTAATAACAGGCCAACGCAGCCCGCGTTCCTCATGGTAACGCTCGAACGGTGCCAGATCGTGGCCATGGCCACGGCCAAAGGATGCGTATTCTTCGAACAGACCTTTTTGAATGTAGAAGCCGAAGTCGTTTGACTCGTGATTCCCGTATTCATCGCTGGTTTCAGAAAGCGGGAACTTGTCAACGATGCCGTTCGCGAACAGGATGTCAAACAGAGTTTTGCCGCGCACCTCTGGCTGTTTTGCGATCAGTTCCTCAGGCCATACATCTTCAACTTTGAAGCGTTTGGAGAACTCAACGGTCTGCCAAAGGTCAGACTTTGCTACGCCCGGAGCGGGAACCAACTGGTGCCAAAACTGGGTACGACGTTCAGCGTTGCCGTAAGCGCCTTCTTTTTCCACCCACATTGCAGTTGGCAGAACAAGGTCAGCAGCCATTGCGGATACTGTTGGGTACGGATCGGAAACAACGACGAAATTCTCTGGATTTCTCCAGCCTGGGTAGATCTCTTCGACAACGTTAGGACCAGCCTGCATGTTGTTGGTGACCTGGGTCCAGTAGAAGTTCAGCTTGCCGTCTTTGAGCATGCGGGATTGCTGAACAGCATGGTAACCTGGCTTTGCCGGTATAGTGCCATCCGGCAGTTTCCAGATTTTCTCAGCGTATTTGCGGTGATCTGGGTTTGCAACAACCATGTCTGCTGGCAGACGGTGTGTGAAGGTGCCAACTTCACGCGCAGTACCACAAGCAGATGGCTGACCGGTTAATGAGAACGGACCACACCCTGGCTTGGAGATTTTACCGGTGAGAAGGTGGATGTTGTAGTACAACTGGTTGACCCAGACGCCGCGGGTATGCTGATTTGCACCCATGGTCCACAGGGACATAACCTTTTTGTCCGGATCAGCGTAAAGCTTTGCCAGTTCCAGCAGACGGTTTGCAGGAACACCAGACATCTTCTCAGCATATTCGAGGGTGTATGGCTTAACGAATTCTGCATACTCTTCGAAGCTGATTTCTTTGGAGCCACCGGCTTTGTCAGCATTTTTGGCAGCTTTCTGCAGTGGGTGCTCAGGGCGCAGACCATAGCCAATATCGGTATTGCCGATGCGGAAGTTAGTGTGCTTGCGAACGAAGTCCATATCCACAGCTTCGTTCTCGATGATGTAGTTTGCGATGAAGTTTGCAATCACCAGATCGGTCTGTGGAGTGAAGACCATTGGGATGTCAGCAAGGTCAAAGCTGCGGTGCTCATATGTCGAAAGAACAGCAACTTTTACATCCGGGTTAGACAGGCGGCGATCAGCAACACGGGTCCACAGAACCGGGTGCATCTCATTCATGTTGGAACCCCAGAGCACGAATACATCTGCGTTCTCAAAATCGTCGTAACAACCCATTGGCTCATCAATGCCGAAGGTCCGCATGAATGCGGCCACAGCAGACGCCATGCAGTGACGTGCGTTCGGGTCAATGGTGTTGGAACGGAAGCCAGCCTTCCAGAGTTTTGCAGCTGCGTAGCCTTCCCAAATAGTCCACTGGCCTGAACCGAACATGCCAACCGCATACGGGCCGTTCTTCTTCATGGCCTCTTTTGCTTTCACAGCCATGATGTCGAAAGCTTCGTCCCAGGATACAGGTTCGAACTCGCCTTCTTTGTCGTACTTGCCGTCGGTTTTACGCAGCAGTGGCGTTGTCAGGCGGTCCTTGCCGTACATGATCTTGGAAAGGAAGTAACCTTTCACACAGTTCAGGCCTTTGTTGACCGGGCTCTGAGCATCACCATGTGTTGCAACAACGCGGTCATTCCTGGTCGCAACCATGATGGAACAACCGGTACCACAGAAACGGCAAGCAGCTTTGGACCATTTCAGTTCTGTTTTGCTTGCGTCCGTTACAATGTTTGCTGCCTGCACCGGAAGGCTTGCCCCCGCTGCGGCAGTTGCCGCCGCAACAGCCTGCGCCTTGATGACAGCGCGTCTTGTTAGTTTAATCATGAGCAAGTCCCCTCGGGTTGAATGTCACCCTGATCAGAAATTACAATTGAATTAAGGTCGGTGGTGTCTGTTTGGTGGAAGACGAGCGAAGCTGTAACCACGCCATCTAACTGCTGCATGTCATTCAAAGCATTCGCGAGATCGCGTTCGCCTGATGTTTCCAGCGTCACAATTAATTTTGTTGTGTCAGATACTTCTGCAATCTCTGCAGAAGGTATTTGTTCAATCGCTGCGCATATCTGCTCTCGTTTGGCAGGGTCAGCCTGGAGCAGCACACTTGAGATGTGCCAGACATCGGCTTCTTCTTCGCGCTCTACGCTTGTTGCATTCCGCATTTGCTTAACCTTCTCGGTTCTGGTCGTTCATGGTGATCGCATCTACGGGACAGGAAATGAGACAAGCTCCGCAGCCGCTGCACTGGCCTGTGTCCAGATGAATTTTTCCTGCCGGTGAAACACGCATATCAAACCTCAGGGCTCTCGGGTCACAGTGGTCGGTGCATGTCTGGCAGGAAACGCCCTGTCCAAGCAGACAGGCCTCTTGCAGAATTTCTGCTGTGAGCCTCCATGGTGTCGCAGACAGATCAAACAGATTATCTTCCGGGCACGCTTTTGCGCACTCCTGGCAGAACGTGCATTCTCCAACACCGGTTTTAAGGTAAGGCCGATTATCAGCGCTGAACAAAATAGCTTCCGGGCAGGCTTTGACGCATTCAAAGCAGCCGGTGCATTTGTCTTCAATCCGCTGTTCCGTTGTCCACGGCGGACGTACCGGGCTCACCACCTCCGGCGTTGCACTTAAGCGGGTAAAGAATGCTCTGCGGGATAAGTTGGCCACGACTACCTCTCAGAAGGACGGTGGGCCAAGCAGGATCTGCGACATCCAGAGAAGGAAACCGTAACCGCCAACAGCAGCAGTCATCAGAACTGGCGCGAGAACAACTGCCAAAAACAGGAATGCTGCTCTCTCGCGGCCCTTGCTCATTTCCGGAATGGTGGTTAGTGTAGTTTGGCTTAAACCAGCCATGTGCGTACTCCATATTAACAGCTGCCTTTTGCAGCTATCGATTGGAGCAGACGCCGTAAGGTAATACGTGCCCGCTCGTACATGCATTAAACTAAAGTAAATGTAAAAAACGCGAATTGAGTACAATCAATTTCGGAATCTTAGTTCATATTGATTGAGATATCGCAATATATTAGAATAAATAGATATAATCAGGTTCAGTGCCCCCTCTGTGTCAGGGAAGTTGTCCGCTCTCTCATTTTTCTCTATTTTCTGAAGAGGGCGAGACAGGAAGATGTAGT
>CANNAV010000121.1 GCA_947502585.1 uncultured Pseudovibrio sp.
TAATTTGTCATGAAACCATAGATTCAGAATTCAAACAAAAAATCAATATGTTAATTAACATTAATAAATCGCCCTGAGTCGCGCAGATGAAGTTATAGCCAAATATCTCAGTGTTCCTCTGGATGAGTTGTGGCCTGACCGACGCACACGCTCTGCTCATGTGATTTACGATAGCAGCCTACACGGCCCTGCCGCCAGTCAGAAAACGGTTTGTCCCTCTGAGGCCCTGAAGAAGGACGAACGCACTCGCGAAGTGATTGCCACTGCCCTTTCTAAAAAGCCTGGGGAGAGCGTGCGCCGGGACAGCCTTGATGCGTGGGCCAGTGAAGCGCAGGAAGATGGCACGGCAATGCGATACGGATTTACGGAAAGCTAAATGAGCCTTAAAAAAACTACAAATTGTACCCGTCGAGACTTCCACAGTCCGCTGAGCCGAAGTTGAAGAGATTGCCTTTATCTCAACGCTACATGGGCGCTGGTGCCGCACACAGAACGCTCCATGTGACCCGTATTCAACGCCTGTTGCCTGAAACTCAGATACGTTTTATTTTTTTCGGTCGAAACAGTTTGGGCAAAACAGGGGCGTTTGTTGTCCCGCATTGATAACAGCGGAAGGGCGTCTGAGAACCTTTTTTGCAAAGAAGAAAGTTTTTGATAAAGTTAACATCTTGCCAGGCGAGCTTGCTATATGTGCTAAGGCTTGGTTGAGGAAGGCGGATAATAGCGGATTTCCGGCATTAAGCTCTCCCTGGTTTAACTCTGAAACAATGGGAGTGTTCAGGGTGCACTGCATCCGAAAAGACAACCATCTCATTTGCCCCCAACCCAGTCATAAGAGCCTCATGTTGGGCGATGAAGGCTGCTTGCCTGGCCTCGTATGCCTGCGCGGCAAGGGGTCGGGCTTCTTGGTAAAGTCCAAACGGCGCATCAGCCTGGCGGCTCCCGGGACGCTGTAGCTCTGGCCATGCCTGGTCAGAATATCGCGCAAATCTCAGCGGCCTTGCGGGCAGGATGCTCAGTAAAATGCGCTCTTACACCTTGCTCCTGTTCCACAGACAGATACCCCTCACGCTTACCGGAATCCTTCAGCCAGAAAAACGACAATCCCCTACCAGCAAAGGCAAGTCGCCATTCTGCCAGCACTGTAAAGCCTACCTCTGATGTTTCACAGGTGATTCTGGCATCGTAACCAGCATACAGCCGCAAATACGCGCGGGCACGCTTCCAAACAAGCGCGGCCACCTTGCGGCGACGTCAAGTCGATTCAGGAGCTGTGCGCTCATCAAACGTGAGACTAACTGTTCTGTGTGGATTTCTCATGCCGACATATTGCAGACCCTGCCGGAAGATGCGCTGCGCCCCTTTTGACACACCCATCTGAAAAAGCGCCAAGGTAACTCAGCCCAGGGAGTACTTTATCGCACATTATGACGCGCCGTGGTGGGCATCCAACCCATCAGCGTCGCTGGTAGTGCCTACCCACTATCCTGACTTTAGCCTGTGACAACGACGCCGCCATCGATGACAAGGGCTTGGCTGGTCATCATCCGGCTGGCTTTGGATGCCAGAAACAGTGTTGCATCAATAATATCTTCCGGATCCAGATGCTCTTTCAAGCACTGACGACCCAAGTGGGCTTTCAGGTCTTCCGGTGTTGCCCACAGATCCTTCTGGCGCTGTGTGAGGACCCAGCCAGGCATCAGGGCGTTGACGCGAATGTTGTCTGGTCCCAGTTCGCGTGCCAGTGCTCTGGTCAAGCCAGTGATGGCTGCTTTGGACGTTTCGTAGGCTGGATAGCCTGCGTTACCCATCATGTAAGAAATGGAAGAGAAGTTGATGATAGCCCCTCCACCAGCTGCTTTCATTCCTGCGGCCACGGCCTGAGCAGTAAAGAAGTGCGGGCGCAAGTTGACTTCCATGGACGCATCCCACTGATCTACCGTGAACTCCTCAAGAGTGTGGCGGGTATCGTTGGCTGCGTTGTTCACCAGAACAGTAACGGGGCCGTGTACTTCTTCAGCTTGCCTGACTGCATCTTGCAAAGCATTGATGTCGGCGACATCACATTTGATGAACAGGGGTGCAACACCGTGCTTTTCCTTCATCTGCACAGCAAATTCTGTGGCATCAGAACGTTGTACAAACACGACTTTGGCACCTTGCTGCATAAAGCCGTCAGTGAGGCTTGCGCCGATCCCTGCCCCGCCACCAGTGATAAACACACTTGCGTCTTCCAGATCATGAAAGGTAACGTTCCCAGACATATTATCCTCCAGGGAGTACTTGCCACCCGGCTATGATATATCAACAGCATGCATAAGCAACTGTCTCATTCCGCGCAACCGCTTATGTTGGAGTTCCTCCCAGTTACCGGACAATCGAATATATTCAATTTGACTGTTTGAGGAGATGGGAATGGGCACCAGGCGGGCAGGTACACGGAAGAGTTTAATTCCGCTGCAGTTGATCAGCTTTATGAAGCTGGCGCAACCCCTGGCAAGGTTTCAAAGGATCCTGGGCTAACGTCAGCGCAGGCAACAGGCGGATGCCACCGAACTGGCACAGCTGCGAAAGGATAACATGAGCAACAAGCATCTGTTCATTGCCGCCCATGCCAATGACTATATGGTTTCTCTTCTGTGTCGGTTGCCGGATGTCTCCCGCAGCCGGTTTTATAGGTTCAGGTCCTCCCAACCTGAGCGTCAGGTATGGGTTCAGCTTCAGGAGCGCCGGGATCAGGAACTACTGGATATGATTGGAACGATCAGGGCGATTATGAATATTCATTAACCTGTTGAATTTTTGTTTGAATTCTGAATCTATGGTTTCATGACAAATCATTGCAAGAAACCAGCAAAATCTCTGAGAGCTTTATTGAGAGAAATCCCTGATCCACGTGGCAAACAGGGCCTTCAACATCCGCCGGAAGCTTTGCCGGGCCTGATGTTGCTATCTCTTCTCAGTGGTCGTTGAGGCATGCTGGCAGCGTTTCATTTGGGACGCAACCAGTCACGTAACCAGCTCACACGCCCTGGCTTCCCACGTCATCTGAAATCCCATCGCCATGCAACGCTTACCGAACTCCTGCGCATTCCTGATCCTGATGCAATGGCACAAGCTTTTGGCAACCTGACCAGCGACCCAGGCACCAGATCGGATCACGCATTATCCCCCGGTCATCTCTCTATGGGTGGGAAAACTGTGCGCAGTAGCAAGGACAGTGAAGGCAAAGCCGAGCATGTTTTGTCCGCATTTTGCTCCGCCCTCCAACAAGAGCAATCGAAATACAGCTATAGCATTCCTGACAAACGAGAACAGCCCGCACTTTCATTGAATCACCCTGACGAACGACCTTTCAAAAGTATCGCGGATGTTATGTTTCTATGGCATTGGCAGGTTGTTTGGAGGCACAGATTTTGTTAAACGGGTTTTATGATTTATCCCGATACTTTACCTGCCCTGAAAGGTTACCGTTTCCCGCATAACATCCTTGGTTATGCCGTGTGGACCTGTCATCGATTTGCAATGAGCTTACGGGATGTTGAAGATCTCATAGGTTCGCAAGGAGTCCTGCTGAGCTGTGAGACGATCCCGCACCGGGTGGAATAGTTAGGCATCTGTATGCTGGCAAAATCCGTCGGGACAGGCCCGCGCCCAATGACAAGTGGTCTCCTGATGAACTGCCGGTAAGGATTGGTGGCGTCACCCACTGCCCTGGGCGTGCAATCGACGGAAATGACGATGTTCCTGACACTCTACTGCAATCACGGCGGGGCAAACAGGCAGCCAAACACTTCTTTTACAAGCTTTTCAGGCACTGGGGCATGCCACGGGTACTGGTCACAGACAAGCCTGGCTCCTGTCAAACGGCTAAGAAAGAGATCGCACACGGGCCTGAATAACCGATTCGAAGCCTCTCATCGTCAAACACGACGACGAGAGAAGATCATGGCGTTTCAGGGCTCCAGGACAGACACAAAAGTTACTATCCTCACACGATCAGATCGCTGTTCTCTTTCGCCCCAAACGTCATTGCCTTTCCGCTGCCTCCTGCCGTCATGCACGCGCTGACGCATTTAGCCAGCGGTGTGGCTGCACGGGTGAATTGTGTGCATAACGAGGCTTGCAGATCCTCTCTGCATCCAAACCAAAACAAACTGACAATGCCCAATAAACAGATACTTGTTCCTCATGATTTCCTAACCCTTGCTGGGAAAAATCCAACTCCTTGTGTAAGATCTCGTTTTCCAGTTCAAAACGCTTGTTATCTTTACGCAACCTGGTCATTTCAGCCGCATCCGCCTGCTGGCGGCGTTTGACCTCTTGTGACCCTGCCGCTTCCCTTTCAAGGCACCACATCTTTAGCTGACCTAGCGTTCGTCCAGGTTCCTTTGCTACCTTGCTCAATGTAGCCCCCGGCTCATAATGTCGATCTAAAGCCGCCGATTTATACTCTTCCGTGTATTCTGTACGCTGAGCCACAAGCTAATAAGCCCACCACTCAAGCAGTGGGCTTTTTTGTGCATACAACTCGTTTCTCCTGAGTTTTCGAGCGACAAACACATCCACCGCCCGCTAGTCCTATGAGATATCAGAGTATCAATTCGCAGATTATAAGGGGGAAGCAAATTTGTTGCATCTGTCCGACACCCAGACCAAAAGCGCCCTGCCCTTTCGGCCACTTGTCGAGGCATTGAGATCAATGTTCAAAGAAGGCTGCGAAATGCCTGCCCGGTACCATCATACCATGAGTGTACCGGATAAAGCAGATGCCACCTTATTGCTCATGCCTGCCTGGCAATCAGGCATTTATTTCGGCGTAAAACTCACAAGCGTATTTCCGGGTAATGCAGATACCGGTCTTCCTGCGGTCTCCGCCACTTATCTGCTCTCGGACGGAAAAACTGGTTCACCGCTTGCGCTGGTTGATGGCGGCGAACTCACAGCGCGCCGTACTGCAGCAGCCTCAGCACTCGCCGCAGATTACCTTGCCCGCAAAAACGCAGCGACCCTGACAATGGTCGGCACGGGCCGTCTTTCTGCAAATCTCATTGAGGCGCATTGCACAACAAGGCAGATTGAAACCGTAACCCTCTGGGGCCGTAACTTTGAGAAAGCAAAAAATAATGCGCAAGAACTAAGAGAGAAACTTGGCGTAAAGGTCGTAGCAGAACAATCCCTTCCCAAAGCAGTGAAGCACGCTGATATCGTTTCCGTTGCAACGCTGTCCAATGATCCTCTTATACAAGGCGAATGGTTGTCTGATGGGTGTCACCTTGATCTTGTGGGTGGGTTCACTCCAAATATGCGCGAAGCAAACGACACAGCAGTCTCCCGCTCACGTATTTTTGTTGACACCCGTGCAGGCGCCATGAAGGAGGCAGGAGACCTGACCATTCCACTTGCGAACGGCACGTTGAAGCCTGAGGAAGTTCAAGCCGATCTTTACGACCTCACAAGAGGTAACAACATCGGCAGAATAAGTGATAATGAAATCACATACTTCAAATCTGTTGGTACTGCATTAGAAGACTTAGCTGGAGCAATCCTTGCTTATGAGAACTCAAAAGAGCTGCTAGGCGCATAGAAAACTCAACGTTCAGCACAGTTATCCAATTCTGCGCTGAGCCCGGAACCGTTGCCGTATCTCTACCGTTCTGAAATGTGTAAAGTGCAAATCCCGTTGCATGGATAACAGTGGCTGATAATGGAGCAGGTCAATTTCCTTACTCACAACTGGCCTCAGACTATCCAGCACATAACGTTTGCCCTGAAGTTGAAAAGTGGTCACAGCATGTATGACCTGGCGTCTGCTATCGTTAACCACAACAGGCCGAAGCTCTTCTTCATCATAGCCCGGCGCCAACAAGCTGAAATACTTGGCAATCGCATAGTCCTCACAATCACCAAGCAACCCCAGAAACTGTAAAGGAGTACGCCAGACATCCGCCTGCCCGGCGGTGATGCCTGAGAATCATATCCGGCACTTTCACTGATGTAAGATTTATGCAGCGAAAGCTGTCGCTGTGACTTGTTTTGCCCCACACTACGGATGATGCGAGACCAGCAATCAACGGGACCTGCACACCGCATATTTCCAGCAAAACATTCCATTAAGGTTGCAAGTTGCTGGTCGCACTCAGGCAGCACCGCTTGCCATTTTTATAGGCCCGGCTATTGCCGCCGCCAATTTCAATCGAACCAAACAACCCGAAGTTTTCCCGCTTCCCTATGGCGTTTAGATTTCTAAATCTCATCGGGAAAAACAGACGATTGCGGCACACTTAGTTCTGATAGTTTAACCGTAGGTTATTGGGTTGCACAGTTGACCTGCTGGACACAGTGCCAGTCAGAAAAGCGGCTTGCACCACTATTCCTACACAGCTCCGTCGCAATAACCCACGTTTTTTACGGTGCTTACCCTGGCACTCCGGAAGAGCCACAACGCATTACCGTTCTCTTAGCGCCGCCTCACGTGCACGATTGACTGGCTTAAGAATATAAGAAAGAAGACTCTTTTCTCCAGTGAGTATATCGACAGAGGCAGCCATCCCCGGCAGAATGGGTAAACTCTTGTTGCGATTTTCTAACTCTGTTTGCCTGGTTTTGATAATTACGGAATAAAACTGCTCCCGAGTATTTTCATCGTAAACAGTATCTGCAGAAATTCCTTCAACTTTTCCATCCAGACCACCATAGATGGAAAAGTCATAAGCCCTAAGCTTAACAAGCGCTTGCTGTCCCTGATGAATAAAGGCGATATCCTGAGGTTTAACCCTGGCCTCAACGAGCAAAACATCCTCAACGGGTACAATGGTCATAAGCTGCTGAGAAGGTGAGGCCGCGGCGCCAATTGTACTCACATCAATCGTGTTGACGATGCCGTCCATAGGAGCGCGAATATCTGCACGATCAACCTTATCACCGATCCCTTTGGACGCTTCTGCAATAATGTCAAGCTGAGCCTGCACCTCACTCAGCTCATCACGTGCAGCCTGGCGAAACCTGGTGTAAACAACTGCAATTTCCTGTTCGGCCTCCTCAACTGCAGCCTGCAGACGTCCCTCTGTAACCCGAAGTGTATTTACCTGCCCTTCAAGGTTTCCAATTTCACGCTGAAGTTTGAGCATATCTGTACGGGGGATAATCTTCTTTTCAGCAAGCGGTGCTTTCAACTCTCGTTCTTCATTTGCAAGGCGCAACAAATTAAGGCTCTTCCGTCTCTGGTTCTTTGAAGCTTCGAGTTCCGCCATACGCTGTGCAACGCGCGAACGATAGATTGCGACCTGGCCTTTCAAACCTTCTAGGCTGGCTTGAAAAAGAGAAAGTTCCGAGGCAACAATCTGCTGAGCATTCCCGTGGTAATGGTCCTTATAGGTCAGCTCCTCACCACGCTCAGGCCAGACAGACTGGAACTCCAGACGTTCACGAGCAATCTCCAATGCCAGTTGCTTTGCCGCCAGCTCACCCAGGCTGGAAGAAAACCCCGTATAATCCAAACGGATCAGGATGTCCCCTTTGCTGACAATATCACCCGTCGTTACGAGTACCTCTTTGACAATACCTCCCTCAAGACTATGAATGATCTGTACCTTCGCAGATGGAATGACACGCCCCTCTCCACGGGTGACTTCTTCCAGCTGCGCCCAACCAGCCCAAAACACAAATGAAATCAAAAGCAGCCCAATCATCAGGACCAACAAGCGCGTTCGCTCAACCACAGCATTTTCCAAACCAATTGACACCTGAGCAGTACCAGGCGGAAGTCGTTCGGTTCCAGAGCCGGGCCTCATCCAGTTTGTGACCCGTTCCATCAGATCTAATAGACGCAAAGATAATCCCCCCAGAAACTCCCCAACAAGTTCCGGAGGCACACGACCAACCGGAATCAAGCTATCCTTACCAAAGGTAACCCTCCTTGGTTTTTCTGAATACTACGGGGTTCTATTGCGGAGAATTGCAGATTGGAACTGACAAAAACAGCCATACCGAAAACAAGAAAAGAAAAGACACTGCCTTCCGCAAGAAAGGAGAAGACAGCGACGGCTGAAGAACCTTCCTCGCACAATGAGTCTGACCCGGGTTTCGAATCCCCGGCTTTAGTTGTCACGCCAGATGAAACCCAAAAGGCAAAACGGGAACCTGAAAGCACAAAACCTGCAGAGGATGCCAAATCAGATACCCACCCGGCAGAGCTGATCGACATCGATCCATTGCGGGGATGTCTCGAAATTCTGCTGGTTCAGCACAACATGCCAGCCAACTCAGAAAACCTCATCGCCGGCCTTCCGCTGGAAAATGGAAAACTCACAGCAGCGTTGCTGCAAAAGGCTCTCAAACGCGCAGGCTTTTCTACCAGGTCGTTTCACCAGAAAATCACAGATCTCTCCTCTCTCCTTTTTCCCGCAGTCCTCCTGCTCAGATCCGGTGGCGCATTGGTCGTTCTGGAGAAGTACGATGAGAAGTCCTATGCGGTTGCCCTGCCTCATGCAGATGGTGGTGCCGTACTGGCAAAGCCGGAAGAACTTCAGGCCCTTTGCAGCGGAGAAATCATAGTTGCAAAACCCTTTTACAAGCCAGAGAGCTCACAGAAACAAACCGCTAAAGAAGAAAGTTCCCATTGGTTCCTCGGTGGCATTAAAGCTGTTGCACGAGATTACGCCTTCGTTGCGCTTGCAGCAGCCTTCATTAACCTGCTCGCACTGGCCTCTCCGCTCTTCATTATGAACGTTTATGACCGTGTATTACCCAACTCGGCCTTTCCGACACTCTGGGTTCTCACCCTTGGCGTAGCAGGCGCGTTGCTCTTCGATCTGCTATTGAAGTCATTACGTGCTTCCTTAATCTACTTTGCGGGCAAACGGGCTGACTTGATAATTTCTTCCAGATTGTTTGATCAGGCAATGCACCTGAAAATGGCGCATCGCCCAACGAGCACAGCAGGCTTTCTGAACGAAATGCGTGAGTTCGATACCCTCAGCGAGTTCATGACGTCAGCAACAATAGCTGCCATCACAGATCTTGCTTTCCTCGGCATGTTCCTTGGCCTGATTTGGTATATTGGTGGCCCCATGGTTTATCCGCTTCTTGCTGCAATTCTGAGCGTTGTCACAATTGGATTGCTGATGCAGTTCCCGCTCAAGAAAGCTGTGGAGGCAACCGTTGCTGACGCCACCTTGTGCAATGCACTGCTGGCAGAAAGTCTCTACGGTCTGGAAACAATCAAACTCCAACGCGCAGAAGGGCAATTCCTGGGAAAATGGGAAAGTGCTACAGCCGCAGCGGCCACAGCGCAGAACAAAGTCAGATCAATTTCTGCCACGACTTTAAATCTTACTGTATTTCTGCAGCAATTAACTACGGTCGCTCTTCTGGTCACCGGCGCATACCTGTTCTCAGAAAAGCTTATCTCCACAGGTGGGATTGTGGCCTGCGTAATCCTGGGGGGAAGAGCTGTATCCCCACTTGCAACACTCTCCAGCTATCTCGCGCGGTTCCAAAAGGTCAAATCTGCTTACCAAAGACTGGATGCCATCAATCAGTTGCCGCGAGAAACACCATGGGCCTCCAAGCATCTGAGTAAACCCATTGATCACGCTCAAATTTCTCTTAAAAACATGAGCTTCACCTATCCGCAGACTGCAGAGCCAACATTGAGAAACCTGAACCTATCTATTTCCGCAGGGGAGCGCATCGCTATCCTCGGACCTGTCGGCTCTGGTAAATCTACTCTGGGCCGCATCTTGAGCGGCCTTTATTCTCCGGAGGCAGGAAGTTACGTTATTGACAGTCTGGACCATCAGCAATTTGCACCTACAGAGCTGAGACGGTCCATCTGCTACATCGGGCAGGATGCAAGCCTTTTCTCCGGATCAATCAGAGACAACATCAAATTAGGCCGTCCCGAAGCCTCCGATGCAGAACTGGTAAAAGCAAGCGAACACTCCGGAGCATTGGAGTTTATCGATGCCCATCCGCACGGGTTTGCCAGATTGATTGAGGAAGGTGGACGTGATCTCTCATCTGGCCAAAGACAAAAGCTCATCCTCACCAGAGCATTCATGGGCTCACCCAAACTACTTTATATGGATGAACCAACGGGCATGATGGATGGCCAGACCGAACAGCAGTTTATCAAAGCTCTTTCATCCGCAGTCACTGCTCAGCAGACCCTGATCATTGCCACGCACCGCACCGCGCCGCTTTCTCTTATCAACAGGCTAATCATTCTGGATAAGGGGCGTATTCTTGCAGATGGCCCAAAAGAAAAAGTCATCCATCTCCTTTCAAAAGGAACTGGTTGATCTGAGGATCCGCAACCTAATACTCCCATATATTTACGGAAGCAAAGACAGCGATTGACGGCTCCATCATCCCAGACCGCATCTTTCATCAACCCCACACCAGTCCCTTGTTTCCAGAGCCCATTCAAACCGCCGCTGCACGATTGAGCTTTGCTGCGCGGAAACACCGTAACCGCCGCTCAGCACCGCATGCTTTTTTCTTACATTGAATTTAAGCGAGAGATATTGTCCACGGAAGTAGTGTAATTTGTTCTCCGGCGTTTTGAACTTACCGGTTACATGGCCGCGAGTATTTGCGGAGCCATGATTTGATCTTC